>JANNNB010000269.1:0-29031 GCA_031398325.1 Actinomycetes bacterium
GGCGGTGATCGCCGACATCGAGGGCCAACTCGAGGCCGCCGACGTCGAGGGCGACGGCGACGGCACGCTGCTCGTGCTGACGGTCGGCGGCAACGATGTCCGATCGTTCTCGGGCGACACGTGGCCGAACGTCCTGCTCGAGTGCATCACCGACCTGTCCTGTGACGACACCGATCGGAACGGCATCGGCAACCTCCACGGTCTTGCCGAGGACCTCACCGCCCTCTACACGTCGATCGGTGAGCGATACCCCGACGTGGGCGTCAGGGTGCTCGGGTACCCGCGGCTGATGCAGAGCGGCGACCACTGGTGCGACGGCGTCACCGGCGTCAACCACCACGAGGCAGACTGGGTCGATGGTCAGGTCGACGTGCTGAACGCGGCGATCGCCGACGCGGTCCGATCAGCTGCAGACGACACCGGTGCCGACATCGAGTTCGTGCCCGTGGTCGACCAGTTCGACAACAACGGCGCCTGCCGGTTCTGGCAGCGCGATCGCTACGTCAACGATCTGTTGCTCGATGGCGCAGCAGTGAGCGGGGCGACGTTCCACCCCAGTCAGAAGGGCTACGACGCGTACTTCGAGGCGCTGTCGGCCAGCGTCCGTCAGGCGGGCACCAACGGTCAGGCGGGCATCAACCTGTCGGCCGACTGGCTCTCGCTCGCCTGACCCGTGGCCGTCCGTTCGAGGCCCCACTCGTCGGCGACGAGTGCGTACGAGCGCAGCCGATCCGACTGGTCGTACACCATCGTGGTGAGCATCAGCTCGTCGACGCGGTAGCGATCGACCAGATCCTCCAGCTTCGTGCGGACGTCACCGGGATCACCGCAGACGAGTGGCCCGTGCCAGCTGCGGACGATCTCGCGTTCCATCGGGGTGAACTCGTGCTTGGCCGCCACCTCCGGCGACCTCATCTTGACCGGCTTGCCCTGGCGGAGGTTGAGGAACGACAGCGCACTCGGACCCGACAGGTAGGTCGCCTCGTCGGAGGTGGGGGCACAGATGACAGGTACGCCGATCATCGAGTACGGCTGCTCCAACCACTGCGACGGCCGGAACGACTCCCGATACACGTCGAGCGCCTGGGCAGTGCCGCCGGAGGCGAAGTGATGGGCGAAGGAGAACGGCAATCCGAGTACGCCGGCGGCGTGCGCGCTGTAGTCGCTGGAACCGAGGAGCCAGATCGCGGGACGGTACCCGTGGGCCGTGGCGGCCACGATCTGTGGATGTGTGCCGGCGAAGTACGCCATGAGGTCACCGAGCTGGTTCGGGAACTCGTCGCCTGCCTCACGCGTGTTCCGGCGGAGCGCCGCTGCGGTGACCTGGTCGGTGCCGGGTGCACGTCCGAGACCGAGATCGATGCGGCCCGGGTGAAAGGCCTCGAGCGTTCCGAACTGCTCGGCGACCGTGAGTGAAGCGTGGTTCGGCAGCATCACGCCGCCGGCACCGACCCGTAGTGTGGTGGTCGCATTCGCGAGGTGGGCGATCAGGACCGGGGGAGACGAACTCGCGATACCGGCCATGTTGTGGTGCTCGGCGACCCAGTGGCGGGTGTATCCGAGCCGCTCGACGTGCTGCGCAAGCTCCACCGAGTTGGCGAGGGCCTGCGCCGCCGTCGACCCGTCGGGCACGGGCGCAAGATCGAGGACGGACAGGGGGACTGCGGGGAGCGACATCGCCCGTACCAACCGCCCCGACGCCCCACGTGTTCCCATCCGGTCACACGTGCGTGGCTCGTGCGACCGGGTAGCGGCTCGACGTTGCCGTTTCACTACGGTCGCGGGCGATGACCGACACGCTGGAAACGACGAACGTGGTTGACGAGATCAAGTCCTGGCTCGAGGAGAACTGGGACCCCGAGCTGACGGTGGCCGAATGGTGGGAACGCCTCGGTACGGCCGGCTGGTCCGCGCCGACACTCCCCGTCGGTGCATACGGCAAGGGCCTCTCGCGCGGCGACGCCGTGCTGGTGCAGCAGGCGATCGCCGACCATGGCGCGCTCGGCGCGCCAGGTGGCCTCGGTCTCCTCCTCGCTGCGCCGACCATCGCCATGCACGGCACGCCCGAGCAGGTCGAGGAGTACGTCCGTCCGATCGTCACCGGTCAGCGCGCCTGGTGTCAGCTGTTCTCCGAGCCCGGTGCCGGTTCCGACCTCGCCGGCCTGCAGTGCAAGGCCGAGCAGGACGGCGAGGAGTGGATCGTCAACGGCCAGAAGGTCTGGACCTCGGGCGGCCACGTCGCCGACATGGGGATGCTCATCGCTCGCACCAACCCGAACGTGCCGAAACATCAGGGCATCACCTACTTCGCGATCGACATGCACCAGCCGGGGATCGACGTGCGCCCGCTGAAGGAGATGACCGGCCGTGCGCTGTTCAACGAGGTCTTCCTCACCGATGCCCGCGTGAGCGACGACGCGATGATCGGCGGGAAGAACAACGGGTGGGCGGTCGCGAACTCGACGCTGATGTTCGAACGGGCCGGGCTCGGATCCGGCGGCGGCAACTCCGCCGCGAGTGCGGCGACGCCGGGCACGGTCGCCGGTGATCTCGGCAAGCGTGTCGGTGACTTCGTCGGCACACGGCGCACCGGCGGTGGCGGCGGCTTCGGCGGGATGTCGACGATGCTCATCGAACTCGCCAAGGGCAACCAGTCGATCTCCGACCCGACCATTCGCCAGGGGCTCATGAAGCTGCACTCGCTCGCCGAGATCGGCCGATTCAACAACCTGCGGGTCAAGGCGGCCAAGGACTCGGGCAAGGAGATCGGCGGCATGGGCAACATCTCCAAGCTGTCGATGAGCGAGATGATGCGGATGCAGCGCGATCTCGGACTGCGCATCGTCGGCGCCTCCGGCATGCTCCACGCCTACGACGGCAAGCAGCGCCCGGCGATCGACGAGGCCACCGGCAACCCGTTCCTCGCCATCGTCACCGAACTCGCCCTGTTCGCGCAGGGTCCCCCGATCTATGGCGGCACCGACCAGGTGCAGCGCAACATCATCGGTGAGCGCGTGCTCGGCCTGCCCAAGGAGCCGAACAGCGACCGAACGACGAACTTCGCCGACATGCCGAAGAACGTCTGACCCGAACTTCTCACTCCCGATCGCGCGGAAGTGTGACCGCTCGAGGTCGAAATCGACGCGTGAGGTCACGTTTCGTCCACCGCCCAGCCGCCCCGACCTGAAGTGTGACCGCTTGAGGTCGAAATCGACGCGTGAGATCACACTTCGTCGACCACCCGCAACCGGCGAACCGACTCGCTGAGTGAGTGCTCACTCAGGGTAGAGTCGCTGCCGATGTCACCCACGGCGATCGCTCCACGCACCGGCCGAGCGGCCGCGCTGCCGCCCGACGAGCGGCGTGCCGCGATCGTCGCTGCGGTGATCCCGCTCCTGCGTGAGCACGGTGAGGCCATGACGTGCCGGCAGATCGCCGAGGCCGCAGGCATCGCCGAGGGAACCATCTTCCGGGTCTTCGCCGACAAGGACGAACTCCTGATCGCCGCGTTCGAGGAAGAGATCGACCTCGCCCCGCTCGAGGCGGCGATCCGAGCGATCGACCCGGGCCTGCCGTTCGAGTCGAAGCTGATTGCGGCGACCGAACTCGTACAGCGCCGGGTGGTCGACCTCTGGCAGTTGGTCTCCAAACTCGGCCCGATCCTTCACGACCGAGCCAAGCGTCCCCTCGACGACTCGGCCGCGCTGACGGAGATCTTCGAGTCCGAGGCAGGTCGTCTCACCGTCGAGCCCGCCGATGCCGCCCGAATGTTGCGTGCGTTCACGTTCTCGTTGACCCACCCGATGATGGCTGCCGAAGCGAAACCTGCTGCAGAGATCGTCGCCGTGTTCCTGCACGGCGTGGTCACGGGAGCAACGGCGTGAAGCTTTGGGACCTGCTGAAGACCCATCTCTTCCCCTACAAGAAGCTGCTGGCGCTCGTCGTCTTCTTCCAGGCGGTGCAGACCTCGGCGTCGCTCGCCCTGCCGACCATCAACGCCAACCTGATCAACAACGGGGTGCTCACCGGCGACACCGCCTACATCTGGCGCGAAGGAGCGATCATGCTCGCGTTCAGCCTCGTGCAGATCACCTTCGCCATCGCTGCCGTCTGGTTCGGCGCCAAGGTGGCGATGAGCTTCGGGCGCGACGTGCGTCGCGACCTGTTCCACCAGGTGACCGACTACTCGGCTCGTGAGGTCGGCCACTTCGGAGCGCCGTCGCTGATCACCCGCATCACCAACGACGTGCAGCAGGTGCAACTCGTGGTCGTGATGGCCACCACGATGATGATCGCCGCGCCGCTCACGATGGTGATCGGCACGATCCTCGCCGTCCGCGAAAGCCTGCAGCTCTCGATCATCCTGGTGTTCGCGATTCCGGCGGCGGTCATCGTGCTCGGCTCGATCGTGTTCAGGATGGTGCCGTCGTTCCAGCTGATGCAGGTCCGCATCGACCGCGTCAACGGCGTGCTGCGCGAGCAGATCACCGGGATCCGGGTGGTTCGCGCGTTCGTCCGTGAACCGGCTGAGGCCGAGCGATTCGCAGCGGCGAACGCCGACGTGACGGAGACCGCGCTCCGTGCCGGCCGACTCATGTCGGCGATGTTTCCGACGGTGCTGCTGTTGATCAACGTGTCGAGTGTCGCCGTCCTCTGGATCGGTGCGAACTTCGTCAACGACGGCGAGATCCAGGTCGGTTCGCTGATCGCCTACCTCAGCTACCTCATCCAGATCCTGTTCGCAGTGGTGATGGCGACGTTCCTCGTGTCGATGATCCCCCGGGCCACGGTGGCGTCGGAGCGCATCGTCGAAGTGCTCGACACACCCACCTCGGTGGTCGCACCGGCGAACCCGGTCATGGAGGTGCGCGAACACGGCACCCTCGAATTCCGGGACGTGGCCTTCGCGTACCCGGGCGCAGAACATGCCGTCCTCTCGGGCATCTCGTTCCGGGCCGAGGCCGGCAAGACCACGGCGATCATCGGCTCGACCGGGTCGGGCAAGACGACCATGGTCAACCTCGTCCCGCGACTTGTCGATGCGACGTCCGGGTCCGTGCTCGTCGACGGCGTCGACGTGCGCGAGCTCGACCAGGATCTGTTGTGGAGCAAGGTCGGCTACGTGCCGCAGAAGCCCTTCCTCTTCTCCGGCACCGTGGCGAGCAACCTCCGCTTCGGGCGTCCCGACGCGACCGACGCCGAACTCTGGGAGGCGCTCGAGATCGCCCAAGCTGCCGATTTCGTGCTCGCCATGCCCGACGGCATCGACAGCGAGATCACCCAGGGCGGCACCAACGTCTCGGGCGGCCAGCGGCAGCGGTTGTCGATCGCCAGGGCGCTCGTCGTGAAGCCCGAGATCTACGTGTTCGACGACTCGTTCTCGGCGCTCGACCTCGGCACCGACGCACGGCTGCGCGCCGCGCTCGCCCCGCACACGGCCGATGCGGCGGTGGTCATCGTCGCCCAACGCGTGTCGACGATCGCCGGCGCCGACCAAATCCTAGTGATCGACGACGGCGAGATCATCGGTCGCGGCACCCACAGCGACCTGGTCGACACGTGCCCGACGTACGCCGAGATCGTCGATTCGCAGCTGGGCCGAGGGATCGTGGCGTGAGCGGGTTGGGTGACATCGGTGACAACTCGGCGAACGGCAACTCGGCGAACGGCAGCTCGGCGAACGGCAACGGCACCGATCCGACGGACGCTGTGGTCGACGGGATCGACCAGGACGAGGCAGATCGCAAGCTCGTCGCCACTGCCGGCACGCAGGCACGACGAGCCGCGTTCGGACCCGGCAGCGGGCTCGGTATGCCCGCGGAGAAGAGTGACAAGTTCGGCCAGACGCTGCGCCGACTCGGCGAGCTCGTCGGCTCCGAACGTCCCCTGCTCGTGGTGGTGCTCGTCCTGGTCGTCGCGAGCGTCACGCTCGTCGTGCTCGGCCCGTACCTGCTCGCGGACGCGACCAACATCATCGTGCAGGGCTCCTTCAGCCCCGAGGGGATCGACTTCAGCGAGCTTCATCGTCAGCTGCTCATCGTGCTCGCCGTGTACCTCACGTCGTGGGCGCTCGGCTACAGTCAGGCGTACATCCTCGCCGGCGTCGTCCAGCGATCGATGTACCGGCTGCGCGAGTCGGTCGAACACAAGCTCAACCGACTGCCGCTGAAATACATCGACAGCCAGCCGCGCGGCGACCTGCTCAGCCGGGTCACGAACGACATCGACAACCTCTCGCAGAGCCTGCAGCAAACCATCTCGCAGATCCTCACGTCGATCCTCACGCTCATCGGCGTGGCCGTCATGATGTTCGTGATCTCACCGCTCCTCGCCGTGATCGCGCTCGCTGCCGTACCCGTCTCGCTCTGGATGATGAAGCTCATCGCAGGCAAGGCGCGACCCCGGTTCATCGCGCAGTGGCGGTACACCGGCGCGCTCAACGCGCAGGCCGAGGAGGTGTTCACCGGGCACGCGATCGTGAAGAGCTTCGGCCGCCAGCGCGAGGCAGAAGCACGGTTCCGCGCTGACAACGACGACATGTTCGAGGCCAGCTTCGGCGCCCAGTTCATGTCGAGCCTCATCCAGCCGATGACGATCTTCCTCGGCAACATCCAGTTCATCCTGATCGCCGTCGTCGGTGGCCTGCAGATCGCCAACGGCTCGCTCAACATCGGCGACATGCAGGCGATGATCCAGTACGCCCGCCAGTTCAGCCAGCCACTCACCCAGCTGGCGTCGATGGCAGCGACCTTCCAGTCGGGCATCGCGTCGATGGAGCGGGTCCTCGAACTGCTCGATGCCGACGAAGAGACGGTCGAGCAGGACGACACCATCGACCCCGCGCCGGTACGCGGTCGCGTCGTGTTCGACGACGTCCACTTCTCGTACACCCCCGACAAGCCGCTGATCGAGGGGCTGTCGGTGGTGGCCGAACCGGGCCAGACCGTCGCCATCGTCGGACCGACGGGTGCCGGCAAGACCACGCTGGTCAACCTGATCATGCGGTTCTACGACCTCGACTCGGGTTCGATCAGTCTCGATGGTCGCGACATCTCCACGTTCCCGCGGCGCGAGCTGCGTTCCGAGATCGGCATGGTGTTGCAGGACACCTGGTTGTTCGGCGGCACCATCCGCGACAACATCGCCTACGGCAACGCCGTTGCGACCGAGGCCCAGATCCTCGAAGCGGCCAAGGTCGCCTACGTCGACCGCTTCGTGCGCTCGCTGCCCGACGGGTACGACACGCTGATCAACGACGAGGGAGACAACATCAGTGCCGGCGAGACGCAGCTGATGACGATCGCCCGTGCATTCCTCGCCGACCCGTCGATCCTGATCCTCGACGAGGCCACCAGCTCGGTCGACACCCGCACCGAGGTGCTCATCCAGGAAGCGATGAGCGCGCTGCGCCAGAACCGCACGAGCTTCGTGATCGCGCACCGCTTGTCGACGATCCGTGGGGCCGACGTGATCCTCGTGATGGAGAACGGCCGCATCGTCGAGCAGGGTGACCACGATTCTCTCGTCGAAGCCCGCGGCGCCTACGCCCGCCTCTACAACGCCCAGTTCGCCGGCCAGACCATCTGACGCCGACCCTGGCCCTGGCCGTTCTCGGTCAGATTCTTCCCGGCTGTTGAGAGGAACCTGACCGAGAAGCCGGTCGGGATCCGCTTTCGGCGTGTGAGGACCCACGTTCGGGCATGGACGAGTCGGACCGCTGGGGTCACGTCGATCGGTGGGCGCGACATCATCATGGGTTGATCACGTGGGAGCAGTCGGGGCTGAGTCGGTCGTCCTGGCATCGGTCCCTCGATCTGGGACGGTTGATCCAGATCCATCCGGGCGTCGCTCGACTGCCGGGGACCACAACGTCTCCGGAGCAGGGCATCGCGGCAGCGGTACTAGCGGCTGGAGGAGGCGCGTTGGCCTCGCACCGGTCAGCGGCACGACTGCTGGGGATCCCGCGACAGGACGACGACCCGGTCGACATCATCGTCCGCGATCGGAGAGGTCGCCTCCAGCTCGCAGGCGTGCGCTGCCATCGCCCGACAGACCGTGATCACCTCATCCCGACGCGGCGCTCTAGCATCGTGTGCACCAACATCCTGCGAACGCTCTGCGACCTCGGCGCCGTCGACCGGGCTTCGGTACATGGCGCGCTCGGCCACGCACTGACCACGAAGATGGTGTCGCTGGCTGCAATGGAGGCAACGCTCGCGATTCATGCCCGCAAGGGTCGTGCAGGCGTTGTCGCGCTTCGTGCAGCGATCGACGCATGGTCGATCGATTCCCGTCCTGCAGACTCGGTGCTCGAGCCAGCCATGCGCCGACTCATCGCCCGCCATGGGTTGCCGTCCGTCGAATTCCACCCCCAAGTCGCCGGCTGGGAAGTGGATTTCCGGTTCGTCGGCACGCCCGTGATCGTCGAGTGCGACGGTTGGGCCTACCACGGGCTTCGACGCGACCAGTTCGAGCGCGATCGGGTCCGCGACGCCGAACTCATCTCGCTGGGATGGATCATCCTGCGCTTCTCCTATCGCTCCATTACGAGTCACGGCGGAACGGTCGCACGGCGCATCAGGTCGGCGCTGGACACGTGGGGATCGGTCCAACCACCCGACGCCGCGTGACTCGGCATCAAGATGCTGTGCTTCTCGGTCAGTTACTTCCCGACTGTTGGAAGGAATCTGACCGAGAAGCGGGTCCGGGGGTCGTAGTGTCCGCGGGAATGAGCGCGCGCAGGGGAGACATCGACGACCTGGCAGATCGGATCTTTGCGGCGATCGAGGCGGGTGACGTCGAGAACGTGGCGTCCTTGTATGCCGACGACGCGGTGATCTGGCACAACACGGACCAGGTCGAGCAGTCGAAAGCCGCGAATGTTGCGGTCCTCGGATGGCTGGTGAGGAACACGGCGTCTCGCGAGTACCGAGAGGTCCGGCGATCGATCATCGACGACGGCTTCGTGCAGCAGCACGTCCTGCACATCGAGTTCGGCGACGGCCGATCGGCGGATCTTCCGGCGTGCCTGGTGGTGCGAGTGGCCGGCGACAAGATCACCCGCCTCGACGAGTATCTCGACGGTGCGATGGTGGCAGCCACCTTCGGCCGTGCGTGATCAGACGGACGCCGGTGCGAGCGTTGCACGGCGACAGCTGCGACGATGAATCCGATGGATGCCGAGACCCAACCCTTTGCGCTGATCGGGCAGCTGACCGACACGCACGTGGCGGCGTCCGGCCCCGACGGTGTGCCGCTCGACGAGTTGTTCGTCGACAACAACACCCGGCTGGCGTCGGCGATCGCTTCGATCAACGCCGAGGCCCCGGCACTCGACGTGCTCGTCGGTACGGGCGACCTGACGAACTGGGCCCGCCCGCAGGAGTTCGAGATCCTCGCCGAGTTGTTGGCGCCGCTGACCGTCCCGTTCCTGCCGATTCCTGGCAACCACGACGATCGTGAACTGCTGCGGGCGACGTTCCCGGACATCCCGTGGATCGACGCCGGGCACGCGAGTTGGGTGGCGGTGGTCGGGGAGCGAACGGTGCGGATCATCGGGCTCGACTCGACCCGTCCCGGCGAGCCGGGGGCGGAATTCGACGACGAACGGGAGGACTGGCTGCGTTCGGTGCTCGCCGAGCGGCACGACGGTGTGACGATCCTCGCGCTGCACCATCCGCCGTTCGAGACGGGCATCGGTTGGATGGATGCATCCGGTTTCCTGGGGCTCGACCGATTGCGCGCGGCGCTGGCAGCGCACCCCGTCGACAAGGTGATCTGCGGACATTTCCATCGACCCGTGTCGTCGACGATCGCGGGAATTCCGGTGCAGGTCGGACTGTCGACCGTTCAGCACATCGCTCTCGATCTCACCCCCGGCGCCGGCCCGAGCCTGATCGTGGATCCGGTCGGCTACCAGATCCATCGCGTGGCAGGTCGGAGCATTGCCACCCATACGCGCTACATCGACACGCCCGAGCCGTCGAGCACCACTCGCGTGATCCCGACGTGGGCTGACGACTTCTGAGGCGGATCGTGGTATTGAATTCGATACCAAGATCCCGGTACGCTGTGCTCATGGACGCGGCGCTGATGATCCGGACCGCACGGCTCCGGGCGGGGTTGACGTTGCGGGAGCTGGGCGAGCGGGCGCGGACATCGCATTCGACCCTGTCGGCGTACGAGTCGGGCCGAACCACGCCGAACGTCGACACGCTCGATCGGGTGTTGCGCGCCGCCGGGTTCGCAGCGGACGTGACGCTGCAGCAGCGCGTCGGAACAGGTCGTGACGAGCGGGTGGCCAGAGGGCAGGAGCTGCTCGACGTGTTGGAACTGGCCGAGATGTTCCCGGCGCGCCACGAACCGACGCTGACGTTCCCGAGGTTCGGCGCACCATCGGGTCGAGCGGCCTGATCCCGTGGCCCCCCAAACCAACCGGGCCCGCACCGAATCACTCGCTGACAAGATCGTTGCGATCCACGTCGCGCTCGCGGCGGCTGATCTCGCTCACGCGTTCGGTGGCGCACTGGCGCTCGCCTGGTGCACCGAGCGGGCGCGGGGCACGATCGACATCGACGTCAACGTGTTCGTGCCGGCGACCGACACCGACCTGATGTTGGCAGCGCTGCCGGATGAGGTGGTGTGCCGTGACTCGGATCGGGAGCAGCTGCTCGCCGACGGGCAGACCCGCCTGTGGTGGGGCTCGACGCCCGTCGATCTGTTCCTCGACACCACGCCGTTCCACACCGACGTCGGCCAGCGGGTCCGCACCGAGCCCTTCGCCGGGCACGAGATCCCGTTCCTGTCGTGCCGTGACCTCGCAGTGTTCAAGGCGTTCTTCGACCGCACCAAGGACTGGGCCGACCTCGAGGAGATGCAGGCCGCCGGCTCGCTCGACATCGAAGCCGTCGCCGGCGTGCTGGTGCGCTATCTCGGACCCGACGACCAGCGCGTTGCCCGCCTGTTGTCACTCGACGCCGATCGTCGGGTGACGTGACCGGGTGACCTCGTCGGCTGACGGTGATTGACTTTCGCGATGACCTGGAACATCACCGACATTCCTGATCTGACCGGCCGCATTGCCGTTGTCACGGGAGCGAACGGCGGCCTCGGCCTCGAGACGGCGCGGGCGCTCGCCGGCGCCGGAGCACACGTCGTCATGGCCGCTCGCAACCAATCGAAGGCGACAGACGCCGTCGCGGACATCCGCACGACCCATCCGACAGCGTCGCTGGAACTCGTCGAACTCGACCTCGGTTCGCTCGCGTCCGTCGCAGCCGCGGCCGGGTCGATCCTCGACCTGCACGATCGAGTCGACATCCTGGTCAACAACGCAGGCCTGATGGCGGTGCCCGAGGCGCGCACGGTCGACGGATTCGAGATGCAGTTCGGTGTCAACCACCTCGGGCACTGGGCCCTCACGTCGCATCTGTTGCCGGCGATCCTGCATGCGGACGCCGCCCGCGTGGTCTCGGTGTCCAGCACGGCGCACCACATGGGTCGGTCCCCGGCGATCGACAACCCGCACCTCGAGGGCAAGTACGAGCCGTGGAAGGCGTACGGCCAGTCGAAGCTGGCGAATTTCCACTTCGGCATCGGGTTGCAGCGACGGTTCGAGGCCGCACGGGTCTCGGCGTCGAGCCTGATCGCTCACCCCGGTCTGTCGAACACCGACCTCCAGGCGGCGAGCGTGGTGGCCACGGGCGGCGGGGCATCGCAGAAGTTCTTCCACACGCTGTCGGCGAAGATCGGCATGTCGGCCGCCGACGGTGCCCGGTCGCAGTTGCGCGCCGCGACGGACCCGACCGCCAAGGGCGGTCAGTTCTACGGTCCGCTGTTCGTCAACAACGGCCCGCCGGTCCGCAAGCCCATCCTTCGGGTGATCGGTCTCGACCGATCGATCGACCAGCTCTGGACCATCTCGGCGCGAGAGACCGGACTCGGCGTCGACCCGTCGGCAGCTGCTGGCACGTCCTGACGCTCCGAATCAATCAGTCGGCGGTCGCGGCGACACGCGCGGGATCGGCGGTCGCACGGGGCGGTGCCAGGCCTCGGGTCTCCGAGATGTCGGCGTCGTCGAGGAACCACGAAACCACGGCGGCCGGCGCCATGATCAGCCCGACCGCGAGAAAGCCGGCCTGGTACGCGCCGAGTTGGTCGGCGACGGGCGCGTCGGTTCCACCGACCGAGGCGAGCTTCGAGGCGATCACGGTGGCGGCCATCGCGACGCCGGCGGCATACGCGATCTGGCGCTGCGTGTTGAACAGCGAGGTGGCCCGACCCATGTCGACCGCCGAGGTCGTCCCGTACGCGGCGGTCTGGATCGACACGAACACCATCCCGACGGCCAGCCCGCGCAGGAACGAGAGACCGGCGAACGCGGACAGCGGGGTGTCGAGTCCGGCGAGGCCGTAACAGCACGTGATGATCGAGGTGGCGGTGATGCCGACCACGAGCAGTCGGCGCGGCCCGACCACGCGGTAGAGGCGACGTCCGAGGAGGTTCGAGACGAGGAACACACCGAGCGCCTGGGGCGACTGGGCGAGCCCGCTCTGGAACGCGGTGTAGCCGCGCAGGCTCTGCAGGTACAGCGGCAGGACGAAGATGAGCCCGAAGAAGCCGGCGTAGGTCATCGACGAGGCGATGTTGATCAGCCGGAAGTAGCGGTCGGAGAACAGGCGCAGTGCCAGGATCGGTGCATCGATGCGCAGCTCGATGACGACCAGTGCGACGAGGCAGACGATCCCCACGACGCCGAACGTCACGACCTTCGGCGACGTCCACCCCTCCTGTGGGCCGATCGACAACGTGTAAAGCAGCAGCGAGACCGACGCCGCCGACAACACCAGCCCGACGACATCGAACCGGCCCGGTGCGAGCTGCCGTTCCTCCCGCAGCCACATGACCGACAAGATGAGCGCAACGACGCCGATCGGACCGTTGATGAAGAAGATCCAGCGCCACGACGCTTCGTCGACCAGGATGCCGCCGAGCATCGGTCCGATCGCCGGCGCGATGACCGCGACACTCAGCACGCCGACCGCGGCCCTGGCGCGCTCTGCCACCGGGAACGCCCGGTAGAGCATCGCGCCGCCGATCGGTGTGAGCATGCCGCCGCCGATGCCCTGGAGTACCCGGAAGAAGATCAGCTGCTCGAGCGACTGCGAGGCACCACACAGCAACGACATCGCGACGAACACGACGAGGGAGATCGAGAACACCCGCTTGGTGCCGAACCGGTCACCGATCCAGCCCGCGGCCGGGATGACGGCCGCGAGGCCGAGCAGATATCCGACCGCCACCCACTCGATGTCGGTGCTCGGTACGCCGAAGTCGTCCGCCAGCGTCGGCAGGGCGACGTTGACCATCGTCCCGTCGATCACCGTCATCGCGAGCGCCAGGATGTAGACCGCCATCACCCGGCTGGGATAGGTGCTCGGAAGGGGAAGGCGCGGCACTCGCCAGAACCTACGCGAACCCCTCCGTCGATTTCCGTGTCGCGAACTCGGTGGTCGGCTGCGAGGCTGGTCGGCCGTGGAGACGGACCAGCACCCTCGTGTCGATGTGGCGCTGCTCCGCTATCCCGAGTCGCTGCCGATCACGGACCGCCGCGAGGAGATCGTCCAGGCGATCCGCGAGCACCAGGTCGTGATCGTCGCCGGTGAGACCGGGTCGGGCAAGAGCACGCAGCTGCCCAAGCTCTGTCTCGAAGCGGGTCGGGGAGCGGCCGGTCTGATCGGACACACCCAGCCGCGACGGGTGGCCGCACGCACGATCGCCGAACGCATCGCCGACGAGATGGGAACGCCGCTCGGCCATCCGGGTTCCGGACTCGTCGCGTACACGGTGCGATTCACCGACACCGTCAGCGACGCGACCGTGATCAAGGTGATGACCGACGGCATCCTGCTCGCCGAGACCCAGCGCGACCGGATGCTTCGCCGGTACGACACGCTGATCATCGACGAGGCCCACGAGCGGAGCCTCAACATCGACTTCATCCTCGGCTATCTCAAACAGCTCCTGCCGAAGCGCCCCGACCTCAAGGTCATCGTCACCTCGGCCACCATCGACACCGAACGCTTCGCCCGCCACTTCGACACCGATCAGGTGATCGAGGTGACCGGGCGGACGTATCCGGTGGAGGTGCGGTACCGGCCGATCGAGACCGGCGACCAGGTGCAGGCGATCATCGACGCCGTCGAGGAGTTGACGGAGGAGCCGTCGGACGGCGGGCCCGGCGACGTGTTGGTGTTCCTGTCCGGCGAGCGCGAGATCCACGACACGGCCGATGCGCTGCGGCGGCTCGGACCCTTGGCCGACTCGCTCGAGGTGCTGCCGCTCTACGCCCGACTGTCATCGGCCGAGCAGCACCGCATCTTCGAGCGGCCGGCGAACCAGTCGAAGCGGCGCATCGTGCTCGCCACCAACGTCGCCGAGACCTCGCTGACGGTCCCGGGTGTGCGGTACGTGGTCGACACCGGTGTTGCCCGCATCTCCCGGTACAGCAAGCGTCTCAAGGTCCAGCGACTACCGATCGAGCCCATCTCGCAGGCGTCGGCAAACCAGCGCGCCGGTCGCTGTGGACGCGTCGCCCCCGGTGTGTGCATCCGTCTGTACGACGAGGACGAGTTCACGGAGCGACCGGAGTTCACCGAACCGGAGATCCTGCGTACGAACCTCGCTTCGGTCATCCTGCAGATGACGAACATCGGGCTCGGCGACGTCGCCAACTTCCCGTTCCTCGAACCACCCGACCGGGCATCGATCCGCGACGGCTACGCCCTGCTCGAGGAACTCGCCGCGATCGAACGCGACGAACAACACCTGACACAGATCGGACGGCGGCTCGCTCGTCTGCCGATCGACCCGCGGCTCGGCCGCATGGTGCTCGAATCGGAACGGCACGGCTGTGTGCGAGAGGTGCTGGTGATCGCGTCCGGACTCTCGATCCAGGATCCGCGTGAACGCCCGGAGGAGCAACGCGAGAAGGCGAACGAGTTCCACAACCGCTTCCGCGTGGACGGTTCGGACCTGCTCTCGATGGTCGCGCTCTGGGACCACTTGCGGGCCAAGCAGCGCGAACTGTCCGGCAACCAGTTCCGGCGGATGTGCCGATCGGAGTTCCTCAACTACCTGAGAGTGCGGGAGTGGATGGACCTCTACAGCCAACTGCGGCGGGTGGCGGGCGAGTTGAAGATCCGCCCGAACAACCAGGAGAGCCACCCCGATCTCGTCCATCGGTCCCTCCTCGCCGGCCTCCTGTCGCACATCGGGATGCGTGATCAGCTGACGGACGCCAAGGCCGCCACCAAACCGGGCGAAAGACCGGGCAGAACGGCTCGCCGTGAGTTCATCGGCGCCCGGCAGGCCCGGTTCGTGATCGCGCCGGGCTCCGTGCTCACCCGTCGTCCGCCCGACTGGGTGATGGCCGCCGAGTTGGTCGAGACCAACCAGATCTATGCGCGCCGGGTCGCGGCGATCAAGCCGCAGTGGGCCGAGCAGGTCGGCGCGCACCTCGTGAAGCGGTCGTACGGCGATGCCCGGTGGGACGAGCGCGGTGGCCGGGCGGTCACGACCGAGACGGTCACGCTCTACGGGCTCACGCTCGCGAACGATCGGGTCATCGGACTCGATCGTGTCGATCCTGACGCGGCGCGGGCCTGGTTCATCACCAAGGCGTTGGTCGAGGATGCGGCGGCGCCGCAGTGGTCCCAGCGTCTGCCGTTCCTCGCCGGCAACGCAGCGTTCCTGCGCGGGGTTCGCCGGATGGCCGATCGCGTACGCCGCGTCGAGATCGTCGACGACGAGATGCTCTTCGACTTCTACGACCAGCGCGTCGGCGCCGACGTCACGTCGACCCAGCACTTCGACCGCTGGTGGAAAGACCTGCGGCGTACCGACCCCACGCGGTTCGACCTGACCGACGAGTTCGTTGCCGACACGTTGCATCTGGACGGCTTCCCCGATGTCTGGCGCCAACCTGGCCGTGGCGGCACGATCGAACTTCCGCTGACGTACCGGTATGCGCCCGGTGAACCGCTCGACGGAGTGACGGTCCACGTCCCGTTGTCAGCGCTCAACCAGGTGACCGACGACGGGTTCGACTGGAACGTCCCCGGTCATCTCGACGAGATTGCGTCGGCCCTCATCCGTTCGCTGCCCAAGGCGACCCGGCGGTTGCTGATCCCGCTCAACGACACGATGGCCGCGACGTTGACCCGCTTGAACGAGCGCGGCCGCCGGCCGGGTGAACGACTGGTCGACGTGCTGTCGGCCGTGCTGTCCGCGGTCGCCGGTGTGCCGGTGCGGCCACGCGATATCGACACGTCGGTGCTGCCGGAACACCTCCGCCTGCACATTGTCGTGTCCGATGACGAGGGCGAGGTCCATGCGGTCGGTGACGACCTCGCGACGATCAAGTCGAAGCTCGCCGGGTCGGCGCGAGCGTCGATCGCCCGGGCCGCGCCGATCGAGGAACGCCGGGGAATCGTCGACTGGGATCTCGGTGACCTGCCGGCGGTCGTGCAGACCACCGACGACGGGTTGGGGGTGCGGGCGTACCCGGCGTTGCTCGACGTGGGCGACAGTGTGTCGTTGCGCGTCGTGACCACGCCCGAGCTCCAACGGCGGGTCATGCACGGCGGCGTGAGGCGGCTGTTGCTCCTCACCGCGGCGCCGACCCGCGCCTCCATCGAGCGCCTGCTCGGCAACCGTGATCGACTCGCGTTGGCGTCGAACTCGGCGTCCGCCGGCGACATCTCGACCGCAGCGCTCGTCGACGACTGCATCGCCGCATCCGTCGACGACGTGATGCGTCGCTGCGGCGCGCTGCCGTGGACGCGAGCGGAATTCGACGAGCTGCGGGCGGCGGTGAAGTCGGAAGCACCCGGCCTCGCCGGGGGAGCGATGATCCGCGCGGTCGCGGTCCTGCGCGCCGCCGCAGACGCTCGCACGCTCCTCGGTCGCCTGCACGCAGAGGCCTTGCGGGCGTCGGTCGACGATGCCAACCTGCACCTCGGACGGCTCGTCCGGCCCGGCTTCGTCCTGGCATCGGGCATCGACCGGCTCGACGATATCGAGCGCTACGTCCGGGCCATCACCTATCGCCTCGAGCACCTCGCCGGCGGCCAGGTCCGAGATCGCCAGCGGATGGCCGAGGTGCTCCCGCTGGAGGCCCGGTACGCCCGCGTCGTCGACTCGCTCGGTGCCGGACAGGCCGCCCCGGCCCTCCTCGACGTGCCGTGGCAGCTCGAGGAGCTGCGCGTCGCGACGTTCGCCCAACCCCTTGCCGTCAAACGCCCCGGCCAACCCGTCGCCAGCGCCAAACGCATCGCCGCCACCCTCGACGCCGCGACCTCCGCCACCACCCGCTGAGTCCGTCATTCCACGTTTGCGACAAGAAATCGGAGACCCGGTCCTCCAACTTCTTGTCACAAACGTTCGGTCAGGCGTGCGGAGGGCCGGGCTGGGGCGGGCGGAATGGGAGGATGGGGCGGTGAGCTCAGCGCATCGGCATCTGTTGGACGACTCGCAGCTCGAGGAACTGACCGGCGACACGATCGAATTGCTGCAGACCTTGATCCGCAGCGAGTGCGTCAACGACGGCTCGCCGGAATCGGGTGAGGAGGTCCGCAACGCCGACGTCCTCCAGACCTACATCGAGGGCCCCGGCGTCCTGATCGAACGGTTCGAGCCGACGCCAGGACGGGTGTCGATCGTCGGACGGATCGAGGGGAGTGATCCGAATGCTCCATCGCTCTGCCTGATGGGCCACACCGATGTCGTGCCGGTGAATCCGGCCGGCTGGATCAACGACCCGTTCGGCGGCGAGATCCTCGACGACATCACCGGCACGGGCGGTCCCAAGGAAGTGTGGGGTCGAGGCGCGGTCGACATGCTCAACCTCACCGCGTCGATGGCGGTCGCGTTCCGCTCGCTCGCCCGATCCGGGTTCCGACCCACGGGCGACCTGTTGTTCTTCGGTGTGGCCGACGAGGAGGCGGGGAGCGCACACGGTGCGCGGTGGATGGCCGACCACCACCCCGACGCGATCCGTGCCGACTACGTGCTGACCGAGAGCGGCGGACTGCACAGCCGAGCCGGTCGAGGCGATGACAGTTCGACCTTCGTGGGGATGCACGTCGCCGAGAAGGGCGTCGCGTGGCGACGCCTCACCGTGCGCGGCACGCCTGGCCATGGTTCGGCGCCGTTCCGAAGTGACAATGCGCTGATCAAGGCAGCCGGGGTGATGCAGCGGCTCGCCGACTACCGGCCCGCGCCGCGCTTCCACGAACTGTGGCCGGGCAAGGTCGCCTCGCTCGACATCCCCGACGAGTTCAAGGCGGTGCTGCTCGATCCTGCACAGATCGACGCCGCGCTCGACGCGATCCCGAGCGTCGGTGCCGCTTCCCACCTGCACGCCTGCACGCACACGACCTTCTCGCCCAACCTGGTCGACGGCAGCCGGGGCGGCGCTGGGCGGATGAAGGTCAACGTCATCCCGGACACCGTCGTGATCGAGGTCGACATCCGCACGATGCCCGGTGAGGGGCCCGACGAGGTCGATGCCCATCTCCGCGAGGCGCTCGGCGACCTCGCCGAACACGTCGAGTTCGAGGCGATCATGAACGACCCCGCCTCCATCAGCCGCACCGACACCCCGTTGTGGGACGCGCTCCAGCGGGCGGTCAACATCCCGTTTCCGGCTGCCACCCTCAGCCCCCAGTTCATCGTCGGCTTCACCGATGCGCGGGTCTATCGCGACCTCGGGGCCGTGGCGTACGGCGCCGGTCTGTTCAGTCCGACGCTCGACGCGAACGAGTACGGCTCACGCTTCCACGGCCACAACGAACGGATCGACATCGAATCGCTGGGACTGACCACTGCGCTGTTCCACCACGTCACCACCGACCTGCTCGGCTGAATTCGGTCAGGCGCGACGTTCGAGGTAGGCCCTGGCGGCGGCCCGGGCCACCGGGTCGCGCTGAGCGTTCGTGAGGAGGTCCGCGTCGGCCCACGAGCCGGCGGTCGACGACATCGCATCCAGTGCTTCGTTCACCTGACGCTTCGTCGTGCGCACCACGTTTGGTGCCTTCGCTGCGAGCTCGCCAGCCAGCCGATCGACCGCGGACTCGAGATCGGCACGCGGCACCACACGGTTGACGAAGCCGATCGAGCGAGCCTCCTCCGCATCGAACGGGCGACATGTCAGTACCAGTTCGCGGGTCATCGCCGGGCCGATCTCGCGGACGAGGCGGGGAATGCCACCCCATGCCAGCGGGATCCCGAGGTCGACCTCCGGGATGGAGAACACCGTGTCGTCGGCGGCGACGCGCAGATCGCACGCACCGGCCAACACCACGCCGCCGCCGACGCACGGTCCCTTGATGGCAGCGATCGTGAGGGCCGCCATCCGGTCGACCCCCTCGGCCATCAACCGCCCGAGATCGGCCGAGCCGCGCTGGCTGCCGCCTGCCCCGGAATCACCGCCGGCGAACTCGCGGAGGTCGAAACCCGACGAGAACGCGCGGCCTTCACCGGTGACGATCACGATCGAGACATCGGTTGTGTCGAACCATGCGGCCGCCTCGGCGATGTCTCGCAACGTGTTCGACCCGAGCGGGTTCAGCTTGGCCGGCTGATCGAGCGTCAATCGTCCGATCAGCCCCGGCTGTCCGTTGACAGGCGCGTCGACCCCGACCCGCAACGTCAAGAATTCCGGCAATCCATTCATCCCGTTCGCCTCGCTCCTCCTCTGTCCTCACCCGGCTGCCCGTCATTTCACGTTTGCGACAAGAAGTTGGAGAACCGGGTCTCCAACTTCTTGTCGCAAACGTGGATTTAGTCGTCGGGGAAGGGGTCGGTCATGCCGTCGACGAGGGGGATGTCGAAGCCGTTGAGGAGGGTGGAGATCAGGCAGTAGTAGCCGACCGTGGTCAGCAGCTCGACCATGCCCTGCGGCCCGAACCTGGCTTCGGCGTCGGCGTATGTGGCGTCGGAGATCCGGTGATCGCGGAGGATCTCCGACGCGACGGCGTGGGCGGCCGCCTCGTCGCCTTCGAAACCCGGATCTTCACCCGCACCGAGCCGATCGACCGCCGCCGCATCGACGCCCGCACGGATCGCCAGCCCGCGATGCGCGGCGAACTCGAACTTGGCCCGATGGAAGGCGCCCGTCGTGCAGATCGCCACCTCGGTGATGTTGGCCGGCAGCGACGTCGAGAAACGCACCTGGCCACCGAGGCGTGACATCGCCAGTCCGAGATCGGGTGCGTGCATCCAGACCCCGAACGGGCCGACCAATCCGAGCGCCGCGACCTCCGGCCGGCTCATCAACGACTCGTGCAGCTTCTGCTGCTCATCGCTCAAAGCCGTCGTGTCGACGTCTGGCAGCCGTCCCGTTGCTCGCGTCCCACTCATCCTGGACCCCCTCAAATCATCGTTTGCTACAAGAAATTCGTGACCCGTTGCACAAAAACCTTGTCACAAACGTTGGTACCGGCCCGGATCGGTCTCAGTGGCCTCGCCGTGGGTCAGCATTCGCTCGACGTGGAGGTGGGCGCTGCGGCGCTCGACCGACTCGACGAACGGCGACTCCACGTGCGGGCGATAGATGAACCGGTGCGCGGCCATCTCCTCGATCGTGCGGGGTTCGGCGAGGAAGCCGAGCATCGCCTCGTGCCGTCGGGCGATGACGGCAGTGAACGAATCGACCAACTCGACGAAGGTCTCACGACCCTCGATGACGCCCTTGTGATGGAACGTCACGTAGAACTCGGCGTCCTCGTCACGCACGCGTCGCAGACTTTCCTCGAAGTCCTCGAGGTCACTCCACACGTCGCCGTAGTACGGCCCGAATCCGGTCAGGTCGATGTCCGACAGGAAGAACACGTCGCCGATCCTGAAGCCGCTGTGGCCGCGCGTGTGGCCGGGAAGGTGGACCGCCTCGACCCGCACCCCACCACCGAGGTCGAACACGTGCCCGTCGGTGAATCCGTGGGCGTCGGGTCGTGGTGTGTAGTGGAACTGCTCGACGACGACCGCCTCGAACTCACGGCGACTTGCGCCGGTCAACCCGTACACCTCCATCAGCCCGTCGATGTGCTGTGCACCGATCAGGTCGGCCTCGTGGATGTGCACGCGCGCGTCGGCGAAGAACCCGTTGCCGGCCATGTGGTCCTCGTGGCTGTGGCTGTTGACGACGGCGTCGACGCGCGTCGGAACGCCGCCGCGGGCCACCACGCTGACCGACGGGTCGATGACGATCGTCTCGCCGGCGCCGCGCACGAGCACCGAGTTACCCGACGGATAGGCACCGTTGGCGTCACCGCCGAGCACGCTCACGCTCGGCGACAACACCCGCTCGTCGTCACCCCACGACACGAGGCGGTTGTTCATCGCCTCACCCGAAGGCGGCGCTGCGGACGTCGCCGGAGAGCATGCGGGCCGCGTAGTTCGTGGTGCCGGCACCCATCAACTCGTTCGCCGCGTCCGCGAGGGCACCGTACGCAGCCCAGGCGAACATGCTGCCGACCGACACGCGGGCCACGCCCGCCTCGGCCAACACGGGCAACGGTGGTGTCCCGGGCAGCGTCAGCACGTTTACCGGAGCGCCCACCTCGTCCACCACGCGGGTGATGTCGTCGAGCGTCATCAACGCCGGTGCGTACAACACGTCGGCGCCGGCGTCCCGGTACGCCACGAGCCGTGCGATGGTGTCGTCGAGGTCGCTCACTCCGTGGAGTCGGTTCTCGGCGCGCGCCGTCAGCACGAGGTCTGCCGACGCCGATCGCGCCGCGGCGACACGTTCGACGGCGGCACCGATCGAACGGATCTCACCCGCTCGCGGATCCCAGTCCTCGATCGAGAAGCCGGCGGCGTCGGTGGCGGCGAGCAGCGCAACCGTCTCGATCACACCGTCGACGTCGTCGGCGAAGCAGTCCTCGGCGTCGACGTTGAAGGGCAGGTCGACGCACGCCGTCAATACCCGGACGTGCTCGATCAGCTCGTCGCGTTCAACGGCCTGGTCGTTGCGGCCGAGCGAGCCGGCGTGCCCCGCGCTCGTGGTGGCGAGCGCCTTGAAGCCGAACGTCGCGAGGATCTTCGCCGACCCGACATCCCACGGGTTCGGCATCGCGAGGATGCCGGGCGTCGGCCCGAGCGGTGGGTCCGCGTGCATCTCCCGAAATGTCGCCCGCAGGTCGGCGGCGCGGGTCACTGCGTGTCGGGCTTGAGATCGAGCGACGCCGAGTTCATGCAGAAGCGGTCGCCGGTCGGGGCGGGTCCGTCCGGGAAGACGTGTCCGAGGTGGGCGCCGCAGTTGGCGCACACCGCCTCCGTCCGCACCATGCCATGGGTTCGGTCCTCTCGAACGGTCACCCGCTCCGGATCGATCGCCTCCCAGAAACTCGGCCATCCCGACCCCGACTCGAACTTCGTCGCCGACGAGAACAGCGCGGCGTCGCACACGACGCAGTGGTACGTGCCTTCGCCGTGTTCGTCCCAGTACACGCCGCTGAACGCTCGCTCGGTACCGCCCAGCTGGGTGACTTCGAACTGCAGCGGGGTCAGTCGTTCGCGCAGTTCGGCTTCGGTCGGAAGTGCTTGATCTGCCATGCCAACAGTCTGCCAGCCCGATCGGTGGACGAGGGCGGGTTCAGGCCCGCGGGACCTGGCCCGTCTGTTGCAGGAACGTCAGCGAATCCCACACGTCGACGCGCTTGCTGATCTGGTCGTCATGGACGCTGAACCACATCACGCCCGGGATGTCGATCGGGGCGTCGGCGATCGGTCCGTCGGCGTAGTTCGCCCGCAGCCGGTAGCGAACCACGACGTCGATGCTCGACTCGCGGGCCTGTTCGACGATGTCTTCGACCTCGTAGCTCCGGTCGCCGAACGATGCGAGGAAGGTCGGAAGTCGACGCCGGTACTCGGCCCGACCGGTGCAGCCCGAGCCCAACTCGCTGAGATGCTCGTTGCGGAACGAATCGGACACGAACGACGCGATGTCGTCCGGGTCGCTCCCGCTGAACGCCCGTAGGTACCCGGTGACCACTTCGATCGCAGCTGACATCGAAGTCGACCGTAGCGCCGCGCTGTCGCCGCCCAACCCTCGTGTGGTGCAATGTGTGTCGTGGCCGATGATGTCTCGCCCGGTCTCGGGCTGGGTGGTGAGGATTCTCCGTGGGCGCACGACATGCCCGTTCCTCCCGCGCCGCCGCTGCCCGCATCGTGGACGGAGCCGATGTCCGTCACGGCGTCGCCACCCCCGGCTCCAGCTCGTGGTGTCGAGCACCCTCTCCCCGCGTCTGCCGAGCCACCCCATGAGGACCGACCCCATGAGGACGAGCTGTCACCGACGCCGTCGAGCGGACTTCGTCGCTCACGCCCTGCGCTCATCGGAGCCGGGATCATCGGGATCGTCGCAGCACTCATCGTCGGCTCGCAGTTCATCGGCAATGACGACGACGGTGAGTCGGGTGCCGCTGCGAACGACACCGCATCGTCGATCACCGTGCCGCCGAGCACCGACCGCCCACTGAGGAGCGCCACGCCACCGAACTCGGTCGCGCGCGATCGTCCGAGCACGTCGGCATCGCTCCCGGCGCCGATGGCCGTCTGGGAGACGACACGGATCACGCTCGATCCGAGACTCCGGTCAATGGTCGTGCCGACGCAGCTCGTGGTGCTGAACGGTGCGGGTGGCATCCACGTCATCGACATCCCGACCGGTGCGATGCGCTCGATCGAGACAGGGATCGGCCGTTCGAACCTCGCCATGGTCGTCGGTGACCGGGCGATCGCCGTGACGTCCTACGACGACGGTTCGCTGGTCGTCGTCGACCCGGAGGGCGGTGTGGCGGACGTCGAGCTGGCCGGGGGAGCCGGACAGATGACGGCGCGTCCCGGCACCAACGACTTTGTCGTCATCCCCAACAACTGGTCGGGCAACCAGCAGCCACCGCACCTGCTCGTCGCCGCCGACGGGACCGCGAGCGAGATCACGGACGGTCCGCTCGCCGGGTACGACATGTGGACGACCCGGTACCTCCCGGCGACGGGCGAAGCTGTGGTCGATGACAGCGGCGGCACCTACGGGATCGACGCTCTGGGCACCGTTCGCCGGATCAGCACCGGCGACGTCGTCGCAGTCGGCGACAACCATGTCCTCGTGCGAGAGTGCGACGAGACGCTCGTGTGCGCGCACGTTCGCGTCGACGCGGTCAGCGGCGAACGGCAGCCGGCGATCGTGCCGGACCTGGAACAGTCGTTCCGTGGCTTCGACCCCACGATCGGCGTGTCGCCCGACGGTTCGATGATGACATACCTCGATTGGGCGAGCGGCCCACAGGAGCGCCGTCTGGTTCGCCTCGACACCGGGACGTCAGAGGAGATCGACTCCAACGACCGGTTCGGCTACGGATCGAACGCAGGATGGGCTGCCGACAGCTCCGGCATCTTCGTCATCGACGATCGCCGACTCGTGTTCCACGACACGACCACCGGTGCTCGATTCGAAGTGGCACCCGGCCTCGACGTCGGCACGATCATCGCTGTCGCGTCGCGGTCGAACGCCGGCTGAACGTCGACGACCGGCGTCTCAGTTCACGAAGGCGTCGAGGTTCTTGATCGCTGCGGTGACATCGTCGCGATCCTCGTGGGCGAGCCGGCTCAGGTACGTGATCGAGACCTCGCCGCGTTCGACGATGCCGCCGTCGGTGTCCGGCGGAAGATCCTGCGCGTCGCCCCACGTCATGTTGACGTGGAACGCACCCGCCTTGCCCTTGACGGGCTCCATCGTCGCTCGCGACATGGCCCGCGGGAGCTGCGTGCCGACGGCACCGTACGACCAGCCGGTGATCTCATCGATCGGGATGTCGGGCACGTTGATGTTCAACACGACGGGCTCTTCGGGCATGTCGTCGACGAGACCCTGCACCATCACCCGGGCGACCTCGGCCGCGGTGTGCCAGTGCTGACCGATGATCGCGTCTTCCCATGCCTGTCCCTCGACCGCGAAACCGCTGACGGCCTGGCTCACCGCCACCCCGGAGATGCCCCCGCTGCGTGCGGTCAGTGCCGCGCCGATGGTCCCGGAGTGATACACGGCGCGCCCGACGTTGGCCCCCGGGTTGATGCCGGACACGACCAGGTCGAACGGGGGTCCGAACGCGCCGAGCCTGGAGAACATCACGCACAGTGCCGGCGGCCCGGTCACCGAGTACACCGCACTCGCAGCACAGTCGTCGATGTGGGCCAGGTGCACCTCGGGGCGGATGAGATGGAGCGCACCGAGCGAGGCGCTCGCACCCGAATACTCGGTGTTCGGTGCGGCGACGACGATTTCATGGTCGCCGTCGAGCTTGCACATCGCGCGAACGAGCACGTGGAGCCCGATCGAGTCGATGCCGTCGTCGTTCGTCACCAGAATTCGCATGCGACCATCCTCGCAGGGATCGGCGGCAGATCCCCGCCGCCCGCAGCTGGTTCACCACCGGTTCGCCGCTCGTTCACCCGCACGTTCACCGGAAACCGCCCCACCCGGGACAGGTCGCTGGACTACTGGGTGATGATGCCCTCGACGGCATCGGCGCTGGGCAACTCGGGTGCTCGTTGGCTCGACCAGGTGAACAGGCCGAGCCCCACGACCACGAGCACCATGCCGACGACCTGAGTGCTACTGACGGTCTCGCCGAGGATGATGATCCCCCACAACACGGCGAGCGCCGGCTGCGCCGACTGCATCACGCCGATCGTCGCGATCGGGATCAACTTCTGCGCGAAGACCAGCAGCGCGTGCGCGACCACGCCGGTCAGCACCGTGAGGAGTACGACGACGACCCAGCCCCTCGCGCTCAGCCCGAAGATCTCGTCGCCGGCGATCGCCCCGGCGATCGGCCCAGCGGTCAGCAGCCCGAGTGGAGCGAGGCACACCATGAACTCGATCGTTCCGACGCCACGCTGTCGTGCCCGCTTCGACAGCAGCAGGTAGGCGACCCAGAACACCAGCACCAGCACCATCAGCAGGTTGCCTTCGGTTGTCGCCGTCCCGTTGGCCGGCCCGAAGAACAGCACGAGGGTCATCCCGACGATCGACACCGCTCCCCAGCGCAGCGCCTTCCAGTTGGGATGTTCGTGGAAGAACACAGCGCCAGCAGGCAACAGCAGGAGCGGACTCATCGCGCCGATGAACTCGGCATTGGCGATGCTGGTCTTGGTGATCGCGGTGAAGAAGGTCGCGATGTTGGCCCCGAAGAAGAGTGCGGCCGGCAGCACGAGCATCCACGTGCGCCGGGTCGGGAACGGTCGCTGGGTGCGGGCGCGACCGACGAGCATGATCGTCCACCACGCGATGAAGGCGCCGACCATCCGCCAGAACGCGATCACCGATCCGGTCTCGCCCGACCACTTGATCAACGGCGAACTGATCGAGAAGCTCAAGATCGCCACGAGCATGGCGATCGACCCCGCCAGTCGGGGCCGTCGCTCGATGAGACTCGCGCCGCCGCCGAGGTTCACCATCCGCGGTTCACCATCCGGGCAGCGTCAGCCACTCGTGCGCGACCGCAGCGTCACCGAACACGTCGAGCGCGGATCGTTCGGCACGGTTGGTGAGCACGAGGAGGACCGTTTGTGCCGGAGCCTCCAACCGGGCGTCGGCAGTGCCACGATCGGTTCGGCCACGCCCGGACGGGCCGGCGACGACCTCGACCAGACCTCGTGGCGCGGCGACGACCCAGGACGCGTCGACGTCGGTGCAACGGATCTCGAGCGCGGACCTCGGGGCGGCAACGCCTTCGCGCGCCAGCACGCGCGGCAGGCCGACCTCGAGATACTCCGCTGCGCCGTCCGCGGCCATGGCTGGGTCGATCGTCGACGACCCGAACGCCACACATTCCGCATCCCAACGGTGCACGGACGTCTCGTGCGCCTGACGTCGTCGCCACACCGAGATCTTCCGCTCCACCGTGAACGGGTGCCACGTGGGTGCCTCGGGATCCGCGGCGTCGAGCGTGTCCGCCAGGCGCCCGGCACCGGCACGGATCCACCTCGCGAGCTGGTCCCCACCGCTCGTCGGGCCGGGCATCGGGTCGCTCGCCATGTCGTCCGAGATGTCATCGTCGTGCGGGGCGCGCCCGTGCATCACTGCGAATCGCGCCCACCGATGGATGTAACCCATGTGGACTCCGAGCTGACGGAGGTCCCAGCCCGGGCACCATTGCACCGGTCGGTCGAGTGGACCGTGCTCCATCGCGGTGGCGATCCGGTCGGCATCGGACCGGATTGCGGCGACGTAGCGACCGGCCAGATCCTGGCTCGTGAACTCCTGGCGGATGACGGGCTGATCGGTCACGTGCTGATCAGCGTCCATGCCTTGACGGTAGCGTTGACGTCATGAGCCCACTCGAAGCGTTGGCTGCCGATACGGGTAGTGCCACCACCAGCGAGCCGATCATCTCGATCACCCAGGAAGCGTTGGAGCAGCTGTTCGAATTGCGCGACGACGAACCCGAGGCGGCCAAGCTCGGGCTGCGCGTGGCGATCGCATCGGCGCCAGGTGAGGAGTTCCGCTACGACCTGTCGTTCGACGAGTTCCTCAAGGCAGCGTTCACCGATGAGGTGCGCACGCACGAGGGCATGAAGGTGATCATCCCCGGCGCCGACGTCGAGCTGCTCGAAGGATCGACGCTCGACTACACCTCGACGCAAGGACTGGTCATTCGCAACCCGAACCGTCCGAAGGCGCCGTCGGTCGAGGGCCTCACGAGCGACGACGCGCTGTCGGCCGAGGTCGAGGCGTTGGTCGCCGGCGAGGTCAACCCTGCACTCGCGGCGCACGGCGGATTCGTCACCTACGTTGGCCACGACGGCGAGGGCACGGCGTACCTCACGATGGGCGGCGGTTGCCATGGCTGCTCGATGAGCAAGATGACCATGCTCGACGGCGTGCAGACGATGCTCGTCGACGCCATCGAGGGCATCGAACGGGTCCGCGACCTCACCGACCACGAAACCGGCGAGAACCCGTTCTATTCGTAATTCTGCGGGTTCGTCGTCCGCTTCGCTTCCTCCTCGCGCCGCTTCCAGCTCGTCGCTGGCGCTTCCCTCGCTGGCGTGCGTTATGCGGTGCGCTTGTTCAGGCGGCGCAGGGGTGGGACCGTCTTCGGGGGTTCCTTGCGCGGTGGGAGTTCGTTGATCAGCCTCGTGGTGATCACGGTGATCTCCGCCACGGCACGTTCGAAGACCTCGTACGTCGCCGGTGAGGTCTTCTGCACGCCGCTGATCTTGCGGACGTATTGACGAGCGCCGGCCTCGATCTCCTCGGGCGTCGCTCCCGGCTCCAGTCCTCGCAGGGTGGTGATGTTGCGGCACATGGTTGGTCTCCTCGCAGCTGCTCGATGAAATGGGTCAGGCGTACAGATCGTGCGTGTCCGGACGGTCGCGCATGTACTGCGCGGCGTACGGGCACAGCGGCCGGATCTTCAATGATCGCGCACGCAGATCGTCGATGAGACCGGCCATCAACAGCGCCGCGAAACCTTGGCCCTGGTGTGCGGGATCGGTCTCGACGTGTGGCACGGTCACGACCCCGTCGGTGGTCGCGTAGGTGGCGAGACCCACACGCTCGTCACCGAGCCACAGTTCGTACTGACGCTCGGACGGGTTGTCGGTCACGGTAGTGCGGTCGGTCATGAACCCAGTCTGCCCAGCTCGCTCGGGAAGTACCCGACGAACTTCTCGAGCAAAGGCTGCCGAAATTTCCGTGAGGGTTGCACTGAGCTCTTCGTAAGGGCTACCTTACGGAACCGGGATGGCAATGATCTGTTCGTGTCACGTGGTGTCGGAGCGACGCATCCAGCGCGCGATCGATCACGGCGCCTGTTCGATCGACGACGTCGCCGCCGTGTGCGGCGCGGGCGGTACGTGTCACGGCTGCCACGACGCCATCGAACAGCTCATCGAGACGAGTGCCGACCAGCGCTACGGTGTGCACAGCGACGTTCGCGTCCGCGTCGCCTGACGCCGACC
>JANNNB010000374.1:0-4413 GCA_031398325.1 Actinomycetes bacterium
CGAGGAACTCGCAAACGCGGACGTCATCGTGCTGAGCATCGGCATCAACGACGCGAGTGACGGCATCTTCGAATGCGGACTGCCGATCGGTACGGACTGCTGGACAGGGGTTGAAACCCGAGCCGTGGACAACCTGTCCGCGGTACTGGGCGAGATCGCCACGTTGCGCAATGGCCAGCCGACTGCGGTTCGCTATTCCAACTGGCACAACCCGTACCCCGGCTTGGTCGACAACAACCCAACGCTGATCGAATTCGGAACGACCGAGCATCGCCGATTCGGTGATCTTCTCTGCGACGCAGCCCAAGCTTCGGGCGCCGGGTGCGTCGACATCATCCCAGCATTCAACGGGCCGACGGGCGATGCGCCTGCGTCGGCGCTGTTGCTTCCGGAGCCCGATCATGTGCACCTGAACGAGGCAGGTCACCGGCTCCTCGCCGATCTGATCCTCGCCGGCGGCTTCCCCGAGCTGTCTTGAACTCAGCCCGTCGTCGTTCAGTCCGGTAGGAGGCGCCGGAGCACAGCGAGGTCGTGCAACCCGCCGGCGCCATCGTGCACCTGCGACCGCAGGACCGCTTCGCGTTCGAACCCGAACGATTCGAACATCTCGATCGGGCCATCCCGATCGGCCATCACCTCGACGGTCAACTTGCGCAGTCCCAGATCAGATCCGAGCGCGATGCCGGCCTCGACGAGGGCCCGACCGACTCCCTGGCCCCGGGCTTCGGGCGCGACGACGAGTCGGAAGTCGGCCACGTGGTCGCTCCAGCCCGATTCGGGGGCGACGGTCACGAGCCCGACCAGGTCGTCGTCGATGAACGCGCCGAGCCTGCGTGCCGGTGTTGCTTGCGTCCAGCTCGCGACCGATACCTGGCTCAGCAACGTGCGGTCGAGAAACCCGCGATCGTCCGCCGGGATCCGGTTCGCGAATGCCTCGGCCTGGGCGCGGTGGTCGAACGTCAGCGGCTTGATCTCCACGGCCACATCATCGCGCGGCTCGAAACCGCGCCAGACCGGTCACGTAGGTTGTCGCCGTGACCTCCTCAGTGAACGAGCCATCGGCCGAGCCCCGCAAGTTCCCGCAGTCACGGTTCGTGCCGCTTCCCGGATCGTGCGAGCTGCTCCTGCTGCGTCATGGCGAGTCGGCGCCGCATGTCGAGGGGGAAGACTTTCCGCTCGTCGACGGGCACGGCGACCCGCCGCTGTCGGACGAGGGTCGCGTGCAGGCGGAACAAGCGGCGGCGCGACTTGTCGCGACCGGCGAGCGGATCGCCGCCGTGTACGTCACGACGCTGCAGCGCACCCATCAGACCGCCGCGCCGCTCGTCGCACGGCTCGGCATCGAGCCGATCGTCGAGCCCGAGCTCCGAGAGGTGCTCCTCGGCGACTGGGAGGGTGGCGAGTTCCGCAAGCGCCTCGCCGATGGCGACCCGATCGCGATGCGGATGGCCACGGAACAGCGCTGGGACGTCATCCCCGGTGCTGAAACCCAGGAGGTGTTCGGTGCCCGTGTCCGGCTCGGCATCGAGCGCATCGCCGCGGCGCATCCCGATCAGCTCGTGGTCGCGGTGGTTCACGGCGGCGTGATCGGCGAGGTCATCGGACAGGCCACGGGCGCCAGGGGCTTCGCGTTCACCGGTGCCGACAACGCGTCGCTCAGCCACATCGTGGTCACCCCCGAGCGCTGGATCGTGCGTTGCTACAACGACACCACCCACCTGCGCAGCCGTTTCAGCACCGCGCCCGAACCGTTGATCTGACCAGCGGTCACGCGGCCGGTGACGGGCCCGCCGGCGGGCGGGCGAGCGCAGTTGCGAACTGGTCAGCCAGGGCGACCGCCAGGCGCCGCTCGTCCCTGACCGAGCCCGAGCCGGGGCGGGGAATCAGCACGATCTGTCCGAGGCCGACGCCCGCATGGGTGACCGGGATCGCCGCGCCTGCCGCCGGCAGTTCGAATCCGGTCTCCACCCATGCGCGACGTGGCATCTCGAGCGTCCCCGCTCGCGACATCAGGGGGAGGTCGGCGGAGTCCACGCCATCCGGTCTACGCCTCGCGAGGTCGGCGGACTGATTCCTTCGCGACTTCTTCACGGTTCCTGTCCGAACAATCACGCCTCGTTCACGGGTTCACCACGCGGCGCCCGTCGATCGGCGGTGCTTCACTGGACAAATGGCGATCACGGTCTATGGGGTGTTTGCGGTGTCGTTCATGATGGTCATGTATGCCCTCGAGGATCGCGGCCGTCCGTTCGTCCTCGGGTTCGCCCTCGGCTGTGTGTTGTCGAGCATCTACGGGTTCCTGTCCGGGGCGTGGCCGTTCGGCGTCGTCGAACTGATCTGGGCCGGGGTGGCGGTGCGTCGATATCAGCACGGTCCCAGCGGACGCGCCGCGAGTTCGGTTTGACGCCGCTCCGCCGAGCGGGAGTCGTGAAGGAACCGTGAATGTTCCCCCGATCGCCGTGAAGAAGCCGAGAAGATCGTTTGCTCCGTAGCGGGAACCGTCATACAACGGTGCCGTGCAACAAACAACGAGCATCCGTCATCACCGACGTGAGGGGCGCCGACATGGCTGACGTCATCTTCGTCGCGGTCATCTGCGCATTCTTCGCGCTGTGTGTCGTCTACATCCGCTGGTGCGATCGGATCGTCGGCCCGGACCAGTTCACGACCGACAACGACTCGCCAGAAGCGGCGGGCGCCACCGCCACGAGCATCGCGCTGGCCGCTTCGCCGTCGGGCCAGGGTTCCACAGTGGAGGTGACAGCGTGATCGCCGTCGCCGACATCGACAACTGGATCGCGTTGGGGATCGCCGGACTCGGTCTCGTCTACCTCTTCTTGGTCCTGATCCACCCGGAGCGGTTCTGATGAGTTGGCAGGCGCTGTCGCAAGCTCTTCTACTCGTAGCGCTTCTCGCGGCGACGGTCCCGTTCCTGGGCCGCTACATGGCGACCGTGTACGGATCTCGCGAGGACGGCTCGGCACCCGGCGATCGGTTCTTCGATCCGATCGAACGGACCATCTACAAGATCTTCGGCGTCGATGCCAAGCGAGAACAGCGCTGGAACGTCTACGCCGTGTCCATCGTGGCGTTCAGCCTGGTGTCGGTGCTCGCGCTCTACGCCCTGCACCGGCTGCAAGGGGTGCTGCCGCTCAACCCGACCGACCGGCCCGGCGTGAGCCCGATGGGTTCGTTCAACGCCGCGATCAGCTTCGTGACGAACACGAACTGGCAGTGGTATTCGGGCGAGCTGACCATCAGCAATCTGACCAACATGTTCGGCAACACCGTGCAGAACTTCGTGTCCGCCGCCGCCGGCATGGTCATCGTGGTCGCGCTCATTCGTGGCATCACCCGCACGAACACCCGCAACCTCGGCAACTTCTGGGTCGACCTGGTGCGCACCATCCTGCGCATCCTGCTCCCACTGTGCCTCGTGTTCGCCGTCGTCCTGATCTCGCAGGGAGTGATCCAGAGCTTCGGCGACAGCACCGTCGCCGTCACGATCGATCAAACCCCGCTCGATGCTTCCGACCCGGCCACGGCGATCACCGAACAGGTCATCCCCGGCGGCCCACTCGCCTCCCAGGAGGCGATCAAGCAGATCGGCACCAACGGCGGCGGCTTCTTCAACGCCAACGCCGCCCACCCGTTCAGCAACCCGAACGGCATCACCAACATCCTGTCGATCTGGGCGCTGCTGTTGATCCCGTTCTCGTTCGTCGTCGCCTTCGGACGCCTGTGCCGTGACAAGAGTCAGGCCCGGGTGCTCATCGCGGTGATGGCGACGATCCTCATCGTGTTCAGCGCCTTCTCGATGTTCGCCGAGCAGAACGGCAACCCCAACCTCACCACCGCCGGCGCCGACCAATCGCTCACGGTCGCCCAGTCGGGCGGCAACATGGAGGGCAAGGAGGTCAGGATCGGTGCACCCGGCAGCGGGTTGTACGCCGGCGCGACCACCGGCACCTCGACCGGCGCGGTGAACAGCATGCACGACTCGTACACCCCGCTCGGCGGGCTGTCGCCGATGCTGCACATGATGTTCGGCGAAGTGTCGCCGGGCGGCGTTGGGGTCGGCCTCGGCGGGATGCTGATCATGGCCCTGCTGGCGGTGTTCATCGCCGGGCTGATGGTCGGGCGAACGCCCGAATACCAAGGCAAGAAGATCCAGGCGTCCGAAATGAAACTCGTGACGCTCTACATCCTGGCCATGCCGTTCGCCCTGCTGCCTTTCGCTGCCGCATCGGTACTCGTCGACACCGCGGCCACCTTCCAGCCGGGGCCTCACGGATTGTCCGAGGTGCTCTACAACTTCGCCTCGACCGCCAACAACAACGGCTCGGCGTTCGCCTACCAAGGCACGGGCACCCAGTGGTACACGACCACGCAGGGCATCTCGATGCTGATGGC
>JANNNB010000301.1:0-1915 GCA_031398325.1 Actinomycetes bacterium
CGAAGCGGGGGATCGAGATCCCGCTCGACAAAGTCAATACGGTGCATTTCCGCCAAGGCGTCATGGAGCGGATTGTCGGAGCGGGCGATCTACTCATCGAGTCGGGTGGCGAGTCGGGCCGGCAGCGATTCACCGACATCCGCCAGCCCGATCGGGTGCAGCGCGTCATCCACGCCGAGATCGACGTCAATCGTCAGCGCAGTAATGGTGAACCCGTGACCGACGTGGCCGACCAGCTGGAGCGTCTCGAGTCGATGCTGTTGCGCGGGAGCCTCACGCCCGATGAGTTCGACCGTCAGAAGCAGCGTCTGTTGGGCTCGTGACGACGTGACGATTCGAGTTGCGTTGCGAGTCGTGAGCCTCGTGCCGTCGAGCACCGAGACACTGTTGGCGCTGGGTGCCGACGTTGTTGCCTGTACCCGGTTCTGCGAACAGCCGCAGCTGCGCCACGTCGGGGGGACCAAGAATCCCGACATCGACGCCATCGTCACGCTTGGGCCTGATGTCGTGGTCATGGATCGCGAGGAGAACCGGCTCGAGGATCACGACGAACTGCTGGCCCGCGGCATCAACGTCTTCGTGAGTGCCGTTTGCAGCGTCGAGGATGCTCTGGCGGTCGTCGGCGATCTGGCGACGATGCTCGACGTGGATCGGCCCCCGGTGGATCCGGCCCCGGTCGATCTGGCTTCGATGCTCGTTGCACCCGAACGGACCGCCTTCGTGCCGATCTGGCGGCGGCCCTGGATGTCGATCAATGAGCACACCTATGGCGGCTCCGTCCTGGCACGTCTCGGCATCGAGTTGGTCACCGCCGGATTGCCGGATCTCTATCCGACGGTCGATCTGGCGGAGGTCGCCGCACAGAGGCCCGATCTGGTGCTCGTTCCGAGCGAGCCCTACGAGTTCAGCGAATCGCATCTCGCCGAACTTCACGAAGCCATCCCGACTGCAACGATCGTGCGCATCGACGGTCGTGACCTGTTCTGGTGGGGCATCCGCACCCCGGCAGCGATTCGTCGCCTTGCCGTTGTCACATCTGGGGTCTGACCCCAGATGTGACACGGTGTGCGCCGGCGGAGGCGACCACGTGCCAACCGGTGCGGATGGCGCCGGGTTCGCAGATCGCGACGGTGCAGCCTCCGAAGCCTCCACCGGTCATTCGGGCACCGAAGACCCCGGGTGAGCGCACCAAGCGGTCGACGGCGGCGTCCATTGCCGGCGTCGAGGTGTCGAAGTCGCAACGGAGACTTTCGTGGCTCTCGGTCATCAATTGGCCCGCTGACACGTAGTCGCCTCGTTCGAGCGCGGACGCGAATCGACGCACCCGCTCGTTCTCGGTGACGACGTGACGGGCCCGCCGAAACGCCACGTCGTCGAGCTGCGCCCGTCGCTGACTGACGTCGTCGATGGTTGCCACCCGCAGCGGTCCGAGTACCGCTTCGGCACGGGTGCATTCGGCGACGCGATCGGAGTACGCGGAACCCAACAGGGTGCGATGCGCGACGAACTCGACGATGATGTCGATGTCGGTCGGCACCGGCACATGGGCCACGTCGAGGGTGTGACAGTCGATCAGGGTCGCATGCCCTGCGGTGGCGGCAGCGATACAGAGCTGGTCCATGATCCCCGTCGGAACACCCGTGGCGGCGTGCTCGGCGCGTCGCGCAGCGAGTGCGAGCTCGGTCGGTGAGCCGTCGAATCCCATCGCGAGGCCGATCGCACATTCGAGTGCCGCGCTCGACGACAGCCCGGCACCTGAGGGGATGTCGGAGGTGATCTCCCCGGTCAGCCCGAGGCTGGCTCCGAGTTCGCGCGCCATGGCGGCGACGTACGAACCCCACTGGGGGACCATTTCGGCAGGATCGACGTCGACAGGCAGCGCGATCGTCCCTCGCCTGCGCACGAGCGCGCGGCC
>JANNNB010000379.1:0-2148 GCA_031398325.1 Actinomycetes bacterium
CGACCGAGCAGCTCGACGTCGACGGCGAGTTCGTCAACCCACTCGGCAGTTGGATGCTGACCCCCGCGTTCAACCTGATGTACACCGTCCCCGTCATCAACGCACCGTCGGGCTTCGACCGCAACGGTGTGCCGACCGGGATCCAAATCTGTGCCCGAAACTTCGACGACCTCATGGCGTTTCGCATCGCCGCTGCGTACTCCGACGTTTCCCCGACGCTCTTCGCCCACGATCTGTACCCGTCGTTCTCGTCGGGCTCGTGAGCGACAGCACCACCACGTTCGTCATCATCGGGTTCGTCGTCGCCCTCTTCGTCTCCAACCGCGTGCCGGTTGGCATCGTGGCCCTCGGCACCTCGATCGCCCTCTGGGCAACGGGGGTGCTCGAACTGGAGCAAGCGACCGCAGGCTTCGGCGATCCGGCGGTCTTGTTCATCGCCTCGTTGTTCGTGGTCAGCGAGGCATTGGACTCGACCGGTGTAACCGCCTGGGTCGGACAGCAACTGATCGACCGTGCGGGTACGTCACGGACCAGGATCGTCGCATACGTGATGATTGCCTGCGCGGTGCTCACGGCGCTCGTCACCCCGAACGCGTCGGTGGCGGCGTTGGTGCCGGTTGTGGTGATCATCGCCGTGCGCGTCGGCCAGGACACGTCCCAGCTCCTCATGCCATTGGCGTTCGCGGCGCACGCCGGCGCTCTGCTCGCCTTGACGGGCAGCCCGGTGAGCGTTCTGGTGTCGCAGTCGGCGGAGGAGGCGGGCTTGGGCCGATTCGGGTTCTTCGAGTTCGCGCTCACCGGCGTACCGCTCCTCGTGGGCACGATCCTGATTGTCATCGTGGGCGGCCGTCGACTCCTGCCGCACCGCAGCCCATCGTCGCTCCCGCCCGATCTCACGAACCTCGAGTCGGAACTCCAGCAGCAGTACTTCATCGACGGCGAACGCAGCAGCCAGTTGTTCGGCCGGAGTTACGGGGCGGCAGAACTCGTCGTACCACCGAGGTCGCCCGCAATCGGTGAGCGCATGGGCCCGGGAATGAAGACCCATGGTGGAGCACTGAGTGTCGTGGCGGTCCTGCGCGACGAGGTGCCCGTCGGCGAGGTCAACCTGGCCGCAGGCGACGTTCTGCTCGTCCGGGGTAGCTGGCGAGCCTTGAGCCGGGAGGTCGACGCCGACGACGAGGTCGTGGTGGTGAATCCGCCCGATCTGATTCGACGACAGACGGTCCCGCTCGGCGCCGGTGCCCGAGAGTCCCTCGTGGTTCTTGCAGTGATGGTCTTGGCGCTCGCCACCAACACGTTGCCGCCTGCGATCGCGGGTGTCGGTGCGGCGTGGCGCGCTCGTGTTGCTCCGCGTCGTGCGAGTCGAGCAGGCCTACCGGTCGATCGGGTGGACCACAGTGGTGCTCGTGGCTGGCATGCTGCCGCTCTCGACAGCGATGCAGATCTCCGGTGCCGCGGACCTGCTCGCCGAGCGATTGGTCGACATCGTCGGCGACTCCGGCCCATATCCGCTGCTCATCGGCCTGTTCGTACTGACCGCCATCCTCGGACAATTGATCAGCAACATGGCGACCGCGCTCATCGTCATCCCCGTGGCGCTGTCGGCCGCTGCTGAACTCGATGTGGCAGGTGCCCCGGTTCTCATGTGTCTGAACGTTGCAGCGGCGGCTGCCTTGCTGACGCCGATCGCCACACCTGCGAACCTGATGGTGATGGAACCTGGCGACTACCGATTCGGTGACTACTGGAAACTTGGAGGGGTGCTCCTTGTCTGGTACTTCCTGGTGAGCGTGGTCCTGGTTCCCCTGATCTGGGGTCTTTGACATGTCCGACAACTGGGCCGATACGTCTTCGGGCGACCTCGTACCGACCGACGGGGTGTCGTCGCTCATGGCCGACGGAAACGTCACGGCGCTGTCGAGCGATCCGCACGTGTCAACCGGGACGCTTCCGACAACCGATCGGATCTTGGACGCGATGCAGCGAACGCTCGACGTCGTTCGCGTCGACGGTCGCGGAGCGACCTCGAAGGTGTATCCGGCACTCGAGACCGCGAACCCCGACCTCGTCGGCATCGCGCTGGCTGGGGTCACCGGCCGGGTCGAGAGCGTCGGCGACGATCGTGCCCGCTTCACGATCATGAGT
>JANNNB010000377.1:0-17991 GCA_031398325.1 Actinomycetes bacterium
GTCGTCACCGAACAGGAACTCGGTGAGCGTCTTGGCCAGCTCGGTCTTGCCGACACCGGTGGGGCCGAGGAAGATGAACGAGCCCGACGGGCGCTTCGGGTCCTTGAGCCCCGCGCGGGTACGGCGGATCGACTGGGACACGGCCGAGACGGCGCTCTCCTGGCCGATGATGCGCTTGTGGAGGTTCTCTTCCATCTTGAGGAGCCGCTCGGTCTCCTCTTCGGTGAGCTTGTACACCGGGATACCGGTCCACAGCGACAGCACCTCGGCGACGGCCTCTTCATCGACCTCGTCGAACAGGTCGACGCCGTCGGCCTTGACCTCGAGCTCCTTGGCGGCCTTCTCCTCGAGCAGGGACTTCTCCTGATCGCGGAGGCGACCGGCCTCTTCGAACTGCTGCTCCTCGACGGCGCGCTTCTTCGCTTCCTGCACCTGATTGAGGCGCAGTTCGAGGTCGCGCAGGTCGGGCGGGGTGGCCATGCGCTTGATGCGCAGACGGGAACCGGCCTCGTCGATGAGGTCGATCGCCTTGTCGGGCAGGTGGCGGTCGGAGATGTACCGGTCGGCGAGATTCGCCGCGGCGACGAGCGCCTGGTCGGTGATCGTGACCCTGTGGTGCGCTTCGTACTGGTCGCGGATGCCCTTCAGGATCTCGATCGTGTGGGCGAGCGTCGGCTCGTCGACCTTGACCGGCTGGAAGCGCCGCTCGAGGGCGGCGTCCTTCTCGACGTGCTTGCGGTACTCGTCGGTCGTGGTGGCACCGATGGTCTGCAGCTCACCACGGGCGAGCATCGGCTTGAGGATCGACGCGGCGTCGATCGCACCCTCGGCGGCGCCGGCGCCGACGAGCGTGTGGATCTCGTCGATGAACAGCAGGATGTCGCCTCGCGACTTGATCTCCTTGAGCACCTTCTTCAGGCGCTCCTCGAAGTCACCGCGGTAGCGGGAACCGGCCACGAGGGCACCGAGGTCGAGCGTGTAGAGCTGCTTGTTGGTGAGCGTGTCGGGGACGTCGTTGTTCACGATCTTCTGGGCGAGGCCCTCGACGATCGCGGTCTTGCCGACGCCCGGCTCGCCGATCAGCACCGGGTTGTTCTTGGTGCGCCGCGAGAGGATCTGCATGACCCGCTCGAGCTCGCGCGTGCGTCCGATCACCGGGTCGAGAGCGCCCTCGCGAGCGGCCTGCGTGAGGTTGCGGCCGAACTGGTCGAGGATCTGGCTGTTGCCGCCCTTCTCGTCGCCTTCCTTGCTGGACGCCCCGACGCCGGCGGGCGCCTGCTCGGTGCGGCCTGCGCCACCGGTCGAGCCAGCGGGCCCCTGGTAGCCGGAGAGCAGCTGGATGACCTGCTGGCGGACGCGGGAGAGATCGGCACCGAGCTTGACCAGCACCTGGGCCGCGACGCCTTCGCCTTCGCGGATCAGACCGAGCAGGATGTGCTCGGTGCCGATGTAGTTGTGGCCGAGCTGCAACGCCTCGCGCAGCGAGAGTTCGAGGACCTTCTTCGCGCGAGGGGTGAAGGGGATGTGACCCGACGGCGACGAGCCGCCCTGGCCGATGATCTCCTCGACCTGGCTGCGCACGGCCTCGAGCGAGATGCCGAGGCTTTCGAGCGCCTTGGCCGCGACGCCTTCGCCCTCGTGGATGAGTCCGAGCAAGATGTGCTCGGTCCCGATGTAGCTGTGATTCAGGAGGCGGGCCTCCTCTTGTGCGAGCACCACGACCCGGCGGGCCCGGTCGGTGAAACGTTCGAACATGGACGCCCTTTCCACATGGTTATGTGAGTGGAGAACTGTGTCCTCACCATATCGGCGCTCCACACACCCCGCTCCACCACCCGTGTCACCAGGCTGGTCCCCCGGCGAGCGGTGCCTCACTCGTTCGTGTGGTCACTGCCCGGCGCGCCTAGCCTGTCGGGGTGTCGCAGGACGAGGTGCTGGCCCCGAGCGTGATGTCTCCGCTCTTCGCGCTGGATGCGATGGACGCGGACCGGGTCGACATCGAACTCGCCATGCGCGAAGCCGTCGTCACGCCTGATTCCTACCTCAACGAGATCGCGTCGCATCTGATCGTCGCCGGCGGCAAACGGCTCCGTCCGGTGCTCGCCGTGGCAGCTGCGCAGGTGCTCGGCGATCCGGCTTCCTACGACGTCGTACGCGGTGGTGTGTCCTGCGAACTCGTCCACCTCGGTTCGCTCTACCACGACGACGTGATGGACGAGGCCGACACCCGCCGCGGCGTCGAGACGGTCAACGCGAAGTGGGGCAACCTGCAGGCCATTCTCGCCGGTGACTTCCTGCTCGCCCGAGCTTCGGAGATCGCGGCCTCGCTCGGCACCGAGGTCGCCGGCTTGCTCGCCCGCACGATCGGTTGGCTCTGCGAAGGCCAGATCGAAGAGCTCCGCCACACCTACGACATCACGCGGACCGAGGGCAGCTACTTCGCGTCGATCCACGGAAAGACGGCTTCGCTCTACGGAACCGCAGCGCGCATCGGTGGCATCGTCGCCGGCCACGACCGGGTGGTCATCGACGCGCTGACCGAGTACGGCAACGCCTACGGCACGATCTTCCAGATCGTCGACGACATCCTCGACGTCACCGCCACCGACGAGCAGCTCGGCAAGCCGGCCGGCCACGACCTGATCGAAGGCGTCTACACGTTGCCGGTCCTGCGAACCTTGGCGCTCGGCAACCAGGCGGCGGCCGACCTGGGGGATCTCCTCGGCCGACCACTCGATCTCGACCAGCGCGACACCGCGCTCGCCATCGTGCGCAGCAACGCCGGTGTGGCGTCGGCGCTCGCCACCGCACGCGAGTGCGTTGCCCGTGCGGAAGCGGCGTGCGACGACTTCCCCGACTCGGCGGCGACGGCCGCACTGCGCTCGGCGCCGGCCTCGCTGATCGAGTCGGTCTCCGTCAACGTCTGACGCGTCCGACGACGGCATTGCGCAACGGTGGTGCCTGACGCCGGCGTGGCGGTCACCAGTTGGGGGCGAGTTTGGAGAGGGTTGCCGCCAGGGCGTAGGCGCGTTCGGCCGAGCCGGCGCCGTCGGCACGAAGTTCGCCGGTGGCGATCCGCAGCGCCGACCCCATCACCCGATCGCTGCGCATCCCGACTCTCAGCAGTGGACGCAGCACCGCAGGGCGGCCGAGGAAGCGGGCGGCGAGTCGGCCGACCTTGTCGTACTGGCCCACGGCGTCGGCGAGGAGCGTGGGGTAGCGCTGCAACGACGTCGAATTGCCGGTGGTGAGCGCCTCGTCGAGAACGTCGGCGGCGAGCCGGCCGGTCATCAGGGCTGCGTTCACGCCGTCACCGTTGAACGGGTTCGCGGCCCCGGCGGCGTCGCCGATGACGAGGAACGTCGGGCCCATCGTCGGGCCGACCGATCCGCCGAGCGGGACCCGGAACCGAGTCGGCGACTTGAGAGGCTCCGCCGGGTCGAGCCCCCAGCCGTCGGCGATCTGTGTCGCGAACGAGTCGAGCAGCTTGAGCGCGTTGACGCCGCGCACGTCGCGATACGACGACAGCAAGCCGATCCCGACGTTGACCGTGCCGTCACCGACCGGGGCGACCCAGCCGTATCCGGCGATCGGGTTGCCGTTCGCGTCGGGGATCCCGAGCCGTGTCTCCATCCACGTGTCGTCGGTGCGGGGACTCTTCCAGTAGCTGCGGGTCGCGATCCCGTATGGCCAGGCGCGCTCGCGGGCGGTGCCGAGCGCCCGACCGAAACGGCTGTTCGCGCCGTCGGCGACCACGACGAAGCGGGACCGGATCTCGTGCTCGCCATCGGATGTGGCCAACACCGCACCGCGCACGAAGCCCCGTTCGACCACGGGAGCGATCGCCTCGTGGCCCATCAGTACTTCCGCTCCTGCGCGGCGCACTCGTTCGCGGAGGAGTTCGTCCAGCACGTCGCGTCGAAGGACCGCACCGAAGCCGGGGAGTTCGGGGTGGCTCGGCCAGGGCTCGATCAGCTCTCGTCCCGCAGCGATCATCCGGACGCCCTCGATGCGACGGCCTCCGGACGGGAGCGGGTCGACGTCGAGCAGGCGCAGTTCGGCGATCGACCGTGGCGTCAGCACGTCACCGCATGCCTTGTGACGGGGAACGGGGCGCTTCTCGACGACCGTCACCCGGTGGCCGTGCTGCGCGAGACGGAGCGCGACCGCGGAACCGGCGGGACCACTGCCCACCACGAGCACGTCGGTGTCGAGCGTGCTCACACGAGATCTGGTGCTCAGCCGCCGCCAGCAGGCGCCGGAACAGGGCCGACGACGCCGGTCTCGATCGGCTCACCGTCGGCGTTCATCACCGCGGGATACTCCTCGTCGGTCAGGGCGAACTCGCCGCCTTCGAGGCCCACGAACAGTGGCGACTCGGGCGAGCACCATGCCTCGTACTCGTCGGCGTACTCTTCGGATGTGGGGTCGGCACCGCCGATCGTATAGCGCTCGTGGCACACGACCGCGACGATCTCGGGACCCGTCAGCTGCTCGCCGAACGCCGGCATGACGCCGCGCTCGCCGGTGAGGTGCGGGCCACCTTCGCGATCGGGGTTGCCGTAGATGTCGATGCCCTCGGCGTTGTACCCTTCGGTGCCGTAGTAGACGTAGCGGATCTGGTCGGCGATCTCGGGGAACGTCAGGAGGACCTGACCCCCGGAGAACGCGTACCCGACCCCGCCGCCACCATCGGCCCCGTGACACCCGGCGCAGTTCGAGTAGACCTCGGTGCCCTCGCCGAGCGGCCCAGCGACGACCTCGGGTCCGTCGGTCAGCGCGCGGACGTAGATGAATCCCCAGACCGGCATCAGGCTCAACGTGGCCATCGCCCAGAACGGGATCTTCTTGCGGCGCTTGGCGGCCGCCACGTACGGCGGGTCGGGCTTGACGGGTGGCGTCGGCGGCGCAGCAGGCGCCGCGCCGCGTGCGGCGGGTGCGCTCGACGTGGCAGCCGCGGCAGGCGTGGCGGCCCCCTTCGCGACGGCCGTGGATGCCGGGGTCGCCGGGGTCGCGGCGGCGTCCGCAGCTGGTGCGTCGGAGTCGCCGCCCTGCCCGATGGCAGACCGTCGCTCGCGCGACCGCTTGAGGAGATGTTCGGGGATCTCGGTCACTGGCAGGATGATAGATGGCAACGGCGCGACTTCGGGAATCTCTGGTGGTGACACCGCCCATCGCAACCGGTGCACTTACGCACAACCTGGCGCGCTCGGCAGAGTGTCGTGCCAGACTTCGTACATTCGGTGACGAGAGCTACAGTCCTGGTACCGATCGGCATCTACTTGCCGACGCGAAACGAACCGAAGCCGAACGAACCGGTGCAGACGAGCGACGAGAGAAAGCCGATGAACGACCCGATGCGAGAAAGGATCCGAACGCGATGATCGCCGTCGACGTTCTCCAGTGGCCTGGCGTCAACCAGGCCTTCATCGTGTCCACGGTCGTCGCGCTCGTCATGTCGTTCGCGATCATCCCGTACGGAAAGCGCCGTCCCGTCGACGCCCCGTTCGACTGGGGCCAGGCAGTCCTGTCGGCCACGTACCTCTTCGGTGTGCTGTTCCTCGCGTTCGGCGTCGTACCTCACCAGTGGATCACCCACGCCGACCAGGAGCTCGGATGGTCCAGGGACAAGCTCCTCGTGGGATGGGGCGGGTTCCTCGAGCCGCAGTCGCAGGGTGGCTGGAATCCGATCACCCTGCAGTACGAAGCGGTGCGCGACACCGTCGTCGTGCTCCTGCACGTGCTCTTCTTCGGCATCTACATCTTCCTGGCCATCTGGTGGCAGAAGCGTGGCGACGCCGATGCGAAGAAGCAGGCCAAGGCCCTGCCCGTTTCGACCTACGGCCGTCCCCTCGTGAAGAAGGCATAGCGACCCCATGGCGAAGACCGACGCCAATCCACCGATGATGCCGTACACCGACGACTACATGCTCGTCGAGGTCGATGCCGACTACCTGTCCAAGGCCGTCAAGCCGAAGCAGTTCATCCACATCGATCAGACCGAATGCATCGCGTGCGAAGGCTGCGTCGACATCTGCCCGTGGAAGTGCATCCACATGGTGTCGGTCGATGCCGTCGACGAGGCGAGCGGCACCGAACAACCCGGCACCGACCCGTCCGACGCATTCATGTTCATCATCGACGACGACATCTGCACGCGTTGTGCTCTGTGCGTCGACCGCTGCCCGACCGGGGTCATCATCCTCGGCAAAGCCGGCACCGCGACGGCCGCCGGCAACTCCCACGTACGCACGAACAACCATGGCTACGGCTATGGCATGAGGCTCTGAGCCCAGACTCCCACGAGACGGAATCAAACACATCATGGCCAAGATCATCGACGACAAACCACGACCGACGTTGAAGGACCGCGCCTCCAACGTGGTGGGCTCCGTCCAGGGCAGCCAGGCCTGGGGCTCCATCTTCCGGCCGGGTTCGATCTTCCGCAAGGGCTACACCGACAGCCCGCGCAACCGCAGCTACGTGATCATGAACTCGGTGCTCTACCACCTGCACCCGGTCAAGGTGAAGCGTCACGCGGTGAAGGTCAGCTACACCCTGTGTCTCGGCGGGCTCAGCTTCTTCCTCTTCATCCTGCTCACGGTCACCGGCATCTTCCTGATGTTCTTCTACCGGCCGGAAGCCACGGCTGCCTGGAACGACATCCAGAACCTGCAGACCTCGGTCACGTTCGGACTGTTGGTCAGGAACATGCATCGATGGGGGGCCCACCTGATGGTGCTCGCCGTGTTCCTCCACATGGCCCGCGTGTTCTACCACGGCGCATACAAGCCGCCCCGTGAGTTCAACTGGGTGATCGGCGTCATCCTGCTCATGCTCACCCTGTTGCTGTCGTTCACCGGATATCTCCTCCCGTGGGACCAGTTGGCACTCTGGGCCGTCACCGTTGGCACCAACATGATGGGCTACACGCCGGTGTTCGGACAGGAGGTCAGGTTCGTCCTGCTCGGTGGTGCCGAGATCGGATCAGAGACGCTGCTTCGTTGGTACGTGTTGCACGTGTTGTTCCTGCCGTTCGTGATCGTCATCTTCATGGCGATCCACTTCTGGCGGGTCCGCAAAGACGGCGGAATCTCCGGTCCGCTGTGAGTACTCCATCCGTGAAGTTCGATCTGTTCGATCGTGAGGTGATGTCGTGACCGAGATCCCCGAACACCTGTTGAAGCGAGCCGCTGCGGCTCGCGACAAGGTGGCCGAGACACCCGCCCCTTCCGAGTCGGAGCCGGCTGCCGCTGCGCCATCGGACTCGCGTATCCCCGAACACCTGCTGCAGCGCAGCCAGGCCGCGAAGGCGGCACGCGCCGGAGGCGCCGACGAGGCGGCTTCGGGTGGCGGCGCCGTTGCGGTCGCCGAAAAGGTCGGAGCGGTCGTCGCTGCCCCGCCGGCAGCGGCCGGCATCCCGGTCGGCGCGGGTCCGGGCGGACACACTCAGCGCCTCCTCACCGTCGTCAAGTCGGGCTCCATCCAAGACGTGAAGGCGGTACCGGTCGACAAGGTGCACACCTGGCCGCACCTGCTCGCCGCCGAATTCGTCGCCGCGCTCGCCTGCACGGCGTTCACCTTCATCTTTTCGGTGTTCGTCAACGCACCGCTGCTGCAGTTGGCCAACACCAACCAGACGCCGAACCCGTCGAAGGCGCCGTGGTACTTCCTCGGCCTGCAGGAACTGCTGACCACGTTCCACCCCATGATCGCCGGTGTGACACTGCCCGGCGTCGGCCTGATCGCACTGATCCTGGCCCCGTTCCTCGACCGCAATCCGTCGATCAAGCCGGAAGATCGCAAGTTCATGATCTCCCTCATGACCGTCCACATGATGTTCTGGGCGGTTCTCGTGATCATCGGGTCGTTCTTCCGAGGCCCTGGCTTCAACTTCGTCCTGCCCTGGGTCGAAGGTCTGTTCTTCGAACTCTGAGACTGCAAAGGAGACCCCACTCATGAGCACTACAGCAGTCATCGCCGTCGTCATCGGCGCCGTCATCGTTCTCGCCGCGGTGTCGTTCTTCACGCTGGCGCGTCGTAGCGACGTTCGCGGCGCGGGTGCGCTGTCGGGCGAAACCGTGCAGCGCGACAAGTCCGCACGGCGATCCACCGCGCCCGTCGTCGAGTCGGCGGCCGCGACCGCCTCGCAGGTCGAAGCGGCCGGATCGGCGAACCGCACCACGAGCACCGCGCTCGCCACCGTCGACCGCGAGCAGGAAATGATCCCGTGGACGCCGCCGGACCCCGAAGCGATCGGCGAATCGCGTCGGCAGTTCTTCAACCGGGCGACCGTCACCCTGATGAGCGTCGGAATCGTCACGTTCGCCGCATCGGCGTTCGTTGCGTTCCTGTGGCCGTCGGGCACCGGTGGCTTCGGTGGGCAGGTCAACGTCGGCAAGATCGGCAACATCAAGGACGGCATCAAGCAGGGCAACGGCTTCTTCTACGCCGCGGAAGCTCGTTCGTGGATCACCGAATATCCGGCCGAGGCGATTCCCGCCGCCGAACTGGTCTACCCGGAGAACCTGCTCGAATCGATGCGTCAGGGGATCGTCGTGCTGAGCCAGAAGTGTCCGCACCTCGGTTGTCGCGTCCCCGAGTGCACGACGAGCCAGTGGTTCGAATGCCAGTGCCACGGGTCGCAGTACAACCGCGCCGGTGAGAAGAAGGCCGGTCCCGCCCCGCGTGGCATGGATCGGTTCGCGGCGACCATCGCACCCAACGGCGACGTCGTGGTCGACACCGGCAACGCAGTCACCGGGCCTGCCATCGGCACCAACACCACCGGGCAAGAGGCCGAAGGCCCGCACTGCACGAGCGGTGGGGAGCACTGATGACAGCAGCGCTCATCGCGAGCACCACGACCACGATCGCCGTCATCGGCCTCGTCGTCATCGCGCTTGCATGGATCGTCTACGCCATCTTCAACGTCGCTGGCGGACGTAAGGAGGTCGGTTCGGAAATCGAACTGGCCGCCAACCGCAAGCCGTACTACGACGACGAGACCCTCGAAGGGCCACGCCTCGAGCGCGTGCAGTTGATGGGCGTGCTCCTGCTCGTCGTCATCGTCGTCGCCCTCCCGCTCTACTGGGTCTTCGAGCCCAGCCGGCAAGCGGGGGCGGAAGAAGGATGGGACAACCGTTTCGCCAGTTGGGGCTCGCAGCTGTTCGCACCGACCGCCGAGGGCGGGTTCAACTGCGCCGGCTGTCACGGTGGCATGGGTGCGGTCGGCGGCGAGGCACCGTTCACCGTGACCGACCCGCAGACCGGCCAGATCGAGGCGGTCAACTGGAAGGCGCCAGCGCTGAACACCGTGTTCTACAAGTTCAGCGATGACGAGGTTCGATTCATCCTCAACTACGGACGGCCGTTCTCGCCGATGTCACCGTGGGGCCTCGTCGGCGGTGGCCCGATGAACACCCAGCAGATCGACAACCTGATCGCTTACATGCACAGCATCCAGATTCCCCGTGAGGACTGTCTGGCAGGCGAAGATCCGTTGACGTGCGACACCGGGCACCTGCCGGCCGAGATGCAAGCAGAGATCGACGCCGCGGCAATGAAGGCGGTCGAAGACGGCGAGGCAGAGACCTACGGCGAGGCACTCTTCAACCTCGAACTGGCCAGCGGCGCCTACAGCTGCGCCCGCTGCCACACGCTCGGCTGGAGCTACGGCCAGCCCACCACGTCGGGGCAGGGCGCCTTCGGCTGGAACCTCACGGGCGGGTCGGTGAACAACCACTTCGCCAGCGAAGCCGACGTGATCGCGTTCATCAAGAACGGTTCGGAGCAAGGCAAGCTCTACGGTCGCAACGGCCAGGGCAGCGGCCGGATGCCGGGCTTCGGCACCCTCCTCACCGATGAGCAGATCACTGCCATCGTCGAATACGTACGGAGCTTGTGACAGACATGTCGTTGTTGGCGATCGGCTGGGAGCCCGAAATCCGTGGCCTGCTCACGGTCATCATGGCCGTGGTGGTGCTCTGCGGGAGCATCTACCTCATCATGGCGACCAACATGGGAGCGCGGCTCGCGTTCCTCGTCGTGCTCGCCTCGCTGTTCGGCTGGATGATGCTCATGGGCATCACGTGGTGGATCTACGGCATCGGCTTGCGTGGCCCCGACCCGACGTGGGCGGAGGTGCCGGGGCGCACGGTGCTCCAGAGCACCGACGCGCTGTACCGGGCCGGCGTACTCGACCAGCTCCCGGAGATTCCCGAGGACGCCACGTTCGCCGCCGAGTCCGAACTCGTCGCCGAACAACTCCTTCAGCAGGGGTACACGATCCTCGACACCTCATCGCCAGAGTTCGGACAGGTCCAGGCCGCCGCCGCAGTCTTCCTCGAGGAAGAGGGTGCGCTGTCGCCCGGCCAATTCGAGATCATCGAGGTGTTCGACATCGGCGGCGATCGGTACCCGATCGTCAACGAGTCGCTCGACTTCCTGGCCTTCTTCCACGAGCCCCATTTCGTCCTGGCCGAAGCGGCACCACTCGTTCAGGTCCGTACCGAGCCCGGCCGGGCGCCGGTTCCACCGACGATCGACGAGAACGCGCAGCGCCAGTACGTGTACATGGTCCGTGACCTCGGCGCCCGACGTCAGCCGGCCATGGTGTTGACCATCGGCGGCGGGGCCATCTTCCTCGCCCTGTGCTACCTGCTCCACCGTCGTGAGAAGTTCCTGCGGGAGAACCTCGCGATGCCGACGACGCCTGCTGTTCGAGCGGACTCGACCGACGAAGGTGCAGACCAGGCCAGCAAGGAAACCGTCTCGGTCTGATCATGGGTCAGTACCTGCCGATCGTCGTGCTGATGATCCTCGCCGTGGTGTTCGGCGCGGTGAGCTACGGGGCATCACGATTGCTCGCACCCAGCCGTCCGTCGTCGGCCAAGGAGGCGCCGTACGAGTGCGGCATCGTGCCATCGCGCGAACCTCCTGAGCGTTTTCCTGTCGGGTTCTACGTCGTCGCGATGTTGTTCATCATGTTCGACATCGAGATCGTGTTCCTCTACCCGTACGCCGTCTCACACGACACCCTCGGGTACTACGGCTTCTGGGCCGTTCTCGCCTTCTCGGTCGTGTTCTTCGCCACGTTCGTGTACGAGGTGGCACGAGGTGGGCTCGACTGGGGCCCGATCGGTCAGGTACGCAACCTCACCGCCGATGCCGCGATGGTCACCTCGGAGCGCACGCTGACGTCGACGGTTCGTCGTGTCGGGACCGAAGGCCGCCTGCCGGTCGACGAAGAAGCCGCATAAGGAGTCATCACCCATGGGCATCGTCAACGATGTGCTCGACGACGGACTCGGCGGGCTCTCTCACAACGTCATCACGGCCAAGATCGAAGACCTCGTGAACTGGTCGCGGTCGCGTTCGTCGTGGCCGGCATCGTTCGGGCTCGCCTGCTGCGCCATCGAGATGATGGCGACGGGCGGGGCGCACTACGACATTTCCCGGTTCGGCATGGAGGTGTTCCGCGCGTCGCCGCGCCAGGCCGACATCATGATCGTGGCCGGCCGCGTGAGCCAGAAGATGGCACCCGTGCTCCGCCAGGTGTACGACCAGATGATGGAACCCAAGTGGGTCATCTCGATGGGCGTCTGCGCGTCGTCGGGCGGGATGTTCAACAACTACGCGATCGTCCAGGGTGTCGACCAGATCGTGCCCGTCGACGTGTACGCGCCCGGTTGCCCTCCCACTCCCGAGACGTTGATCCACGCCATCGAGACACTTCACGGTCTGATCGAGACGAACGAGATCATGAAGCGCCGCGACGAGTCCGGCGCGGGCGCCAACGTGCACGTCGAATTCATCGAGTCGACCGACATGCCGGTCCTGCTCGGAGCCAAGCCGCAATGACCGACGTCACCGAGACGACCGACGATCAGGCCCTCGAGACGCCAGAGGCGGCTCCGGAACTCCACGGCTGCGTGCTCGCCGAGTCGTGCGGCCAGCCGGTCGTGCATCCCACGGCCGCGCAGTATCTCGACCTGATCAAGGCGCTGGACGACGACGGCTACACCATGTGTACCGATCTGACCGGTGTCGACTACCTGGAGCACATGGGTCGCCCGTTGCCCGACGGCATCGTGGGCGAACGATTCGAGGTGGTGGTCAACCTGCTCGACCTGAACGAGCGTCGCCGGCTCCGCATCCGCGTCCAGGTGCCCGAAGCGGAGCTGACGTTGCCGTCGCTGTTCGATCTGTATCCCGGCTCGGAGGCGATGGAGCGGGAGACCTTTGACATGTTCGGCATCGGATTCGACGGCCACCCCGACCTCACCCGCATCCTGATGCCGGAGGACTGGGTGGGCCATCCACTGCGCAAGGACTACGACGTCGGCAGCATCCCGGTGCAGTTCAAGGGAGCGAACTCGTGACCGTCGAGACGGACGCCGATTACGAACGGTTCGTCCCCGCCACCGACGAGGGCGACCAGCAGCTCAAGCCGCGCAGCGAGCAGACCGCCGCCGAATTGATGCGCGAGGTCGGCGCGGTGCTGCGCATGAGCGAGGCCGAGGCCGCACTGCTCGGCGACCTGCCCGACGACCCCGACGAAGATCAGACGATGATCATCAACATGGGTCCGCAGCACCCGTCCACCCATGGTGTGCTGCGTCTCATGCTCGAACTCCAGGGCGAGACGGTGCTGCGCTGCAAGCCCATCATCGGCTACCTCCACACGGGCATGGAGAAGACCGCCGAACAGCTGACGTTCATGCAGGGCGGCACCAACGTCACGCGCATGGACTATCTGAGCCCGCTCTCCAACGAGCTGGTGTTCGCGATGGCGACCGAGAAGCTTCTCGGGATCGACGAAGACATCCCCGAGCGGGCGACGTGGATCCGCATGTTGCTCGCCGAGATGAACCGCATGAGCAGCCATCTGCTGTTCATGGCCACCAACGGCATGGACCTCGGCGCCGTGTCGATGATGATCTACGGCTGGCGCGAACGCGAAGAGGTGCTGCGCTTCTTCCAAGAGGTCACGGGCCTGCGGATGAACCACAACTTCATCCGCCCCGGCGGTATCGCCGCCGACCTCCCGGCGGGCTGGCGAGATGGGGTGTTGCGGATCCTCGATCTGCTGCCGCCTCGTCTCGACGAGTACGACATCTTGATGACGGGTCAGCCCATCTGGCGGGAACGGCTGCAGGGTGTCGGCGTGATCACGCCGAACGAGGCGCTCGCACTCGGCGCCACGGGCCCGGTCCTGCGTTCGACCGGCGTCGAATGGGACCTGCGTCGCGACATGCCGTACCTGCGCTACGACGAGCTCGAATTCGACGTGATCGTCGGCTCGTACGGCGACTGCTTCGACCGGTACGCGATCCGCCTCGCCGAGATCCGTGAGTCGATGCGCATCGTGGCGCAGATCCTCGAGCTGATGCCGCCCGGCGACTATCGGATCCAGGACAAGAAGGTCACACCACCACCGCGAGCGCGCATCGACGAGTCGATGGAAGCACTGATCCACCACTTCAAGATCTTCACCGAGGGCTTCAAGGTGCCCGAGGGTGAGGTCTACATCGGCATCGAGAGTCCTCGCGGCGAGATCGGCTGCTACATCGCGAGCGATGGTTCGGCCAAGCCGTACCGGATGCACATGCGCGACCCCTCGTTCGTGAACATCCAATGCCTGCCGCACATGATGCGTGGCGGGCTGGTCGCCGACGCCGTCGCCGTCATCTCCAGCGTCGATCCGGTCCTGGGAGGGGTGGACAGATGAGTCGACTGAACGACCACAACGTGGTGCTGGCGCGCGAGATCATCGCCCGTTATCCGAAGAAGAAGTCTGCGCTCATCCCGCTCGTGCACCTGAGCCAGGAACAGAACGGTTACGTCACCGAGGACGCTATGCGCCATGTCGCCGAGCTCGTCGAGGTGACGCCCGCCGAGGTCTACGGCACCGCCTCGTTCTACGAGATGTTCCGCTTCGAGCCGACGGGCAAGTACCTCATCAACATCTGCGGGACGATGTCGTGCGCCCTGTTGGGTGCCGACGCGCTGATGCACCACGCAGAACACAAGCTCGGGATCAAGGCCGGCTCGACGACCGACGACGGTTTGATCACGTTGCAGCACGCCGAGTGCCAGGCGGCCTGCACCGAGGCGCCGACACTCCAGGTGAACTACCGGCACCTGTACCGCGTGACCACCGAGTCGTTCGATCAGCTCGTCGACGATCTGCGCGGCGGCCGACTCGATGGTGAGATCCCGCCTCACGGCACCCTCGGTCGCAACCGTCAACAGATCCCTGCCGACCGTGCCGTCGGCGCCCGTCACCCGGACGACGTCACCACGGCACCCGCATGGATCGAAGTGAGCCCCGCATGAGCGAGCTGTCCCCCTTCCCGTGGGCGCCAGGCTTCTTCCCTCCCGCGCCCGAGCGCGATCGGCCGCAGGTCGTCACGACCCGTTTCCGGTACGACGATGCCCACACGCTCGAGCGGTATCTCGCGACCGGCGGCTACGAGGGGTTGCGGGCGGCGCTCGCCAAGTCGCCGGCGGAAGTCAGCGACGAGGTGAAGAAGTCGACACTGCTCGGTCGTGGCGGTGCGGGCTTCCCGGCCGGTACCAAGTGGGGCTTCACGCCCCAAGGCGTGTGGCCGCGCTATCTCGTCGTCAACGGCGACGAGTCCGAACCGGGTACCTACAAGGACCGCCTCCTCATGGAGTGCGACCCGCACCAGCTCATCGAGGGGTGCCTCATCGCCTGCTACGCGGCGGGCCTGTCGCAGTGCTTCCTCTACATCCGCGGCGAGATGCCGCTCGCGCACGAGCGCGTCGCGCAGGCGCTCAACGACGCATATGGGGCCGGGTACATCGGCACGAACATCCTCGGCACCGACTTCTCGGTCGACATCATCCTGCACTGGGGCGCGGGTGCCTACGTCGTCGGTGAGGAGACGGCGCTGATCGAGTCGCTCGAAGGCGAACGGGGCATGCCGCGCTTGAAGCCGCCGTACTTCCCGGCCGCGGTCGGCCTGTACGGCCAGCCGACGATCGTCAACAACGTCGAGACGCTCTCGAACCTGCCGTACATCGCCCGTGAGGGTTCGGCTGCCTACACCACCATCGGCACCGACACGTCGCCTGGCACCCGGATGATCGCCGTGTCGGGGCACGTGGCGCGGCCGGGTGTGTACGAGATCGTCAACGGTTCGACGACCTTCCGCGACCTGATCTATGGCGACGACTTCGCGCAGGGCATTCGCAACGGCAACGAACTCAAGACGTTCGTGCCGGGAGGCGGCTCGGCTCCGTGGTTCACCGCCGACCAACTCGACATACCGTTCGAGGGCCCGCAGGCCGGAGCAGCAGGTTCGATGCTCGGCTCCGGAGCCGTCATGGTCATGGACTCGACGACCGACATTCCCGCAGCGGCCCTCACGCTGGTGAAGTTCTACGCCCACGAATCGTGCGGCAAGTGCGTGCCGTGTCGCGAAGGCGGCACGTGGCTGTACCGGCTCGTCGAACGGATCGTGGCCGGTGATGGCACCGACGCCGATCTGCAGACGATCCTCGAGGTCGGCCAGACGATCTGCCCCGGCGAGATGCCACACGCGTCGAGCGAGCGACTCGGCCTCAGCGCCGTGCCCTTCCCGTACAAGATGACCACGATCTGCTTCGTCGGTCCGTCGGCCTACGTGCCGATCCACTCGGCGATGACGCTCTTTCCCGAAGACTTCGAAGCCCTCGTGAGCAAGCGCGTTGAACGAGTTCAGATTCCCGTCCGCGCAGAAGCGGTGGAAGTGGGAGCGAGCGCATGACCGACGACAAGACGCCAGACGACACGCCACCCACCGATCAAGTCACCGAGGACGAGACCGCGGAAGCACTCGACACCGTGGCCGCGACCGACGAGGGAAGCGCCAGCGACGAGTCGGAGGGAGGGAACAGCCAAAGCGAAGCGGAGGCCAGTCCCGACCCACCAGAAATAGAGCCCGACCCGAACGCAGTGACGATCTCGCTGAACGGTGCGCCGGTCGCCGCCCGCAAGGGCGAGATGGTGATCGCCGCCGCACTGCGCAACGACGACTACATCCCGCATTTCTGCTACCACCCGCGCATGGATCCGGTCGGCATGTGTCGCCAGTGCATGGTCGAGGTCGAGGGACCGCGCGGCCCGATGATGGTCGTGTCCTGCATGACGCCGGTGGCCGAAGGTCAGGTCGTCACCACCGACACGCCCCAGGTACGGCGGGCACAGGAGGGCATGCTCGAACTGCTGCTCGCCAATCACCCACTCGACTGCCCGGTGTGCGACAAGGGCGGCGAGTGCCCCTTGCAGGACCAGGCGTTCAGCCACGGGCCCGGCGAGAGTCGGTTCGTCGAGCAGAAGCGTCACTACGAAAAGCCGATCGCGATCAGCGACCTCGTCTACCTCGATCGTGAGCGCTGCATCCTGTGCGACCGTTGCACACGATTCGCCGACGAGGTCGCTGGCGACAAGCTGATCCACTTCATCAGCCGCGGGAACGACACCCAGGTGATGACGTTCCCCGACGAGCCGTTCGCCTCGTACTTCTCGGGCAACACGGTGCAGATCTGCCCGGTGGGAGCGCTCACTGCGAAGCCGTACCGTTTCAAGGCCCGTCCGTGGGATCTCGCCGAGCAGGAGACCACCTGCACTACCTGTTCGGTCGGTTGTCGCACGGTCATCCAGTCGAGTCGCGACGAGGTGCTCCGCTACCAGGGCGTCGATTCCGACCCGGTCAACTGGGGTTGGCTGTGCGATCGCGGTCGTTTCAACTTCGAGGGCAACAAGTCCGACCAGCGACTTGCCAAGCCGATGGTGCGGACCGAATCGGGCCTCGTCGAGACATCGTGGAACACGGCACTCGACGTCGCCGGGCGAGTGATCCGCGAGGCGATGCAGTCGGGCGGTGCGTCGAGCATCGGTCTGCTCGGTGGCGCGCGCGGTTCCAACGAGGATGCCTTCGTGTGGGCGCAACTCGCCGACGCAATCGGCATCGAGTATCGCGATGCGCAGTTCGGCGACGGTCTGCCGGTCGAGGTACTCGGCCTGCCACGCGCCACGATCGACGATGCCGCGAACGCGTCGACGATCGTGTTGCTCGGGCCTGACCTGAAGGAGGAGTTGCCCGTTCTCTTCCTCCGCCTGCGTGACGCGGTCGAGAAGAAGCGCAGCAAGATCATCGAGTTCACCTCCGTCGAGTCCGGCCTGTCGAAGCACGCATGGAAGTCCGTGCGGTACGAACCCGGTACGTCGAAGGCGGCGGTGTCGAACACCCTCGCCGACAGCGAGGTTGCCGAGCAGCTGGCGAGTGGCAGCGTCGTGATCGTCGTCGGCCGCCAGAACCTCGCGGTTCCGGCCGAGGCCACGATCGCCGCACTGCAGGCGCTGCTTGTCGGGATTCCCGACGCGACCGTGCTGCCCGCACTCCGCCGCGGCAACGTGGTCGGGGCGCTGACGGTCGGCCTCGCGCCCACTGATGCCGACCACGACGGGTTGGCCACGCTGCAAGCCGCGGCCGACGGCAAACTCGACCTGCTCGTGCTGCTCGGCGCCGACCCGATCAACGATTGTCCCGATGCCGACCTGGCCCGCCGAGCCCTCGCCGGGGCCCGACGCATCATCTCGGTCGACACGTTCCCGTCGGAATCGACGCAGCTCGCCGATGTGGTGCTCGCCGCGTCGGCCTTCGGTGAGAAGGCGGGTACCACGACCAACATCGAGGGCCGCGTGTCTCCGCTCGCTCAGCAGGTCACGCCCTTCGGAACGACCCGGCCCGACTGGATGATCGCCCTCGAGCTCGGCCTGCGCATCGGCGAGGCCTCGTTCGGCGCGGACCATCCGTTGCGGTCGGTCTCGACGGTCGACGAGGTGACCGAACTCATCGTCTGGAACGAGCCGGGTGAACTCGCCGATGTGACTTTTTCCGCCGGCCCTCGAAACAGCTATGACTATCGCCTCGTGGTGAGTCGCAAGCTCTACGATCGTGCGGTCGGTACCGAGATGTC
>JANNNB010000040.1:0-2071 GCA_031398325.1 Actinomycetes bacterium
GTTGGTTCCGATGAAGTGAATCAGGTGACCCGTCAGCTCACGGAGGGAGGATTCCACGTCGCACTCTCGTCGAGTCTTCGGGACATCGACATCACGCGCCTGCGTCCGCAGCAACTCGACGGTCGCACGATGATCTATGTCGAGCCGGTGATGCGCGGCGGCTGGCGAGCCGTGGCCAAGCGCGTCTTCGACGTTTCGATCGCTTCGGCGCTCCTCGTACTCAGCGCGCCGATCCTGCTCGCCGGGATCATCGCAGTTCGGGTCGACTCGAAGGGGCCTGCGTTCTTCAGCCAGATTCGTGTCGGCAAGAACGGCGAGCATTTTCGAATCGTCAAGTTGCGCACGATGGTCGTCGACGCAGAGGCTCAGAAGGCGTCGTTGCGTGACATGAACGAGGCCGACGGAGCGCTGTTCAAGATGAAAGCCGACCCGCGGGTCACCAGCATCGGTCGCGTCCTTCGGAAGTTGTCGATCGACGAATTGCCTCAGCTGTTCTGCGTCCTACAGGGCACGATGAGCATGGTCGGCCCTCGGCCGGCGTTGCCCGACGAGGTGGCCCAGTGGGACGTGGACGTCATCGAACGGCTACGGGTTCTCCCCGGTCTCACCGGGATGTGGCAGGTGTCCGGACGCTCGGACTCGTCGTTCGAGACGTACAAGCGTCTTGACCTGTACTACGTCGACAATTGGTCGTTGCGGCACGATGCCGTCATCTGCGCGAAGACCATCCGCGTCGTGGTGACGGGACGCGGCGCCGCCTGATCAGCGTGCAGGGTTAGCCCCAGAGGGCCTTGTGCACGCCGTCGGCCAGCTCGGGCCGGCACACGATGAAGTCGGGCAGCCACGGGTCGGGGTCGTTGTAGACGATCGGCGATCCGTCGAGACGGCTGGCGTGGAATCCGGCAGCGAGGGCGACTGCGGCCGGCGCTGCGGAGTCCCATTGGTACATCCCGCCGTCGTGGACATAGATGTCGGCCTCGCCGAGCACCACCGACATCGCCTTGGCGCCTGCGGACCCGAGCCGGACGGCGTCGCATCCCAGGCCCTCGGCGACCAGCACCGCAGCGTAGGGGGCGCGGGTTCGAGACGTGACGAGGATCGGTCGCTCACGGTCGATGACAGGCATCGGCGGTGCAGGGTCGGTGGCAAGTGTCCGATTGATCGCCGGCAGGCCAACAGCCGCTGCGGCGAAGCGATCGCCGCTCCAGAGCGCGACGTGGACTGCCCAGTCGATGCGGCCTGGCTCGCCGAACTCGCGCGTCCCGTCGAGCGGATCGATGATCCACACCCGCTCGGCGTTGAATCGACGCGGGTCTTCCTTGCCCTCCTCGGAGAGCACGGCGTCGTCGGGACGGTGGATTGCGAACTCTTCGGAGAGGTATTTCTGCGCTACGGCGTCGCCGGCATCCTTCACGTCCCAGGTCGACGCGCCCGCTGCGAACATCTCCTGGCGGAGGCTGAGCAGCAGGTGCCCGGCCTCGGTCGCGAGGCGGGTCGCGAGCTCGACGTCTGATTCTGGTGGTGCCGTCGGCGCCTCGGACATCGAGCCAGTCTGCCAGCGCCGATACGCATTGGGGCGCTGAGTGCCGCTCGCCAGTCGTGCTTCGATCTACCGGCGCGTCAGGTGTCGCGACAGAAGCGGGCGATGCTCGCAGCGGTTTCGCGTGCGACCTCAGGTACGACGGCGACCATGATGTCGCCGGCGTGGGAGGTGCCCATCACCTGCCGGCACTGTGCCGGCACCCCGGCTCGCAACAGCAGCCGGAAGAACTCGATGCCTTCGTCACGTAGGGGGTCGCACTCGTTCACCACGATGAACGTGGGGGGAAGCCCGTTGACGTCGGCCTCGGTGGCAAACAGTGGCCAGGCCAGCGGATCCCGGGCCTCGAAGGCCTCGATGCCGTAACCCATCGCACCGCGGTTGTCGTTCACGGAGATCAGGATCCCTTCGTTCTCGGTCGAGGACGGCAGCCGGTCCTGCGGCCATTCGCCCGCGATGTACGGGCACAGCGCATACAGCCCGCTGACCAAGGAGATGTCGCCGTCCGCCAGGAGCTTCAAGCCGGTCGCC
>JANNNB010000041.1:0-16761 GCA_031398325.1 Actinomycetes bacterium
GTGGAGATCGGTCGGACCATTGCCGGATCGTGCCCGGCCGCCCTGAGCACCTCCTGCACGAACTCGTACCACGACACCGGACCCTGGTTGGTGAGGTGGTGCACGCCACGGCGGCGTTCGAGCGCCAGCAATCGCAGTGCCGGTGCCAGGTCGGCAGTGAACGTCGGGCATCCGCGCTGATCGTCGACGAACGCCAGGTCGGCGCCGGGCTCGGCCAGCCGGAGCACCAGCTTGACCATGTTGTTGCCGTGCTCGCCGGACACCCACGAGGTCCGCACGATCGCTGCCCCGTCGCCCGCGGCGAGCTCACCTGCCAGCTTCGACTGTCCGTAGACCGACTGCGGGTTGGTCGGATCGTCCTCTCGGTACGGCCGGTCGAGCATTCCGTCGAACACGTAGTCGGTGCTGACGTGGACGAGATGGGCTCCCGCCTCGGCAGCGGCCATCGCCAGGAACTCCACAGCACGGGCGTTGGCGGCGTACGCCAACTCGACGTTCGTCTCGCACGCGTCGACCGCTGTGTAGGCGGCGGCGTTGATGATCGCGTCGGGTCTGATCTCACGCAGGGCGGCGAAGACCGCCTCGCTATCGGTGACGTCCAGAGCGTGCCGATCGGCGGCGACCACATCGTCGCCGTGAGAGGTCGCGTGGGCGACGACGTCGTGGCCGAGTTGGCCACCGGCGCCCGTGACCAGCAGCTTCACAGGCCTGCTTTGGCCTTGAGCGGCTCCCACCAGTCGCGGTTGTCGCGATACCAGTCGACCGTGGCAGCGATCGAGTCGTCGAACGAGCGCTGGAGCGACCATCCGAGTGCGGTGATCTTGTCGATGTTCACCGAGTAGCGACGATCATGCCCGAGTCGGTCCTCGACCGGCTTGATGAACGACTCGTCCCGACCCGTCAACTCCAGGAGCCGGTACGTCAGTTCGTGGTTCGTGAGTTCGTTGCCGGCGCCGATGTTGTAGATCTCTCCCGGGTTGCCCTTGTCGAGTACGAGTTGTGCAGCGATGTTGTGGTCTTCGACGTGAATCCAGTCGCGCACGTTCAACCCGTCTCCGTAGAGCGGCACCTGCTTGCCGTCGAGCAGGTTCGTCGTGAACAGAGGGATCACCTTCTCGGGGAACTGGTACGCACCGTAGTTGTTCGAGCAGCGGGTCACGACGACGGGCAGGCCGTACGTGGAGAAATACGAGAGTGCGATCAGGTCGGAGCCTGCTTTCGCTGCCGAATACGGAGACCGCGGCGCGAGGACGTCGGTCTCGACGGATGATCCCTCCTCGACCGAGCCGTACACCTCGTCGGTCGAGATGTGGAGGAACTTGCCGATGCCGACGGTGTTGGCGACGTCGCACAGCACGTTCGTGCCCATGCAGTTGGTGCGCACGAACTTCGACCCGTCCTGGATCGACCGGTCGACGTGGCTCTCGGCGGCGAAGTGCACCACCGCGTCGTGGCCGTCCATCGCCCTGGCGACGTCGTCGTGTTCACAGATGTCGGCGTGGACGAAGTCGCAACGCGAATCGTCGAGGACATCGCGGATGCTCTCGAGATTGCCGGCGTAGGTCAGCGAGTCGTAGATCGTCACCTCGTGGTCGGTCGTACCGAGCACGTACCGCACGTAGTTCGACCCGATGAATCCGGCGGCGCCGGTCACGAACAGCTTCATGTGTCTGGTGTCCTTCTGTTTCCTACTCGATGTCGATCTGACAGTGATCGCCGACCATCAACCGCACGGCCCGTGGCTTGCGCTTCGACCGCGACACGACTGCGTCGCTGCCGATCAGGCTGTCTTCGAGACGTGGGATGTCGATGATCTGGCTGTTCTCCATGATCACCGAGTGCTCGACCTCGGAGTGGCGGATCTCGCACCCTGCACCGATGGCACTGAACGGGCCGATGAAGCTGTCGAGGACGACCGCGTTCGCGCCGATCGCCACCGGTCCGCGGATCGTCGAGTTGATGATCTGAGCTCCGGCTTCGACGATGACTCGGCCGTCGATGACCGAGTCATCGTCGACCGATCCGTCGAGGCGGGTTTCGATCCGCTCGAGGATCAGTCGGTTCGCTTCCAGGAGCGGCGTGAGCTTGCCGGTGTCGATCCACCAGCCGGTGAGGATCTCCATCCGCACGACGTGGCCCTGGTCGATCAGCCATTGGATGGCGTCGGTGATCTCGAGTTCGCCGCGCTCGGACGGCTCGATGGCCTGAACCGCGTCGTGGATCGTCGGGTCGAACAGGTACACGCCGACGAGCGCGAGGTCCGACGGAGGATCGGCCGGCTTCTCGACGAGATGGACGACGTGTCCCGACTCGTCGAGGCTGGCGATCCCGAACCGATGGGGGTCCGGGACCTGCTTCAGGAGGATCTGCGCCGATGGCGGATCCTCACCGGCGCGCGCCGCCGAGAACGCGTCGACGAACGCAGCGAGGTCCTGCTCGAGCAGGTTGTCTCCCAGGTACATCACGAAGTCGTCGTCGCCGAGGAACTCACGGGCGATCAAGACGCAGTGGGCGAGACCGAGTGGCTCGTCCTGGGGGATGTAGGTGATCGAGGCTCCGAACTGGCTCCCGTCGCCCAGTCCGGCCATCACCTCCTCGCGCGTGTCGCCGACGATCACACCGAGTTCCGTGATGCCGGCTGCGACCATCGAGTGGATGCCGTAGTGCAGGATCGGGGTGTTCGCCACCGGGACCAGCTGCTTGGCGCGGGTGTGAGTGATCGGCCGGAGCCGGGTGCCGGCGCCGCCGGCGAGAATCAGTGCCTTCATCGGGCCCGGACGCTACCCGGCTTGCCACATCGTTCGGGTCAGTCCTCGGGCACGGGCGGTGGCGGGCCGACGCCACGGAAGTAGTCCAGGATCGGCTGTGCGCCATCGTCGAGCACCAACACGGCGTTGCCGTCCTTCGTCACCCCGACGACCGGGAGCTGGTACTTGTTGACACCGGTCGAGAACGCCTTGCGGAGCGTCCCGGCAGCTCCCACCGGATCGAGACCCGGATCCATCCGGATCGCCCGACTCGCCGCGTCGATCAGCTCGGACGCCACGAAGGGGTCGGACTGCACGCGAGCGATGACCGAATCGGCGGCCTTCTCGATGAAATCCTGCTGCCGCTCGATGCGGCCGAGGTCGCTACGCGGGTCCATCCGCCACTGGCCGTCGCGGAACTCCTCGAAGTACCGGCTGCGCGCGTACTGGAGCGCCTGCAGCCCGTCGACCTGGTGGCAGCCGGGCTGCTGGTCGAGGCCCGTGTTCTTGTCGCGCGTGACGTACCAGAAGCACAGTTCGGTGCCGCCGGCGGTGTCGATGATGTCCTTGAAGCCCTCGAAGTCGACCTCGACCACGTGGTTGATCGGGATGCCCAGCTCCTGGGTGATCGTGGCCGCGAGCACGTCGGTGCCGTCGCTGTAGGCCGAGTTGATTCGGCCGGCGCTCCCACGACCGGCGATGTTCACCCACAGGTCGCGCGGGAGGCTCAGCAGCGAGACGCCGTTGCCGTCCTTCTCCTGGCGCATGATCATGATGGTGTCGCTGCGCTGACCGGACACCGCGTTGGCGTCGCCGATTCCGCCGAAGTCGGCCGAATTCGGGTCTGCCGTGGCTCGTGTGTCCGAACCGATCAGGAGATAGTTGATGGCCGGACCTTCCTGGGCCTGCAGGACTTCCTCCAAGCCCTCGATGCGCACCACATCAGCGGTCCGGGCGTTCGCGGCGCTGATGACGCCTGCCGCCCCGGCAACGCCGATGACCACGGCGAACAGCACAGCGATGGGCGCGGAGCTGCGGCGGCGGCGATGACGCGTCGAAGAAGTACCGGCCGTGTTCACAGGTCGTCACGCTACTGGTGGGACCCAACGCGACGGCGGCACCCGCTGGAGACGTGCGTCTCAGCGTGGGAACGGTCACTCGGTGTGGCTGGGAGCGTGGCGGGCGTGGACGACATCGCCGACGTCCAACACATGCACGGTCCCGTCGACCTCCCTCACGACCAGTCGGCCCGTGCCATCGATGTCGATGGCATGCCCCCGGAGGATCGAACCATCCGGCAACTCGACGTCCACGTCCCGCCCGAGGGTGCCGAGGCACGCCCGATAGGGCTCCGAGCAGTCGGCCGGGAGGGCGTCGAACGTGTGCAGCAGCGTGGACAACACGGTCGGGACGGACACCGACGAGTTCAGGCGTGCCGCGCCGACCGGCGCCCAGCCGACGTTCAGCCCCACGCCGACCGCGACGCCGCCAGAGGCAGCCGACCGCTGAGCGAGGATCCCCGCGATCTTGGCGTCGTCGAGCAGCACGTCGTTCGGCCACTTGAGGGAGACCTCGGCGTCGGGGCGAGACGCCCGGCAGGCCTCGAGCGTCGCGATCCCCACCCGTTGCGTCAGGAGCGACGGGATCTCCGGAACGTTCGTGAACGCGAGCGACACCAGCAGGTTCGCGCCACTCGGAGCATCCCAGACACGGTCGAGACGGCCCCTCCCGGCGGTCTGGTGGTCCGCAACCAGCGCCGTTCGATCACCGATCGTGCCTGCTTCGAGCGCCGCGAGCAGATCGGTGTTCGTACTGCCGGTCTCGACGACATGGCGAACCGTCCAGCCCGGAGGCCATGTCTCGACCTGCCAGATGCTTCCGGGAGCGTCCATCGCCCCTACATTGTCACCCGTGCTCCAGAAGATCTTGATCGCCAACCGCGGCGAAATCGCCGTCCGTGTCATCCGCGCCGCCAAGGAAATGGGGATCGCGACCGTCGCGATCTACTCGGATCTCGATCGCGATGCACTCCACGTGCGGCTCGCCGACGAGGCGTACTCGCTCGGGGGCCAGACCGTCGCCGAGAGCTACATCAACACCGAGGCAGTCCTCGGCGCCCTGACGGCGAGCGGTGCCGATTCGGTCCATCCCGGATACGGGTTCTTCAGCGAGAACGCCGATTTCGCTCGCGCCGTCACCGCACTGGGCGTCGAGTTCATCGGCCCCCCGGCGAGCGCCATGGACGAGATGAGCGACAAGGTGTCGAGCCGTCAGGCCGCGATTCGCGGTGATGTGCCGATCGTTCCGGGTACGACCGAGTTCGCCAAGGGTGCCGACGAGATCCGCGCGTTCGGCGAAGAGTTCGGCTGGCCGGTCTGTATCAAGGCGGCGTTCGGCGGCGGTGGACGTGGCATGAAGGTCGTGCACTCGGCCGCCGAGGTCGACGACGCGATGGCGAGTGCGCAGCGCGAGGCCAAGAGCTTCTTCGGTCGCGACGAGGTCTACGTCGAGCGCTACCTCACGTGGCCCCGCCACGTCGAGGTCCAGCTGGTCGGCGACAAGCACGGCAATGTCGTGTGGATCTCGACACGTGACTGTTCGGCTCAGCGCCGCCACCAGAAGCTGATCGAGGAAGCCCCTGCTCCCGGCCTCGCCGCCGGCATCGAGGACGCCATGGGCGAGGCCGCCGTCAAGGCGGCCAAGGCCGTCGGGTACGTCGGTGCCGGCACCGTCGAGTTCATCTATCAGGACGAGGAGTTCTTCTTCCTCGAGATGAACACCCGCCTGCAGGTCGAACACCCGGTCAGCGAGATGATCACCGACATCGACCTCGTCGAGTGGCAGATCCGTGTCGCCGCGGGCGAAGAACTGCCGATGACGCAGGCCGAGGTCAACGCCGCCCGCCGCGGTCACTCCATCGAGGTCCGCATCAACGCGGAAGACCCCACCGACGGCAAGTTCCTGCCGTCGCCGGGGCCGATCACCAAGCTCGTCGCTCCGGACGGGTTCGGGGTCCGTTTCGACACGGGGTATCTGTCAGGTGACTCGATCAGCCAGTACTACGACAACCTTGTCGGCAAGCTCATCGTGTGGGGCCGTGATCGCGATGTCGCCATCGCCCGCACCATCCGTGCCCTCGAGGAGATGGTCGTCGAGGGCGTCGCCACGACCATTCCTGCCGACCTCGCCATCCTGCGCCACCCCGACTTCGCCGCGATCGAGCACTCGACGAAGTGGGTCGAGGAACGCCTCGACCTGAGCGGCATCGCTCCGCCGTCTCGCCCGGAGGCGAGCAGCGACGATGAGGAAGCTGCTCCATTGGTCCAGCGCTCGACGACCGTCGAGGTGAATGGCAAGCGGTTCGACGTGAACATGTGGGTTCCCGAGCAGGTTGCCGTGGTCGCCGGAGCAGCGCCCGCGAAGAAGGCCAAGCGCGGCCCGTCTTCGTCCGGCGGAGCGGGCGCCGGTTCCGGTTCCATCGAAGCGCCGATGCAGGGCACCATCGTCAAGGTGCTGGTCGAAGTCGGTCAGGCCGTCGAGGTCGGCGCGGGTCTCGTCGTGCTCGAAGCGATGAAGATGGAGAACCAGATCAATGCGGACAAGGCCGGCACGGTCAAGGAGATCCGCGTCAACGCCGGCGACACCGTCGGCAGCGGCGATGTCCTCGCCATCATCGAGTAGCGGCCGCATCCGGGATCTCGGTCGCTTACGGTCCGGGAAGCGAACCGAATCCGACCGAGAACGTGGCGGACCGGAATCTCGGTCGCCTGCGGTCCGGAGAGCGACCCGAAACCGACCGAGATCGCCCGTGACCGGCTATTCGGCGGCTTCGGCGAGGGCTTCGCTCAAGGCCGGGTGCACCAGGATGCTCTCGGCGAGGTCGCCGACGGTGAGGCCGGCGGTGACGGCGAGGGCGAGTACGGAGATCAACTCCGCCGCCTGGCGCCCCACGATCGATCCTCCGAGCACCTCGCCGGTCGCGGGGTCGGAGATGATCTTCACGAAGCCCTGCGTGTCAGCGTTGATCATCGACTTGGCGGTCGCGGAGAACGGCACCTTCGTGACACGGATCTTGCGGCCAGAGCTGAACGCCTCGGCCTCGGCGAGACCGACGTCGGCGATCTCTGGCTCGGTGAAGATCGCCGAGGCAGCCTTGTCGTAGTCGAGGTCGCGCTCGACCCGGGCGTGCCGGCCCATCAAGTGCTCGGCGACCTTGCGGCCCTGCATCGACGCCACCGACGACAGCGGCAACTTGCCGCTGATGTCACCTGCGGCGTAGATGTGCGGCACGGACGTCACGCAGTGGCGGTCGATCGGCACGTACCCGCCGTCGACCTCGACGCCGGCCAGGTCGAGACCGATGCCCTCGGTGTTGGGGATCGATCCGATGGCGAGCACGGCGTGGGACGACTCGACGGATCGGCCGTCGTCGCAACGCACGACAACTCGGTCGCTGTCGGGCAGCCGCTCGATGGCGTGCGCCCGCGCCCCCATCACCAGCTTCACACCGCGCCGCATGAACTCGGCCTCGAGCACCGCCGCCACTTCGGGATCCTTGCCGGGCAACACCTGCTGGCGGCTGACGACCAGCGTGACGGCGGCACCGAACATCGAGAACATGTGCACGAACTCGACCCCGGTGACGCCCGAGCCGACGATCGTGACGCTCTCGGGGAACACCTTCGGCGGGTAGCAGTCGCGGGTGGTCAGGATGCGGTCGCCGTCGGGCTGGCACCAGTCGGGGATGCGCGGGCGCGAACCGGTCGACACGAGGGCGGCGTCGAACTCGATCGTCTCGGCGCCGTCGACACCGTCGACCTCGACGGTGTGCGGGCCGGAGAACCGGGCCGTCCCCTTGATCAGGCGCACCCCCTGGCTGGTGAGGAGTTGCGTCGTGTTGTCACGCATCTTGTGCTCGATCGACAGGATGCGGGTGGCGAGGCTCTCGACGTCGACGCTGGTGTCCACGTTGGCCAGCCCGAGCCCGCCGATGGCGCGGGTGCGACTGATCGCCCGTCCGGTGGCGATCATCGACTTCGACGGGATGCAGTCCCACAGGTGGGCGGCACCGCCGACGATGTCGCGTTCGATCATCACGACCTCGGCCCCGAAGCGGGCAGCGTGGGTGGCCGCGGTGTTCCCGGCAGGGCCCCCACCGACGATGACGAAACGAACGCTCACGCCGCCAAGGCTACGTCACTCGACCGACGCGGGGTTCGTGAGGCGCGACCGATTCACTCCGCGACGAGGCCGGCCCCGTCGAACAGCGTGGCCCGTTGTGTCTGCGACGGCGTTGGCGGATCGTTCGAGTCGGCGACCGCGTTCGGGCAGAAGCGCGACGGGTACGGGAACTGGTCGCGCGGCTCACCCACCCATTCGAAGTGCATCCCGTCGGGGGTGAGGAAGTTGCCACCCCACGCGAAACCGTGCTTGCGGAAGATCTGCACGGTACGGCAGTCCATGTCCGGCGGTGCACATCCCTGGCACGATCCGACCGTGTTCAGATCGACGGCCTGGCCCCAGCTGTGGCGCGACAGGAAGCCGACCGAGGAATCGGGCGTGAGCCGATTGAAGCGAGGGCCGAAGCAGCCACCGGCGCTGTTCGCATCGGCGTAGTTGATCGTTCCGGCGAGTCCGGCAGCGACCACCTCGTCCATCGCTGCTCGCAGCGCGACCCGCGTCGTCGAGTGGCAGCCCGACGACAGCCGCAGGCCTTGGATGCTGCCATACGTGATGTAGAGATTCGTCCACACCGGATCGATCGTGACGATCCCACTCGGATTGACACGGTAGGCGAACTCCCCGAGTGTCGCCTTGGTGCGGGCCATGCCCAGCGTGAGGTCGGGATCGAACGCATCCCAACTGCGCCTGATCCGCACCTTGGTGTTGACCAAACCTTGCGCCGACAGCGCTGCGTCGATCGCCGCCCGGGAGCTGAAGTTCCAGATCACGACCTGGCTCATCTCGAGGATGCCCATTCGATCGGCAGCGGCCGGCGACATCAGCATCTCCGTGCCGCCGAGCACGGCGTCGTCGACGACCGCAGCGATCGTGAAGCTCGTCGGCGCTCCCGAGGACGCGATGAGCGTGATCGTGTCGCCGGCCGCTGCGCTGCGGAGGCCCGCAGTGAGTTTGCCCATCACGATGGTGTCCGCAGTCAGCAGTCCCGAGATCGAGCGACCCATGGCCCGTCCGACGAACTCCAGTGGCAACACGGTGGTGCCCATGGGATACGCAAAGCCTGCCGGTGGCACCTGCACCGCCACCCCACCGCGCGACACGTTGGTCATACCGACGCTGGCCGAACGACCGATCGCCGCAGTGGCCCCGGCCGCGCGGGCTGCGGCGAGCGCTGCCTGAGCGTTCGCCTGGGTCAGCTCGCCCGAGTTGTTCACCGTGACGATGTCGGTCACGACGGGCGACGCAGCCGTCGCCGTCGCGGTCGCCGTCGCCGGGCGGTCGATCGGCGTCGTCGAGTCGAGCGCAGCAGCATGCAACGGGACGAGGGACGCGCCGAGGAGGACGGCGACAGAGATGCGGCGGAGCACCGTGCGATCGTAGAGACCCAGCGCCACCTCGCGACGTCACCCCGAACGCGTACACGCGAACGAGAGGCGCGCTCGCTACCGTGCGTCTGCGGTGACCGTACACACGAACGACAGCGACCAGCACGACGGCACGCACACCGGCAGTGGACTGACCGCCGAGCGCGCGCGCCGTCTCGACCTGCTGTCCGGCATGCGGGAGGCGGGCGTGAACCCGTACCCCTATCGGTTCGATCGCAGTCACGAGCTCCGTGAGGTGCGATCCACGTGGGGAGACCTCGACGCTGGCGTCGAGACGACCGACGTCGTGGCGGTTGCCGGCCGACTGATGCTGATGCGCGACTCGGGCAAGCTGATCTTCGCCACACTGCGCGATCGCTCGGGCGACATCCAACTGTTCGTCTCGAAGGCCGTCGTCGGCGACGAAGCGTTCGAAACGATCAAGCAGCTCGACCTCGGCGACTGGGTCGGGGTCACCGGAACCGTGATGACGACCCGCAAGGGCGAACTGTCGGTCAAGACCGACGTCGTCGAACTGCTGGCGAAGGCGTTACGACCGATGCCTGACAAGTGGCACGGCCTCACCGACACCGACACGCGGTTCCGGCAGCGGTATGCCGACCTGATCGTCAACGAGGAGGCTCGCCGGGCGTTCGAGGTCCGCCACGCCGTGATCGCCAGCTTTCGCCGGACATTGCACGAGCGCGGGTTCATCGAGGTCGAAACACCGGTGCTGCACGTCGAGGCCGGGGGAGCTCACGCCCGCCCGTTCGTCACGCACCACAACGCGCTCGACGTCGAGCTCTATCTACGCATCGCGCTCGAACTCCATCTCAAGCGACTCATCGTCGGCGGCATGGAGCGCGTGTTCGAGATCGGCCGGATCTTCCGCAACGAAGGCATGTCGACGCGCCACAACCCCGAGTTCACGATGATCGAGCTCTACCAGGCCTTCGGCGACTGGAACGACGTGATGGACATCTCCGAGGTGCTGATCACGCAGGCCGCGCTCGACGCGACCGGGTCGAGCGTCATCGATGTCCGCGGGGAATCGATCGACCTGACCGAGCCGTGGCCGCGGGTGCGCATGGTCGACGCCGTGTCGGCCAAGATCGGGCGCAACGTCCACCCGTCGCAGCCGATCGACGATCTGCGCTCGCTGGCCGAGCAGTACGACGTCCGCTGGGAAGCACGCTGGGGTGGCGGCAAGATCGTCGAGGAGCTCTTCGAGAAGCTCTGTGAGGCCGACATCGTCCGCCCGACGTTCGTCACCGGGCACCCCACCGAGATCTCGCCGCTCGCCCGGGTCGACCGCAACGACCCATGGCTCACCGAACGCTTCGAGATCTTCGTCGACGCCCGCGAGCTGGGCAACGGGTATTCCGAGCTCAACGACCCGATCGAGCAGCGACTGCGTTTCGACGAGGAACAGGTCGCCAAGGACGCCGGAGACACCGAGGCAGGCACCGTCGACGAGGACTACCTCCGTGCCCTCGAATACGGGATGCCGCCGACCGGTGGACTCGGCATTGGAATGGATCGCGTGGCGATGCTCCTCGCCGGCGTCGACTCGATCAAGGAAGTCATCCTCTTCCCCACCCTCCGCCCCGAAGTGCTCTGAGCAAGGCAGGTATGTGACGTGACCCGAATGGCATGGGGCGCAGGCCTCGCGACGATCGCCGCCGACGACACCGTGCTGGACACCTGGTACCGCTGGCTCGGCTGGGGCGAGTTCGGTGACGACGACTGCCCGCTCGACGAGATCGAGGGCACACTCGGCATGCGCGACACCGCGGACGACGTGCGCGGTGTCGTCATCCGCCCGGTGCGGATCTCGATCGACGTCGACGCCCCTCCCACCTCACCGTCCGACGCGTACCTGCGGCTCCACCTGCTGTCGCACCGCCTGGCCGCGCCGCGGACGCTGAACCTCGACGGCATCTTCGGCATCCTGAACAACGTCGCCTGGACCGACCGCGGTCCTGTCGCCGTCAGCGACCTCGACGATGTCCGATTCGCGGTGCGGTCGGCGGGCGGCAACCTCACCGTCCACGGCATCGACAAGTTCCCGCGGATGACCGACTACGTGATCCCGTCCGGGGTGCGCATCGCCGACGCCTCGCGTGTGCGGCTCGGCGCCCATCTCGCCGAGGGCACCACCGTGATGCACGAGGGGTTCTGCAACTTCAACGCCGGCACACTCGGCACGTCGATGATCGAGGGTCGCATCACCGCCGGCGTGATCGTCGGCGACGGGAGCGACATCGGCGGCGGGTCGTCGATCCTCGGCACGCTGTCGGGCGGCGGCAAGGAGCAGGTGACGATCGGCGAGCGGTGCCTGCTCGGCGCCAACGCCGGCATCGGGATCAGCCTCGGCGACGACTGCGTGGTCGAAGCGGGTCTGTACGTCACCGCCAGCACACCCGTGCTGACACCCGAGGGAGTGGTCAAGGCCCGCGAGCTGTCCGGCCAGGACAACATGATGTTCATCCGCGACGGCCAGTCGGGCAAGGTCGTCGTGCGGGCGCGCACCGGCGCCTGGGGCACGCTCAACGCCGACCTGCACGCCAAGCAGTAAGTTCGGTCGAATGGCGAAGAACGAGTTCGGCGAGCCGGTCGAACTCGAAGCCGCCGGACGCATGGTCGAGATCACCAACCCGAACAAGGTCATGTTCCCCTCCGTCGGCCCGGCCAAGGAGGAGCGGACCAAGCTCGACCTCGCCGACTACTACATCGCCGTGGGTGATGCCTTGATGCGCACCGTCGCCGATCGTCCTGTGTTGCTCGAGCGCTACCCGAACGGGGTGCGTGAGAAGTCGTTCTTCCAGAAGCGCATCCCCGACTCGGCCCCCGACTGGCTCGTGACCACCACCGTCGAGACGATCAACGGCACACCGTCACGGGCGCTCGTGATCGCCGACCTCGCCCACGTGCTGTGGGCGGTGAACATGGGCGTCCTCGGCCTCCACGTCTGGCCGTTCCGGGCATCCGACCCGGAGGACGCCGACGAGATGCGGATCGACCTCGACCCCTCCCCCGGCGTCACGTTCGACCAGGTGCGCGAGGCGGCCGGCCATGTGCGCGATCTCCTCGCGGAGCACGGCATGCTCGGGTTCGCCAAGACCACGGGCAGCAAGGGCATCCACATCTACGTGCGGGTCGAGCCGGGCTGGGACTCCTTCGCGATCCGCGGGGCGGTGATCACCCTCGGCCGCGAACTGGCGAGCCGTCACCCCGACCTCATCACCGACAAGTGGTGGAAGGAGGAGCGGGGCGAGCGCGTGTTCGTCGACTTCAACCAGAATGCGCCACACAAGAACATGTTCGGCGCGTGGGGCGCGCGGCCACGTGTCGGTGCACAGGTGTCGACCCCGTTCCGCTGGGACGAGCTCGAGACGATCGACCCGGAGGTGTTGACGATCGACACCGTCCCGGTGCGTCTCGACGAACTCGGCGATCCATGGGAACTCATGGACGATGCGCCGTGCACGATCACCCCGCTCGTCGAGAAGTTCGCGTCCGACCTCGCCGACGGGATTCCCGACTCGCCGTGGCCGCCCGTCTATCCGAAGATGCCGAACGAAGCCCCCCGAGTGGCCCCGAGCCGAGCGAAGAAGACCTAGCGCGGTCGGGCGAGTTCGACGGGATCGATCGCCACCGCATCGGTCGTCTCGGCCGTTCGACCGACCACCGCGAGCCCCGTCAATACGACGACAGCACCGATCCAACCAACCGGATCGAGTGTCTCGTCCAGGATCGCCGTTGCCAGGAGGATCGCCGTGAGGGGCTCGGCCAACACCAATGTCACCGTGGTCGCGGCCGTGAGTCGACCGAGTCCGAACCCGAACAGCACGTAGGCCACTCCTGTGGCGAGCACGCCGAGATGGAGCGCCATCGCGACACCGGATCCGGTGCCCAACCATTCGAACGGTTGTGTGACCGCAGCGAGCGCAAGGACGATCGCACCGACCGTGAACGGCGCGGCGAGTGCGAGCGTCGAGTCCATCCCCCGCTCCATGGTCGTCTTCGCCGTGACCGAGTACACGGCGTAGCCGGCACCGGACGCCAGCGCGAACGCCAGACCCCATGCGTCGATGGCCTTGCCGGGTGCGGCCGCACCCATGATCAGCATCACACCTCCGCCCACCGTCACCACGGTTCCGATCAGCCACCCGACATCCGGCCGGCGCCCACGGGTTCCCCACTCGATCGCACCGGTGAAGAACGGACCGCTGCCGATCGTCACGACCGTGGCGACCGCCACTCCGGCGCGATCGGCGCCAGCGAGGAACAACGGTGTGTAGACGGCGACGCCAACTCCACCGACGAGCACCAGCCATCGGTTCGCGGCGACCGACGCCGACACGGCCGAACGGGTCGTGCCCGCCGGCCGGAGCCAGATGAACGCCCACAGGGTGGCGGCGCCGATCGCGATCCTCACCGACGCGACGCCCAGCGGGGTCGAGCTGTCGGGACCGAGCTCTTGCGCGGTCCCGGACGTGCCGAACAGCACGGCTGCTGCGAGCACGGCTGCGATCGGACGGGTCGTGCTGGCCACGGCTCATGGTCTACTTGTCGAACTGTTGGAATCGGAATATAGTTGCGGCCGCAAGGGTTGCACCCATCATGACCGCTTTTGCGAACAACTCCGCCATCGACGTCCGCCCGGCGTCCGAGCGTCCGAGCACGAACATCGGCTGGCTGAACTCCAAGCACTCCTTCAGCTTCGGCCGCCACTACGACCCGACGAACACGGGCCACGGTTTGTTGCTCGTCAACAACGACGACATCGTGCGCGGCGGATCTGGTTTCGACACCCATCCACACCGCGACATGGAGATCGTCACCTGGGTCCTGTCCGGCGAACTCGAACACAAGGACTCGGAGAAGAACCGAGGTGTGCTGTATCCCGGACTCGCCCAACGCATGTCGGCCGGCCGCGGGATCTGGCACTCCGAGATGAACAACTCCGGCACCGACGACGTCCACTTCGTCCAGATGTGGGTCGCGCCCGACACCGAGTCGATCGATCCCGGCTACGAGCAACTCGACATCAACAGCGAGCTCGCCAAGGGTGGCCTGGTCCCGATCGCTTCGGGAAAGGGTCACGACGCCGCCATCTCCATCCGCCAAGCGGGAGCCGTGCTCTACGGCGGCCGCCTCCGGGCCGGGGAGACGGTACGTCTCCCCGACGATCGCCACGTCCACGTGTTCGTCCCTCGAGGCGCGGCGTCGCTCGAGGTCGACAGCGGCCTGCGGCTCGCGACGGGCGACGCCGTCCGCCTCACCGGAGCGGGCGGGCTCGACCTCACCGCAGCCGAGGACGGTGCCGAGGTGCTCGTCTGGGCAACGGCCTGAGGGCTGCGGCCCGCGACCGATCGGTCGCGCCGGTCAGCCCTGGGCGCGTTCGCCGCGTGATGCCTTGTCGACGATCGCGTCGACGCGTTGCGCACGCGTCTCGGGCTTCACGGCGCTGATGACCCACCACAGCATCTGCTTGCGGGCGCTCGGCGGGAAGTGGTCCCACGACGCCCGAGCCCGCTGATCGCTGTCGAGCGCAGCAGTCAGATCATCGGGCTCCTCGAGTGCTTCGACCGGGTCGTAGATGGTCCACCAGCCATTGGCCTTGGCCACGTCGACCACGCGTCGTCCGGCGTCGGTCATCAGCCCTGCGGCCTCCATGTCCTCGACACGCCGACGGTTCAGGCGCGTCCAGGTGCTCTTCGCCTTTCGGGGCGTCACGAGCTGGAGGCCTCGCTCGTCGTCGAGCACGTTCACCGTCGAGTCGATCCAACCGAAGCAGAGCGCCTCTTCGACCACCTCCGGGTACGGGCACGTGGGGCGGCCCGTCGATGATTTCCACGAGCACAGCCAGACACCCGGCGCGACGTCGTGATTGGCCGTCAGCCAAGCCCGCCACTGGATACGCGACTCGGCATGGTAGATCGGATACCCGAACTTCCAGGTCGGCGGGTGATCGGACGACGACGGCGGCACGGAACGATCGTACGGTTCCGCCACTCGCCGTAGCCTCACGGCATGGCATCGCCACCCATGTCGTTCGACGAGTTCCGTCAGCTGGTCCGCGACCGCCGCACGTCGATGATCGTCGACCAGGGCCGCGAGGTTCCGCTCGAAACGGTGCGGGATCTCTGTGGCCTGGCGACCTGGGCACCCAACCACAAGAAGACCTGGCCGTGGCGGTTCGCCCTGTTCACCGGTGCGGGACGAGCGCGATTGGGGGCCACGATGGTCGACGACATGATCGCAGCATCGTTCGGCGACCAGGGCAAGTTGGCCAAGACGGCCACGAAGTACACCCGAACTCCTGCCGTGCTCGTCGTCGGCGCGGCGGCACACCACGACGAGATGCTCGATGCCGAGAATCGCGACGCCGTCGCCGCAGGCGTCCAGAATCTCCTCCTCGGTGCGACCGCACTCGGCCTCGCCAGCTTCTGGTCGACGCCCGCACTCACCCATCCGCAGGGCGTCCTCGAACTGTGTGGTTTCGATGCGACCGATCGCGTCATCGGGATGATCTACCTCGGTTGGGCCGAGGGCACCACGCCGACACCGCAGCGGCCACCGGTCGACCTTCACCACATCGACGGCTGACGCCGCGTTTTCCTGATCCGGACGGCGTCGGCGAGACTGAGAACGTGACCGACACCCGCCCGACGATGATCACGCTCGACCTCGAGGGCGTGCTGGTCCCGGAGATCTGGATCGCGGTCGCCGAGCGCACCGGCATCGACGAACTCCGACGCACGACCCGGGACGAGCCGGACTACGACGTCTTGATGAAGTACCGCCTGGCCCTGCTCGCCGAACACGGTCTGACGATGTCGCTGATCGACGATGTGATCGCTGGGTTGTCGCCGATGGACGGGGCGAAGGACTTCCTCGACGAGCTGCGCTCACGCACGCAGGTGATCATCCTCTCCGACACGTTCTCACAGTTCGCTCGCCCCCTGATGCGCCAGCTCGGATGGCCGGCCATCCTCTGCCATCAGCTCGTTGTCGCAGACGATCGCATCGTCGACTATCGCCTCCGCCAAGCGGATCAGAAGCGCCGGTCGGTCGAGGCGTTCCATTCGCTCGGCTACCGGGTGATCGCTGCAGGCGACAGTTACAACGACACGTCGATGCTGATCGAGGCCGACTCGGGCTTCCTGTTCCACGCCCCGGCGAACGTGATCGCCGAGTTCCCACAGTTCCCCGCACTCGACCGCTACGACGACCTCCTCGCCCACATCACCGCGCTGCTCTGACCGCGCTCCACCCACCACGTTTGCGGATCTCAGCACGTTCCAGATCATCACGAATCCGAGTGACCCGGCAGCGAGCAGCGACGCCGCGATCGGGGACGAGACGCCCGCCATGATCCACGTGGTCAGGCCCGAACCGAGACGGCACCGGCGAGCGCGAGACGCAGCGGATAGCGCCGGAGCCGGGGTGCGAGGAGCGAG
>JANNNB010000061.1:0-10562 GCA_031398325.1 Actinomycetes bacterium
ACGGCTGCCGTGGCAGCACCGATCTGTTCGTGGTCGTGACGGGCCGAGAATCGCGAGCCCCACGGGCCGATCACGGTGGCTGCGACTCGGCCGAACGTGCCAAGCCCGCACTTGATCTTGCTGAGCTCTCGCCCGTTCGTCATCGGTGCCGAGCGGCACAGGAGCCGCTCCGGCCCGGCGCATATTCCCGACCCCGGGGTGTATTCAGAAATCGATTTCGATGCCGCGTGATCGGCGTTGAATCTCGGGTTGTCGTTGCGGGGGTCCTCCTTTCGGAAGGTCCCAGGAGTCAACGCCGAGCAATGGCTCCCACGATGGCTCCCAACGGAGCCGAAACGATCGAAACCCTGGTCCGGGCTGCTCTCGCAGTCCGTGACCAGGGTTCTTGGTCGGGGTGGGGAGATTTGAACTCCCGGCCTCCACGTCCCGAACGTGGCGCGCTACCAAGCTGCGCTACACCCCGTAGCGGCGGTTGATGCTATCCGGCGTTGACCGGATCTCCCTCGGGAGCGACTGCCACGTCGCCGGATGCTTCCTCCGGATCACCGAGATCGACCATCAGGTCGACGGCTGCGACGTCGTCAGCAAGCCCCTCGGTGTACGAACCGCCTGCCGCAACCGCATCGGCAGCTCGACGAAGCCGCAGCGAATCGATCGGCTTGACGAGCCAACCGTCGGACGCGCTCCGGCGGGCGAGGTGCATGTCGGCTTGGCGATCGAGCAGCATCAGGATCGGCACACGCGGCAGCACCCCGGCCGACTCGTCGAGACGCAGCGACATCGTGACCGCCATCCCACCCATCGAGCCGATCTGGAGATCGAGGATGCAGAGGTCAGGCGTGCGCTCCCCCACCTGGCCGGCCACGGCCCTGCCATCACGACACACCGTGAACGTCGTGTCGTCGGTGCCGAGCGCGGCGACGATGTCGTCGACGAGCCAAGTGGCGTCGGTGGCGATGAGGATGTGCACGCCGCAGACGTTAGCGGTCGGCACCGAGGAGATGTCCAGCGATCTGACCGAGACCGGCCAGGTCGTGGACGTCACGATCGAGGAGCGGCAACGTGATCACCCGATCCCAACCGGCGATCGAGCCGACGGGCGCTGTCACGGCGAGTTCACGCTCGCGCGCTGCCCGCAGTTCGGCGACGTTGCTCCACAGCCTGGCCAGTGCACCGCCGTCGCCCTGCTCGTCGGTCGCGGCCGAACTCGCGGCGGCCGCTTCGACGGACGTGCCACTGCCGAACTCGGGGTGCATCCGGTTCACGACCACCAGATCAGCGCCTGTTCCTGCTCCCCCGACGCCCTGCTCGACGAGTTGTTCTGCGAACCACACCGACTCGGCGATCGTGTCGTGATGGGGCGACGAGACGATGACGAACGCCGTCTCGGGAGCACGGATCAAGGCCGTTACATCGATCGCCCGTTCGCGGAAGCCGGCTTCCATCCCCGAGAACGCCTGGAAGAATGCGACGGAATCAGCGAGCACGTCGGAGCCGACGACCTTGCCGATGGCGCGCAGGATCGGCTGGGTGGCAGTCGCGATGATCCTGAACCCACCCTTCGTGGGCAGCATCATGAGCTTGAAGACCTTGTGGTCGAGGAAGCGAGACAGCACGCCGGGCGCCTCCAGGAAGTCGAGGGCGTTTCGGCTCGGAGGCGTGTCGACCACGACGAGGTCGAATCGGTCGTCTGCGTGCAGTTGGTGCAGCACCTCGGCCGCCATGTACTCCTGCGTCCCGCTCAGGGCACCTGCGATGTTCTTGTAGAACGGGTTCGCCAGGATCCCGTCGATCTGATCCGGGCTCGTGGCATGGCGCCGCACCAGACCGTCGAACGTCGCGGCGGCGTCGAGCATCATCGCCCACAACTCCCCCGTCCCAGTCGCGTCGGTACCGATCCGCTGCGGCTCGGCAGCGAGCCCGTCGACCAGACCCAACGCGTCGGCCAATCGGCGGGCGGGATCGATCGTGACCACCACCACCCGTCGGCCGCGTCGGGCCGCTTCCAGACCGACCACCGCAGCGGTCGTCGTCTTTCCCACGCCACCCGAACCGCAGCAAACGATCACCGATGCAGAGTCGAGCACGTGGCGCGCCGTCGCGGTTCCTCCGGGGTGCTCATCCGGCGGAGGAGGTAGCGGTTCTGTCCCGGACGTCGGCTCGACGGGACCGCCTGCGTCGCGGGATGGGTCCGAGATCGCCGATCCACCCCCGACCAGTTCGTCGGCGAGGACATCGATGTCGATGGGCTCGAGCCCGGCCCGGTGACGATCGGACAACACGACGACCGGCAGGGCCAACCCGTCGGCGAGCCGCTCCCGCTCGGCGTCCTGCATCTCGATCCGGCTGCGACGAAAGTCCGCTGCCTCGGTCAGCAGCGCGGCGACCAGGGGGTCGAGACCGGCCACTGCTGCGGCGGCTTCGTCGCCGTCCGGCACGGAAGCCTCACCGCCCGAGGACCCACGGTCGAACCCGTTGAGCACGACCGGGCCGAGCTGCACGCCGACCTGGTCTTCGAGTGCGTACGCGGTCTCGATGAGTTCGTTGACCGGCGTGGCTTCGGGCAACGACACCAGCACGACCTGGCAACGCGATCCGTCGTGGAGCATCTCGAGCACGTCATCGGCCTGGGTGCGGATCGGGCCGCTGCGGACCGAGTTGGCCAGGCCCGACGCCGCGGTGAGGAAGGTGATCGCGTGCCCTGCAGCCGGGCCGTCGACGACGATGAGGTCGTAGTCGCCCGAGCGTTCGAGCTGCTTGATCCGACCCAGCACGACGATGTCGTCGATCCCGGGCGCAGCCGTGCCGACCACGTCGATCACGCCGGTCTTGCTCAACCGAGTGGCGATTCGCCCGAACCCGTGCTCGCGTAGGTAGTCGTCGAGTGCATCCGGTGCGGAGATCGCCAACACGTCGATGCCGGGCACCAGCGTGGCGAGCGTCGGCTTGCCGTCCAGCTCCACGACGAGCACCCGCCGGCCCGACCGGGATGCTGCACGGGCGATCGCAGCCGTTACCGTGGTCTTCCCTACACCCCCCTTGCCCGCCACCACGACGACACGTGAGGCGGTCAACGATTGCAGCGAGTTCTCGCTCTCCGGAGGCACCTTTGCGCAGACTAGCGATCGCCACGCTCGCCGCCCTTGCCGCGGTCACAGCTGGCGCGACATTGCTGGGCCCGCCCGCGCTCGCGCAGGGTGACGAATCGCCTGATTCGACGGTGGCGACAACGGTTGCCGACGACATCCCGACCGACGCTCCCGATGGCGACCAGGTCGTCGACGTCGCCCGGGTCGACGTGTTGCAGGTCAGCGGCCTGTTCGACCCGATCCTGCTCGCCGAGGTCGAATCCGCGATCGAGCGCGCCGACGACGAGGGTTCGCAGGCGCTGATCCTCCAGGTCAACAGCCGTGGCACCGTCGTGTCAGACAGCGATGTCGAAGACCTGCTCGAACTCGTCGCGAACGCGCCGGTTCCGATCGCCGTCTGGGTCGGCCCCACCGGCGCCCGCTTCTACGGACCCGCAGCGCAGATCCTCGCCGTGGCCGACGTGACCGGTATGGCGCCGGGCGCTCGGGTCGGATACATCGGCGTGCCCTTGAGCCCGCCCGGTGTGGAGATCGACTTCGGAGTCGCCGAGGAACGCCTCCGCAACGGTTCGGTCGGGCTGTCCGACGCCCGTTCGCTCGGCATCTTCAAGCAGCGCATCGACGACGAAGGCATCCCGACGATCAGCAACATGGTGCAGGCTCTCGACGGGTTCGAGGAAAACGGCGTCGTGTTGTCGACCGTCGATCTGGTCGTGCTCGACGACGGCTCGACCCGCTTCGACACGATCGCCACCGTTCGCTTCGCCAAGCTTTCGCTCGTGGACCAACTGTTCCACACCGTCGCCAGCCCGCCCGTCGCGTACCTGCTCCTGCTGATCGGGCTGGCGCTGCTCGTGTTCGAGTTCTTCACCGCCGGTGTCGGTCTGGCCGGGGCGGTTGGAGCAGTCTGCACGGTGCTCGCTTGCACCGGCGCCGCGGTGTTGCCGACGCGCCCCTGGGCGTTCGCCGCGATCGTGATCGCGATGTTGGCGTTCTCGATCGACGTCCAGGTCGGCATACCGAGATTCTGGACGGGGGTCGGGATCTTCCTCGTCGCCGTGGCCAGCCTCTTCTTGTTCGAGCCATTGCCCGGCGCCTCGTTGCGTCCCTCGTGGCTGGCGCTCCTCACGGGGATCGGCGGCATCACCCTCACGTTCATCGTCGGCATGCCGTCCATGGTTCGTACGAGATTCGCGACGCCCACCATCGGCCGCGAGTGGATGATCGGCCAATCCGGCACCGCCGTCGACGACGTCAGTCCCGAAGGCATCGTCGAGGTCAGCAGTGCCCGCTGGCGGGCCCGCACCAACCGTGCCACACCGATCAAGGCAGGCGAGCCGTTCCGTGTCGCTGCGATCGACGGCGTCACCCTGGAGATCGAGCCCCTCGAAGGCGCCGCCCGCGACTACCGCGAACGTCGCGGATCGAGCAAGGACGCAGACAACGGCAACGAATCGGCCGACGACGCGGTCGCGTCCGACACCGATCAACGCGTCGACGGGTAGTGCGCTCCGCGCCCAGGACAAACTGCCGTCAAACTCTGTTCAAACAGCGTTCATCGAAGTCTGCTTGATACCAGAACACCTCGCCCTTAGCGTGTTTTTCGACGGAGGTGGTACCGATGAGCAGTTTGGAAAAGATCGATCCCGAGGACTGGCGCCAACAGGCGGCCTGCCAGGGCGAGTGGGGTCAGTTGTTCTACCCGCCGATGCGGCCGGAGAAGAAGGCAGCACGCGCCGCACGTGAGCAACGAGCAAAGCAGGTGTGCGCCGGTTGTGACGTCCGCACCGAATGTCTCCAGCAGGCGATCGCCTCGGGTGAGCGTTACGGCGTGTGGGGTGGCCTCACCGACCTCGAGCGTCGACACCTGAACTACGCCTGACGGCAGGTCACGCCAGGTCGGGGTGCGCAGCCGCGCTCAACCGTGGGCCGGCGATCCGCAGGTCGCCGCGGCGACGCGTGATTCCTCTCGCGTCGAGCTCTTCGAGCAGCGGCACGCAGAACTTGCGTGTGGCCGCGGTCGCGTCTCGGAACTCGCCCATCGTGAAACCGTCGGGCTGGACGGTCACCAACTGTTCGACCACCTGCGCTGCCGCTCCGATCGTGTCGCGGTGGAAGCAGATGCCGTCGCGCTGCACCACGTCGCCGCGACGGACCAACTCACGCAGATCGGCGCGATCGACGTCGTCGGCCGGTGGCGGGGCGAATCCACCGGCGATCAACGCGGCGAGGTACGGGTGGTTCGCCAGCGGGTCGACGTCACCGACCGGGCGCAGACGGCCGTCCACGGTTTCGAACTCGGTCATGGCGGTCAGGACGCTCCGCTCTCGTTCGTCGAGCAGCGCAACGTCGAGGCCGAGCGGTCCGGCCGACGCGATCCGAGACCGGATGTCGTCAGCCAGGGCGGCGATCGATTCGGGCGCGGTGACCCAGCCGCCGATCGTCGGCTCCGCCCGCTCGCCCGTGAGTCGTTCGACCTGGTCGACAGTGAGCCATCCCCGTTCCCGCACCAGCCGTTCGATGGTCCGGTCGGGAGCCGCTTCCGATGCCTTCGTCACCGGTGAGATGTCGAGCACCTCGCCGCCGCCGACGGTCTCGTCACGGCCCGACTCGCGGAGGATGAATCTGTCTCCGGGCAGCAGCGGGAGCCCCACCGGCAGGTGGATCCGCACGGCACCGGTCGCCCCGGGTGCGAGCGTCTCGGTGCCCAGGATGCGCATGGTGATGCTGTGCTCGCCGGCGCCGACATAGGCGAGGTACGCCCCGCGGCGCGACACATCGTGATCCAGTCCGGGCAGCACGGACAGGGCGGCGTCGAATAGATCGGTCAGCCACCAGCGGTCAGGTTCGACCACGGCATCGCCGCGACCGATCGTGCGGTGGTCGATCGAGGCCAGGTTGAGCGCCACTCGCTCTCCTGGCCCGATCGAATCGCGGGAGATCCCGCCGTTCTCGATCGCGCGCACGCGCGCCGGACGTTCGCCGGGCTCGACCAGCACCTGGTCGCCGACCCGGATCGATCCATCAGCGAGCGTGCCGGTGACGATCGTGCCGCTGCCCTTCGCGGCGAACGAACGATCGATCCACAAGCGGGCCCGCCCACGATCGATCGCGACGCCAGTGCTCTCGACCAGCGCTTCGAGCAGACGGCGAAGCTCGTCGAGCCCGTCGCCGCGGCGCGCCGACACGGCCACCGTCGGCTTCGATTCGAGGAACGTGCCTGCAACGCGGTCGGCGATCTCGAGACGCGCGAGTTCGAGGAGTTCGGCATCGACGAGATCGGCCTTGGTGATCGCGACCACGCCATGCTGCAGCCCGAGGAGTCCGAGAATGCGCAGATGCTCCTCGGTCTGAGGCTTCCATCCTTCGGTCGCGTCGACAACGAACAGGCACCCGGCGATACCACCGACCCCGGCGAGCATGTTCGGCAGGAATCGAACGTGGCCGGGCACGTCGACGAAGCTCAAGCCGGCGCCCGACGGCAGCGTCATGTGCGCGAACCCGAGATCGATCGTGAGGCCCCGGCGCTTCTCCTCCGCCAGCCGGTCGGGGTCGGTCCCCGTGAGGGCGAGCACGAGTGAGGACTTGCCGTGGTCGACGTGACCGGCGGTGGCGACGACCGTCATCGGGGCGGCACGTGGAGGGCGTCGCGCAACGCGGCCACGATCATCGAATCGTCGTCGGGATCGACCGCCCGTAGGTCGAGCACGGTCGACCCGACCGCCGCCCTCGCGATCACCGGCCGGTCGCGCCGGCGGAGCGTTGCGACGTGGTCTCCGGCGACCGACACGCCGAACGATGGAATCGTGACGCCAGGCGCCGAACCCGCCCCTGGGAGCGCGTCGGTCGACGTCGCGCTGACCGCTGCGGATCCGACCTCTGACACGATCCGTTCGGCGCGGGCACGGAGGGACTCGGTCGGTGTGGCGACCATCCGCCAGAAGGGCAAGCGATCGAGTTGGCGGCCGATCGTGGCGAGCGCCGTCTGCTGCAGTGCGTCGAGCACGAGGCCGCCCGGGCGAAGCGCACGGGCGAGCGGATGCTTGGCACACCGTGCGACGAGGTCGGCGCGACCGACGATGAGCCCGGCCTGCGGGCCACCGAACAGCTTGTCGCCGCTGAAGGTCACGAGCGACGCGCCGGCATCGATCGTCTGCACCGCAGCCGGTTCTCCAGCGAGCCAACCCGGTGGCCCTCCAGGCAGCCAGGGACAGGTGGCGTCGATCAGCCCGCTGCCGATGTCGACCACCACCGGTACCCCGAGTGACGCCAACTCGGCGACCGACGTGTCCTCCACGAACCCGTCGACTCGGTAGTTGCTCGGATGGACCTTCAGCACGATCGCCGCATCGACGTCAGGGCGGCCGATGGCTCGCTCGTAGTCGGCCAGGCGTGTCCGGTTGGTCGTGCCGACGTCGACGAGGCGCGCACCCGACTGCTCGATCACCTCGGGGACCCGGAACGATCCCCCGATCTCGACGCTCTCGCCCCGGCTCACCGGTACGTCGCGGCCGGCGGCGAGTGCAGCCACCACGAGCAGGACCGCCGCCGCGTTGTTGTTGACCACCATCGCCGCTTCGGCTCCGCACAGGCGCGCGAGCAGCTGACCCGCGGCGGTCTGTCGGGAGCCGCGTTCACCGGTCGTGAGGTCGAATTCGATCGTCTGCGCACCGGGCCGTGGCGTCACGTCGAGCGGGGCCCGCCCCAGATTGGTGTGCAGGAGCACACCGGTCGCGTTGACGACCGGCGTCAAGAGACGTCGGTTGTATGCGACCGCCCGTTCGTGCGCGTTGTCGACGTCGCGATCACGAATCGCATCGCGCGCAATGTCGACGCAGATCGCATGCGGGAGCCCCGTGTCGTGTAGCGAACGTGCCAGAGCGTCGACCGACGGCGGTCGGGGGCCGGACGGCGCTGCATCCGCCACGGTCGATGTCACCGATTCACGCGATCACGAGCAGGTGCGGAGGCGTCACTCCGGGAGCTTGTCGACCGCATCCTTGGCCATGTCGGCACCTTTTTGGACCTTGTCGGCGTGGGCACCTGCCTTGTCGTCGATGAGGTCGGCGCCCTTGTCGATGCCGTCCTTGATCTTCTCTTTGTTGCCGCCGAACAGACCCTTGATCGAATCCATGATTCCCATGTTCAACCCCTTCGTACTCGCGGGCGGTGGTCGCCCGACGACGGCACACTAGTGCGAACCGGTCGAACGGCAGGCTGGTACCCGCTGGCGGATGACGTCAGCCGATCGCCTGCTCGTCTCACCGCTGGCGGCGGCGGGCCGGCGCGGCCAGGCCGGGTGGTGTCCAGCCGGCGTCGGCGGGATTGATGTCGACGCCCGGCGCCACGACCTCGTCGATGGCGTCGAGGACGTCGGAGCCGAGCACGACCTCGGCAGCGCCGAGGAGGTCGTCGAGTTGATCCTCGGTGCGGGGCCCGATCAGGGCGGAGGTGACGGCGGGGTGTTCGGTCGCCCAGGCGAGAGCGAGATGCGTGACCGAGACACCGGCCTCACCGGCGATCGCCGAAAGTCGCTCGACCGCGTCGAACTTCGCTGGGTTCGATCCGTCGAAGTGCTCCGGGTTTGTCGCGCCTCGCGACCCCGCCGGGGCGTCGCCGTCCCGGCGGTACTTGCCCGTCAGCCATCCGCCGGACAGCGGGCTCCACACCAGCACGCCGATCCCGTGATCGAGACAGGTCGGGAGCACGTCGCGCTCGATGCCCCGACAGAGGATCGAGTACGGCGGCTGCTCGGAGTGCGGGGCCGCCACGCCGCGCCGATCGGCGGCCCAGCAGGTCTCGACCAGGTCTGCAGCCGGGAACGTCGAGGTCCCCCACGACAGGATCTTGCCGGCGCGAACGAGGTCGGTCAGCGCGTCGATCGTCTCGGCGATGTCGGTCGACGGGTCGGGCCGGTGGATCTGGTACAGGTCGATGTGGTCGGTCTGGAGACGTCGCAGGCTGTCCTCCACGGCGCGAGTGATCCACCGCCGCGAGTTCCCGCGCTGGTTCACGTCGGGTCCCATGCCGTTGTGGAACTTGGTGGCCAACACCACGTGTTCACGGCGATCCTTCAACGCCTCGCCGACGATCTCCTCGCTCTCACCGAACGCATAGACGTCGGCGCAGTCGACGAGATTGACGCCGGCATCGAGGGCACGGTGGACGATGCGGATGCACTCGGCGCGGTCGGTGTTCCCCCAGGCGCCGAGCACCATCGTGCCGAGCCCGTATCGACTGACCTGCACCCCGGTGCGTCCGAGCGTTCGGTACTCCATGCTCACGACCGCACCTCGACCGGCGTCGCCGCGCCGGCAGCGTGCTTGCGGTAACGCTGGACGAGCCACCGGTTGAACTGCACGTGGCTCTCCTCCTGCCAGGAGTAACGGCCCCGCGGTGCGAATCGCGAGCGCAGGCCGCGCTGCACCTTGGTGGTCGCATCCTGGTCCTGCTGCACGAACACCTGCACGCCCATGTCGGACAGCGCCAGCTTCTGCTCGAACAGCGGATCCTCGAGCGCTGACGGGTGGAACAGGTAGCCGATCTCCAGGTCGATCGTCTCCGGGCCCGTCGGCCACACGAGGAAGAAGAAGCACTGGTCGGGCGCCGTGCCGAAGCACAGCGTCGGCGGCATCAGGGCGAAGGTCGACCGGCTGCGCTCCTCGTCGGTCAGCTTCGGGAAGACCGGCATGATCGCCCGATGGGTCGCGTTGAAGCCGCCGTCGATGTGGGTGTAACCGGCAGTGCGGAAGATGACGTTGGAATCGTCGTCCCACTCGATCGGGAAGCCGGTCATCGAACTCGGGCAGAAGTCCTGGACGAACTGATGGAGCCGGTTGGCGTGGTACCCGTCGTTGAAGTTCTCGAACATCACCATCCAGTTCCACGGAAGGTCGCGCAGCGTGAAGGTTCCGGTGTCGGCGGCGTGTTCGAGGTCGAAGTTGGCAAGCATCGGCGTATAGCGCTCGAGCGTCGGTGCGAGCGGCGCGGCCTCAGGGTCGAAGTTGACGAACACGAAGCCTTGCCACTGTTCGACCAGCAGTTGCGGCAGGCCGTAGTCGGCCTTGTCGAAGTCGATCGTGCGCTCCATCGCCGGCGCTCCGAGCAAGCGCCCGTCGAGGCCGTAGTTCCAATGGTGGTACGGGCACTTGAACGTCGAGGAGTTGCCGTTGCCCTCACAGACCTGCATCGCCCGGTGCTGGCACACCGCCGACAAGGCACGGATTTCGCCGGCCTTGTCACGCACGATCACGATCGGTTCGCCGACGATGTCGGCGGTGAACCAGTCCCCGACCTCGGCGACACGTGAGGCACGCCCGACGCAGACCCAGTCATGGCGGAACAGCGCTTCGGTCTCGAACGCCAACACGTCGGGCGAGGTGTACAGCTCGGGCGGCAACGTCGCCGCTTCGCCGACCGGCAGGATCGAGTCGCCGAGTTGTTCGAGCAGGGATGCGTCGAGACCCGGAGCGG
>JANNNB010000063.1:0-2145 GCA_031398325.1 Actinomycetes bacterium
ACCGCCGAGCGGACGCCGTCGGCGCCGATAAGCGTGTGCGCAAACCGCGATGAGCCATCGTCGAACTGCGTCGTTACGTTTAAGTCCGTCTCGGTGATCGTCGTCAGCTGACGTTGCCATTCGATGGCTACAGCGTGTGTGTGGGCGGCGTCGAGCAGGATCCCGTGGAGGTCGGCTCGGCGGATCATCGTGTTGCGGAACCCGAACTCGGAGGCTTCGTTGCCAGCGTGCAGATGAGTGATCGTGCGGCCCTTTGCGTTAAGGAACTCGATTCCTGAGCTCGGTGAACCTGCGGCGGTGACAGCGTCGGCGACACCGATCGCGTCGAGGGCGCGCATCCCGTTCGGGGCCAGGTTCAAGAACGCACCGGTGGTGCGATGTCGGGCCTCGTCGCTGCCCTCGTACACCTCCGACTCGATTCCCGATTGGGCGAGGGACACGGCAAGGGCGAGTCCGCCGATACCCCCACCGATGATGGTCACCGTTTCGTTCTTCATCTTGGGGCTCCCAATTCGTGCGATCGAACGTAGTAGTAGACGTGTGCGTTGTCGCTGTCGCCCGCATGGCACCCGGGCTGCATCACTTGCGGATCCGACTGCCAGCCGATGTGGTCGAGGATCTTGCCCGTCATGTCCGCTCCTTTGAAGCCTCGTAGCGCCGATGTGCGTCGTCCCAGCTCGGTCGTCGGACCGTCGTGTTGATCTCGTTCCAGGTGTGGAAGTGAGCACCTACCATTCGGTCTCGGTAGGTGGTCATGACCCTTCGGTGATAGTCGCTTTGCACGAACTGGGCGATGGCGTCTTGGCCGTCCCATGCCGACAGCGTCCAGAAGGTGCGACGGAACGGTTGGGCGCGTATCGATACCCCGACCGCGCCGGGTGTCCGTAGTGCCATGCGGCGGATTCTCAGCGCAGCGACGAGGAAGCCGGGGACGTCGCGAGCGCGCGCGAGCTCGAGACGTGAGACCTGGATGAGTGTCGCAGCATCTGAGGTGGTCTTGGATGTGGTCCATGGAATGGTCAGCATCAGGTTGCTTCCTTCTCGTTTGGCGGGCGCACGAAATTGGTCTGAAAGACCGCTACTGACGGAGGGGATTTGGTCGACCGTTCTGTGGCGACCTGTGCCACCGCCTCGATCTCGATCATCGCCTCCGGGGTGTACAGGGCTTGTACCGCGACGATGCTGTCCGCTGGGTACGGCGCCGCGAAGTACTTGCGGCGAAGTTCGACGACTTCGTTGAAATTGTTCATGTCGGTCACGAAGATCGTCACTTTGGCAACGTCGTTCAGGCTGGCACCACCTGCCAACAGTGCTCGTTCGAGGTTGGAGAAGGCACGCTTACCTTGTTCGCGGAAGCCTCCCTTGACGATTTGGCCGTTGTCGTCGTAGCCGGCTTGTCCCGAGATGAACAGCAGGTCGCCACAGCGGATGCCCTGGGACAAGAGGAACGGTTCATAGGGGTCTGGATTGGTGGTGATGCGCTCGAGTGTCATTTGTTCTCCTCGTGGGTCCGGGCGAGTGATCGCTGATTCGTATGGTCGTGCCGAGTAGTCGAGTCGGATGTCGGGTCTGCAATGTCATGGACCGTGCGCATCTCCGGGTGCATCCGTGCTTGGCCGTTGTCACCCACGTCGATGTCGGGACGGGTGGACCACAGCGCCCATGCGATGAACAGCGGCTGCTCGTAGCGGTGTGAGCGAGCGATCGCTGCGGTACTACGAGGAGCAGGGACTAGTGCTCGCGCAGCGAGGCCCGAATGGGTACCGCAACTTCGTCGAGCGCGACGTGGCGCGCATCGCGCACATCCAAGTGCTGTTCGCCGCGGGACTCTGCAGCAGCAAGATCGCCGACCTTCTCCCCTGCATCCATGGCACGGCAGACGCGATCGTGCCCGCGCCAGGTCTCGTCGACGAACTGGAGGTCGCGCACGAACGAATCGTGCGCCAAATCGCACACCTGACGGCGTCCCTCGACGTGCTCGACTCGGTGCTCGCCGCATCACGTACCGGTTCCAGCGCGGAGACTCTCAACGTCCATACGACACGAACTGGCTGACCCCTCGCCAGCTCTGGCGGGAGCGACCCTTCGCGGCCGACGTTCTGTTGAGGATCTCCCCAGGTCCTCGTCCGGCGGACACGCGCTTCG
>JANNNB010000067.1:0-5803 GCA_031398325.1 Actinomycetes bacterium
ATTGCGAGAGCTGCGAGCGTCAGCCCGGCGAGCATCTCGGCTGGTGCGCGCTTCCGGTCGATCGGCAGCAGACCCTGCAGGATCGGCAAACGGTGGAGCGAAAGGCGCGGAATGGGCCGACTGTAGTGAGCCGGTGTCAGGCGAGTCCGCTGATCGGCGATAGAACGATCGTCTCGGAAACATTCCCCCGAAAGGAATCTCGCATGGCCGCGACAGCATTGATGGTTTGGATCGACCAGGACCTGTGTACAGGCGACGGAATCTGCTCGGAGATCTGTCCCGACGTCTTCGTCGCCCGTGACGACGGCTTGTGGGTCGTGAAGGAAGAGGCGTCTCACTTCGGTACGACGATCATCTTCGACGGCGCCGAGGGAGCTGGGCACGGCCCGGACTTCGGCAAAGGTGTCGCCCGCATTCCCGATTCGTTGATCGACACGGCGGTAGACGCCGCCGAGGAGTGCCCCGGCGAGTGCATCATGATCGAGCCGTACGACCAGGGAGCCATCGACGCTCGCGGCGTCTGAGCGCAGTTCACAACTCCGGGCGCCGCTATCATCGGGCGCCACCCGCGGATGTAGTTCAGTGGTAGAACATCAGCTTCCCAAGCTGAGAATGCGAGTTCGATTCTCGTCATCCGCTCCGATGTGATGTCGCGAGACGTCGGAAACGATCCGGACCTGCATCAGGGTCCGGATCGTTTGATTTTGCCCCGCAGATCCCTTCTTGGCGCATCAGACGCTCGACCCGGCCACGACCAACCAACCGTGATGTTCTCACGGTTGAGTTGTGCCCAGATCTTGTCGGCGCCATAGACGAACAAGTTCTCGTCACAGACCCGTCGGATCTCCACCACCCGATCCCGGGGCGATTCACCGTGCTCGATCATCGCCATCGTTGGGGGGACCAGAGATGCGAAAGCGAACCAAGATTTTGGGCTGTGTGGCCGTGGTCATGGCAGCGATTCTGACCGGGAACTCGGCGATGGCCGACTAACGAGGAACACACTCGGACCAGCTCGGGCCACCCGCAACACAGGGCACGTTTCACCCGCACAGCAGCGCCGACGGACCCGACTCCAAGCCTTCAGCGCTGTTGAGCTGCTGCGCGCAGCCCACCTGACCCGGCGGAAGCGTTGCGCGATCGGCGTGAGAGGTGATTCACCTCTCACGCCGATACAGACGCGTCACATCTGCTTTCAGTCTCCTGAGTTCTCCGCAAAGCCGCCGCCGGCGTTGGTGCCGCGAGGGCCCGCTGGCGCCGGGATCGTGAAGTTGCCAGGCACCTTCTTGCCCTTCACACCGTTGACCGACTCCGTCGAGTACGCGTAGGTCAGGACTGCGAAGGCGATCGCATCCGAGTTCACGTCGAGCGCCGTGACGCTCACGTTGTCGAAGGTGTCGCACGCCTCGTGGTAGCAGGGGTCGAACTGTTCACCGGCAGTGCCACCCCAGAGCAGCTGCTGCTCGGCGGTCTTCACCACCTCGGCGCCGGTGAACAGTCCGCCCGCTGGGATGTTGTTGAGGATGAACGCTTCGTAATCACTGCGGCCACTGAACTGGGCGTCGTCATATGGCACGTTCTTCCACGTGTAGAACGATTCGAACACGTCCTCGATCTGGACTGAACCCGGCGGGACGGCCACCGGTGCGGGGAATCCGGATTCGTCACCGTCGTAGACCATGTAGACGTAGTTGGGCGAGCCGACCATGTCGAAGTTCAAATAGAGCGCGATCTGGTCGAGTTCGGCCGGCGTCCGGCTGGCGACGTACGCCGCCGAGCCGAGCAATCCGGATTCTTCGGCTGCCCACCATGCGAACCGCAGGGTGTTCTCCGGCTTGTGGTTTGAGAGTTGCTGGCCGATCTCGAGCAGGGCCGCTGAACCGCTGCCGTTGTCGTTAATGCCAGGGCCCCGTTGCACCGAATCGAGGTGTGCGCCGGCCATCACGACGTTGCTCTTGTTCTTGCCGGGTAGCTCAGCAATCACGTTGATCTGGGGCCTTTCCTCCGGCGGGTCGATACGAACAAGCGCAGTCGAACCGGCCTGAGCGAGCGCCGCGCCTTGGGCGAACGACGCACCCACCACCGGAATCGCGACGATGTTCTCGCCGCCGAGCGTGCCAATGATCAGACCCGAGCGTTCTGGCGTGTTGCCCTGGTTGAAGATGATCACGGCCTCGGCGCCAGCTGCTTCGGCGTTGAGCGCCTTCACACCGAACGTGCACGTTCCCCGCTGGACCAGCGCGATGTCCGTATCGCCGCTGAAGTTCAGCCCAGCGAAGTCGGCCGCCTCGCAGCCACTCGTGCTTGCTTGCGGTGGCACGAGATTGATGTCGACCGGGATCACGTTCCCCTGCACTGCGCCGAATCCCGTACCTGTGAACGAGCCGGTCTCGTATGTCGCCGCGACGGTGGTCAGCTGCTGAAGCACCGCCGGTGGGATGTACGTGAACGGGAACTCTTGTGTGGTGACGTTCCAGCCCGCAGCGGTCATCGTGTCGATCACGTACTGCGCACTCTCCTCGTATCCCTGAGTGCCCGCCGCGCGATTGCCGCCATTGGCGTCGGCGATCGCCTGGAACGCCGCTTGGTGCTCGCGTACACCATCGACCCGGACACACTCGAGGAGCTTGTCGTAGGTGTTGTTGTTGCGGTTGTCGCACCCGGACTGTGCGGGTTTCGCCATAGCGGTGCCGGCTGTCGCACCCGTGGCGAGCACGCCGACGGTGAGCGCAAACGCAACCACCCCAATGGCCTTGGATCTGATCATGGTCCCCTCCTCCAGTGTCCGAGCGGCTCGCGCAGCCCGAGTGAGGACAACAGAATACTCGCTCCACAACGGGCCGAATTACAGTCCCTTGCGACCTTGAACCCGCTTCACGGTGCTCGATACGCATCGCCGCGGTGATCGACCCGGAGCACCGTGACCGTTCGTGCGCTCTCATCGATTCGATACAGGACGCGGTAGCTCCCCCGACGGGCGCTGTGGATGCCGGCAAGTTCGTTGCGTAGTTCGCGGCCCACGCGACGGGGATTCTCGAGCAGTGAGCCACTGATGAAGTCGATCACCGCAGCGGCAACCTGTTCGGGCAGCGTCTCGGCGATTGCGCGCGCCGCTGGGCGGGCAACGACGAGCCCGTAGCCGTCCTCGGTCACGACCGTGGCGATGGCCGCAACGCTCGCACAGCGTCGACGCCGCGGACCACGTCGCCGGCGGCGACCGCGGCTTCGGCTTCCACAAGCGCCCTGATCGCGTCATGATCACCGAGCAGTTCGAGGGTCTCTTCGAGACTGTCGAGATCGTCGGGGCTGATCAACACGGCGGCGGGCCGACCGTTACGGGTGACGACGATGCGTTCGTGTTCGCGGTCGACGCGGTCGACGAATTCGGAGAATCGGTCCTTCACGTTCCGCAGCGAGTCAGTCGTCATGGTCACGATTGTGCCACGCGTCAGCTTGGTCGACAACCCGAACCGAATTCACGGACTGATGTTGCGACGACGAGCCGGGCAATCGCCGCCACGAGATCGTCGCGGTTCGTGCCGCCTTGATCCACCTTGGTAGTCGACTCGCCAGAGAACCGGTTCTGCGTCGAGACACGCTCACGAAGGTCTGCTGCCGAGGTCTACAAACGCCCATCGTCGCTTCAGCGCGAGCGGCGCGCCGCGATCTCGGCCAATTCCGTGTAGGTGATCTCGCCCATGAGCAACGAGCGGATGGCCCGTCCGAACGGTCGACGCGGCCACCGCTCGTCCTCGACGAGGCGCACCTCGCTGGTGACGGTGCCGTCGGTGCCGAATTCGTAGGTCCGGTAGCCCGGCGGCAGCCATGTGCTGGCTAGAAGATCGAAGTTGTTCTTGAGCGACGGGGCAACGAACACCGGGCGCCCGGCGAACTCGTAGAGCGAGGGGACGTGGGTGTGGCCGCCACCGAAACCCCGGACCTTTGGGCGATTCGCGACCACCGCTTCCCACTCGGCCGTGTAGGCCGGATCATTCGTGAGCGGCACGTCGGGGTCGGGCGGATGGTGCAGCCAGACGAACACGTGGTCGGCATCATGGCCGACAGTGGCCGTCCGCAACCACGCTGATTCGGCGGCGCCGAGCGAGCCGTTGCCGTGCAGGCGGTACTCACCTGGAGGATCAACGAGCCGGCCTGTGTCGTCGGCGTCCATGGCACCCGCGTTGGAGTCGGCGTACACGAACGACCACGGCCCGTGTTGGGTCACGCGAGGAACGAACAGGCCTGGCGCCCGGAATGTTGACCGGAACGAGGAGTCGAAGTCGTGGTTGCCCGGACACGCGAACACCGGGCACGGCAGCCGAGCGAATGCCGCAACTGCGATCTCGTACTGCTCCGCACGCCCATGGTCGGCGATGTCACCGGTGACCACGACGAGGTCCAGCTCGCGACCGCGCAGGTCGTCGACGACGGCGTCGAAGGCCTCGGACGTGTCGTATCCGTGACCCCCTTCAGGGTCGGTCCCGTGCTCCAGGAAGTGGGTGTCCGACAGTTGCGCGACTCGCAAGACATCCGCCATCGGGTGCAGTATCGCGCCGAGCGCCCGCATCGGCTCGATCGAGGCAGGGGCGACCTCGGGCCGTCGCAGCCCGAACAAGGTTCCTCAGTCCTCGACATCGGAAGCCTGTCACCGACGACGTCGGAACACTCGTGCACGACGCACGCAAGTGATGATCAGGTGGCGATGGCGGCGGAAGCGAGCTTGACGAGTGATTGGTCGAGTGAGCTTGCCGGAGGGCGCTGGGTGTCAAGCCCGGCATCGAGACCTACGACCAGTTCAAGCACTACAACCTCGACCTGTTGGTCAAATGGCGCAACTTCCCCAAGCCGACCATCGCCATGGTCGAGGGGTACTGCATCTACGCCGGCTGGATGCTCGCGGCGGTCATGGACGTCGTCTTCGCCGCCGACGATGCCGAGTTCCTGGCCGGTTTCGTCGAGTACATGTCGATCCCGTGGGACATCGGCATCCGCCGCGCCAAGGAGCTGTGCTTCGAGAGTCGCTTCATCTCGGCAGACGAAGCGAGGGACTACGGGCTGGTCAACCGCGTGCTCGCACCGGCGGACCTCGAGCGCGAAACCTACGCCTGGGCTCGTCGCGTCGCGGAGAACACGCCCGAGGCGCTGCGTCTGGCCAAGATCCAGATGAACAAGGCCCAGGACGCACAAGGCTTCAGCCAAGCGCTCGAGGATTCGCTCGGCGACTACCAGGCGATGATGCACATGCCCGGCTCGCTCCATCTGATGGAGGGTCAACGGCGTCTGCACACCGTCGACCTGGCCGTGCGTGGCAAACGCGGCGAACGATACGGGCTCAACCCGCTCGGGCCGGAGGAGAACCTCTGACGGCTGACAGCGTTCGAGGAGATCAGCGAGCGCATTCGACGCAACGACGGGTCGCCGGAAGCGCGACAAGACGTTCGAACCCGATCGGGCCGCCACATTGTTCGCAGGCACCGAACGCGGTGTCGTCCACGTCGGCCAGCGTCCGCTGAAGCGCTGCAGCATCACGGGTGGCCTGGCTGTGGAGGGCGCTCACCTGCGCGCGCTCGAACGCGATCGTCGTACCTTCCGGGTCATGCTCGTCGTCGATGTTCGACGTCTCAGCCGCAGCGACGATGTCGTCGAACTGGCGGGCCAGCGACACAGCCTGTTCCTCTGCTCGCCTGAGCTGGGCAACGAGCGCAGAACGAACCATTCGTCGTTCGACATCGGTCAGCTCCTGAACCGGTGGCATGCACCATGGCTACACCTGCACTCGACTCCGCATGTCGCGGCGTCACGC
>JANNNB010000150.1:0-4252 GCA_031398325.1 Actinomycetes bacterium
GCCCGGTCGCCGGCATCGTCATCGACGGGACCGGCCGGCTGCTGTTCGCCGACGCCGGCACCTCGACCGTTCGAGCGGTGGCCGGTGACGGCTCCATCTCGACGGTGGTCGGCGGCGGCGCGACGCCGGCCGTATCCGCAGCGGGATCCGCAGCCCGCGACATCGCGCTCGGAAGCGTGAACGGGCTGAGCGTGGCGAGCAACGGACGCATCGCCGTGAGTGACGACGTCGACGGGGTCATCCTCGTCGTCGACACCGACGGGTCGGTCTCGATCGCGATCGCCCGCAACGATGCGGCCACCGGTGGCAATGGGGGCCCGGCGAGCGACGCGACGGTAGGCACGATCGGCCCCCTCGCGTTCGAGTCGCCGGACACGCTCGTCTTCTCCGATGGCCCGTCGATCCGACGACTCTCCGGTCTCTGAGTATCCGACGATGACCTACAGCCTCGGAATCGATGTCGGCGCCGAGACGACGACGTGGTCGCGTGTAACAGATGGCGTTGGGTCGGAGGCGAGCGGGACGGTGCCCTCGGCGGCTGGCGTTGCGGCCGACGGACAGCTGTGTGTTGCCCACGAAGGTGACGACTCGACCGGTGTGGTGACCGCCTTCGTGGGATCGCTCGGCTCGAGTGATCCGGTGATGGTCGGTGGAACTCCCTACGGCGTCGAGGCGCTGGTCGCGACGGTGCTCGCCGACGTCGTCGCGACGAACGTCGCAGCGACGGGGTCGAGACCCGATGTGGTCGCGCTGGTCCACGACGATGCGCTCGATCCCTACCGGACGTCGTTGCTGCGTGAGTCGGCGCGGGTGGGCGGCATCGCTGCCGATGCGCTGATGCTCGTGACCCGGTCGGCCGCCGACGCCGCGGCGGAGGGCTCGGCGGATGGCTCCGCCGCGGCCGGTGCGGCGCTCATCGGGGTCAGCTCACTCCCGGACGCACCAGAACGTTCCGGCGGCCTGGCCGCTGGTGCCGCCGGGGTCGCGGCGGCAGGCAGCGCTGGCGCGACCGGAGCAGCCGTGCTGGGCGCCGAAGTGGGTGAGGCGGGCATCGCATCGTTGAGTGGGGCGGCCGCTGGTCCGGCCGGAGCGATCGCCGGTCCGGGCGGATCGACCGTCGGGCCTGCCGGTACCTCGGCCGGACCGACTGGATCGTCGGTGGGGCCATCCGGCGTGGCAAGTGGTGGTGCGGCCGGTCCCGGAGGGTCCGGTTCGCTCCCCGCCGCTGGGTCATCGATCGGCTGGGTGCCGATCGCCGTCGCCGGTGTGGTCGCGCTCGTCGTCGTCGTGGTCGGCGTGGTCGTTCTCGCAGGTGGGGACGATCGGCCGGCGGAGCAAGCGACTGCGGTCGTGGCGCCCACCGAGTCCGTCGTCGACCCCGCGACCGTGACGGACACGGTGGACACCGAGCCGTCGGAGTCGATCGCGTTGACATCGCTCGTCGAGAACACGTCGGTGGAATCATCGTCAGCCACCACCTTGAACCCGGACATCGACCTGTCGGCATTCGTCGGCGAATGGGTCGTGTGTGCGCCGTCACCGGATGCCCCGAACGTGTCCGCCGCCGTCGAGTACTCATTCGTCCCGGCCGGGCCCAACCAGCTGACGCTCGAGTACACGTTGTTGGTGTACACCGACTCGTCCGACTGCTCGACGGCCGGGATCGCGTCGAACTCCGACTCGTACTTGGCGACGGTCGTGGGCGAGACCGTGATCGACGGCGTCGGGGCGGTACAGGTGTCGACGACGGAGGAGAACTTCGTGATGGGCGTCGTCGGCGACACGCTGCGGTACGGAACGAGTCCGTCCGGCGCCGGACTTCCGACCGCATTCGATCCCACGCAGGTGTATTCCCGTCGAGGGTGACAACTCGACTGTGTATCGACCAACGGTGGCGATGATCCGATCCATGATGGCGATGAGCGAACATGAACCAAAGGGAGTGAGCGATGACGTATTGCTTGGGCTGTGATCTCGGGGTCGACACCACGATGTGGTCGCGTCGACCGGTCGGCGGCGACGGTGCGTCGAGTGCGGACGGGTCGGTTCCGTCCGCGGTCGGAGCAGACCCTGACGGCGGACTCCGTGTCGTCGAGCCCGACTCGGCGCCGAACGGTGGCGTCACGACCGGGTTCGTCGACGCGCTCGGTGGGTCGGAGCCCATCATCGTGAGTGGCACGCCGTATGGAGTGGAGGCGCTGGTCGGCTGCGTGCTGGCCGAGGTGGTCGCGGTGAATGTGGCTCAGACCGGCGCCGCGCCTGCGAAGTTCGCGCTGGTCCACGACGACGGGCTCGATCCGTATCATCTTGCGTTGCTGAACGAGGCGGCCCGCACGGCGGGGATCTCGTCGGAGCAGCTGATGCTGGTCTCGCGCTCGGATGCTGCCGGTGCGCATGTGGACGGCGACGACGAGAACGACGATGCGGGCGGGGCGGCCGCCGTCGCCGTTGCGTCGCTGTCGACCACTGCGGGTGGCGCCGCAGGTGTCTCTGGAGCGACCGCAGCGGGAGCGGGAGCAGCGGGAGCAGCGGGCGCCGCCGGTGGCGCAGCCGCTGCGGCCGGCACCGCTGGTGCCACCGGGGCCGCCGGGGCGAGCGGTGCTGCGGCCGCGGGCGCGGTGGGACCGCTCGGCGCAGCGGTTGGACCGGTCGGTGCAGCCGCGATGGCTGGTCCCGGCGGCGCGATCGTCGGCCCCGCCGGGGCTGCGGTCGGTCCAGCCGGCGCCGGGGCGGCGGGTGTCGCCGGACCCGCAGGCGCGTCGGGACTGTCGGTGGCGGCCGGCGGTGCTGGTCACGCCGGGGCCGCAGGTGGTTCTGCCGTCGCGGCCAAGGCGTCGCTGCCGTGGATCCCGATCGCGATCGCCGGCGGCGTCGCGGCGGTGATCGTCGCCGTCGTCGGCGTGTCCGTACTCGCAGGCGGTGGCGACGACACGCCCGAAGCCGAGGCCCCGATCGTGACCACGGTGCCGGTCGCCGCGGTGGTGACCGAGCCGGTGGCGACCGAGCCGGTCGATGAGCCCGCTGCGACAACGGCGGCCGAAACGACGTCGTCGGAGACGACCGTGGAGCCCGAGGCGTCGACCATCCCCGACGAGGACGCCTCCGACCTCAGTCCGTTCGAGGGCACCTGGGAGTACTGCCTCTCCGAGGACGGAGTTTCCGCGGACATCCAGTTCGTCCTGAGCGTCACGGGGCCCGCGGCGATGCAGTTGGACTTCACGGCGTCGGGTGGCGAAGGCGGGTGCGGGACGGGCACCGTGATCGTCCAGCAGACGAGCGACACGCTGTCGATCGATTCGGTGACCACCGACGGCGGTTCGACCACGATGATCGGGATGTCGGACGAGGGCCCCTTCAACATGACCGTCGAGGGTGACACGCTGACGGTCATCCCGCCCGAGGGTGGCGACACGTTCGTCATGACCCGGACCTGAACGGAGTCGTGGTGTATCGCCTTGGATGCGATCTCGGGGTCGACACGACCACGTGGTCGCGCGTGCCGGTCGGCGTGGACCCAACGTCGAGCGCCGTCGGTTCGGTGCCATCGGTGGTCGCCGTCGGGACCGATGGTGAGCTTCGGGTCGTCGGACCGGACTCAGCGGCCGATGCCGAGGTGACGACAAGGTTCGTCGATGCGCTCGGTGCATCCGAGCCCGTCATGGTCGGCGGAACGCCGTACGGGGTCGAGGCGCTGGTCGGCTGCGTGCTCGCCGAGGTGGTCGCGGTGAATGTCGCCCAGACTGGTGCGGTGCCGGCCAAGTTCGCGCTCGTTCACGACGACGACCTCGACCCGTACCGCCGGTCGCTGCTCACCGAAGCGGCGCGAAGCGCTGGGATCTCGGTCGAGCAGTTCGTTCTCGTGCGTCGGTCAGACGCCGATGCGGCCGACGATGACGATGCTGCCGCCGGTGCCGCCGCGGTTGCCGCGGCGTCGTTGCCGCCGGTCGTCGGAGGTGCGGGCGGAGCGTCAGACGTCGCGGCTGCAGGCGGTGTTGCCGCAGGCGGGGTCGCTGGCGCGGCGGGAGCGGCCGGTGTCGCTGGCGCCGGACCTTCGACCCGTTGACGGTCGAATCGATCACCTCCGACGGCGCCACCACCACCATCACCGGTCAGTCCAACGAGGGCCCGTTCCAGATGACCGTCGACGGTGACACCTTGACCGTGGTCCCGCCTGCCGGCGACACGATCGTTCTGGCCCGCACCTGACGGCCGACCGTCAGGCGTCGGCGTAGGTGCGTTCGAGGGTGCGGAT
>JANNNB010000169.1:0-1607 GCA_031398325.1 Actinomycetes bacterium
CGTTGATCTTGAACGCGAACATCTCGTGTTGTTCCTTGCCCTCGTTGGAGAAGTTCAGGACGTGGTACCCGGTCTCGAGTTCGTCGGGGATGCCGTCGTACTTGTACTCGGTCGCCGTCACATCGAGGGTCTCCACGTCGCAGTTGTCGCCGACCCAGGCGATGGCATCGCTGTAGAGCTCGAGCGTTCTGTCGGAGGCGTCGGATTCGGGATCCTCAAGCTGTGGCTGCGCTTCCGACTTGAGTTCGGTGATGGTGTCGACGATGTCGTCGGGGGCGGCGGCGATGGTTGCGTCGAGCGCAGCGTTCACCGAGTCGGCGTCGCCCTGGCCGGTGAAGAGGAAGCTGATGACGGCGCTGTCGGCTGCGATCCATGCGTCGCAGGCTTCGGCGTCGGCGGAGGAGTTGTCGTCGGATCCACACGCGGTGAGCAGCAACAGCGCTGATGCGGTACCGGCGGCGATCAGGTGGTTGGTCTTGAATCTGGTCATACTCCGAAGGTACGGATCGGCTTGGGCGCAGGCGAGGTGACAGACCGGTGTGTTCGCCGGGGTGCCAGCACCCCATCGCGAGTGACACCAGCGTCCTTGTCGCGAGCGGAGCCACGTGGTCTGATCGAGGGGTGCAGACATCGCTCGCGCTGGCGCGTGCCCAGTTGCGTCATGGCTGGCGGAATCTGGCTGGCATCGTCGTGCTCGTGGCGTTGATCGGTGGACTCGTGCTCGGCGGTCTTGCAGGGGCGCAGCGCACCCGAACCGCAGTCGATCGGATGATCGAGCAGAACGAGGTGAGCGATGTCACCGTCAACCCGGACAAGGGAGACGATTCGGTGTTGGATTTCGATCGCGTCGCCGCCCTGCCAATGGTTGCCGAGTTCTCGAGGGTGCACGGCGTCGCCACCTGGCCGGCCGGGGAAATCACGTTCGACAACCTGGGATACTCACTGTTCGTCTTTGCTTCCGATGGGCACGCGCTGGCCGACTTCGATCGCCCCGTACTGTCCGAGGGCCGGATGCCTGACCCGGAATCAGTCGACGAGGTCTACGTCGACCGCACCCATGCGGCGACGGCAGGGCTGCACATCGGTGACACCATCAGCCTGACGGTGCTGCCGCCCGACCTGGTCGGCGAAGCGCTCGCCCTGTTCGACGCAGGGGAGTTCGACTCGGCCCTGGCCACGCTGAACACCCCAGGGGCGAGCACCACCGTCGACCTTCGCGTCGCCGGGATCGGCAATGGACTCGAGGGCATCGTCGTCGACGAAGGATACGAACCGCCTGCACTGTGGATCGGTCCGGCGTTGTACGAACGGTTGGGTGAACCGACTGCCGGGTACGGGGGTGCTGTCATCAAACTCACCGATCCGGGTCGGTTGAACGAGTTCAAGGCAGCGGTCGACGCGATGGCCCCCGACGAACTGATCGTCTACCAGACCCTTGCGGTGACGAGGGCGAAGGCTCTGCGAGCGACAGAGCCCGCGGCGACTGCGTTGGCCCTCTTCGCGTTCATTACGGCAGTGCTCGGCACGCTGCTCGTCGGCCAGGCCGTCTCGCGTCGGTTCCAACTCGACGCGCGTGACAACCACACGTTGGCGGCGTTGGGGACGAC
>JANNNB010000186.1:0-28513 GCA_031398325.1 Actinomycetes bacterium
ATGCGACCACGTCGTCGTCTCGGCGCCGAGATCGATTCCGAGGCTGTAGGTCATCGTCGGATACTCAGAGACCGGAGAGTCGTCGGATCGACGGGCCGTCGGAGAAGACGAGGGTTTCCGGCGACTCGAACGCGAGGGGGCCGATGGTGCCGACCGTTGCGTCCGCAGCTGGTCCCCCGTCGCCACCCGTCGCCGCTTCGTTACGGGCGATGGCGATCGAGACCGACCCGTCGGTGTCGACGACGAGGATGACACCGTCGACGTCATCGCTCACGGCGATGCGTCCGTTGCTCGCCACGCTCAGCCCGTTCACGCTTCCGAGCGCGATGTCGCGGGCTGCGGATCCCGCTGCGGATACGGCCGGCGTCGCGCCGCCGCCGACCACCGTCGAGATGGAGCCGTCACCGACCACCGCTCGAACGGTCGAGGTGCCGGCGTCGGCGAACAGCAGCCGGCCGGTCCCGTCGATGACGATGCCGGCGACCGGGCCGATCGGCACGTCGATCGCCACACCGTCCTCGGCCACGCCACTCGGCGCGGCACCGTTGCCCGCCACAAGGCTGAGCGACCCGTCGGTACCGCGACGGATGATGCGGCCGTTGTCGTTGTCCGCGAGGTAGAGGTTTCCGACGCCATCGAAGGCCAACGGGCCAGGCGTGCTGCCGAGACCTGCGGTTGCGGCATCGACGAGCAGGGCTCCGTCCGACAACTGCAACACGCCGGCCGCCGTCGACACCACGATCTCACCGTCACGACCGACCGCGATCCCGCCGGGTACGCCGTCGGGAACGGTGCCGATGACCGCGACACTGTTGACACCGGTGATCTGCAGGATCGAGGAGTCGCCGCCGGCGACCACGAGCGCGTTCGTGTCGTCGACGGCGATCCCCATCGACTGCGTGTCGATGGTGGCGACGGCGTCGACGGACCCACCTTCGGGTGGCGTGGGTGCCTCCGTCGACGGGGCCTCCGAGGTCGGTGCCTCGCTCGTGTCCGGGGCAGTCGTGTCGACAGGGCTGACCGACTCGGCTGGGACGTGGGACGCCGGAACGGTCACCGCGCCGGATTCGACGGGGGCAACCTCGGTGACGATCGGATCGATCACCGAGTCGGTGGTGACCGCGCCATCGGACTCGTCGTCGCCACCCGACAGCACCGTGAACGCGACGAATCCGATCAACGCAGCGGCGGCTGCCGCCACGGCGATGAGCAGGAATCGCTTGCCGCCGGGCCCCTTGTCGGCCGACGGTGGGGGTGCGGCCGGTACCACCCTGGTCGGCGCCACCCACTCCTCGGTCGGTTCGGCCGATGCCGCCACCGTCGACCCGCCGGCGAGCGCGGCCCCCGTGGCGATCGCCAACTTGGGGTGGGCATCGAGGCCGACCGGTCGCCCTGTGGCCGAACGGATCATCTCGGCGACCACGGGCATGCGCGACGTGCCGCCCACGAGCAGCACCCGGGAGACTTCGTCCATCGTGATGCCGGCACTCGCTACGGTCCGCTCGAGCGCCGTGACGGTCTGCGCGACGCGTGGTCGCACCATGGTCTCGAACTCGGCGCGGGTCAGGCGGACATCGGTCTGCAGCCCGGGCAGCGCGACCGGGATCGTCGTGTCGGCATCGGTCGACAGCGCTTCCTTCGCCCGCCGGCACTCCACCCGCAGGCGCGCCTGCGCCGGCAGCGTCAGCGGATCGGACCGGTCGGCGCCGGTCACCATCCCACCCACGGCCTGGTCGACGTGGGCGAGCACGGCCTGGTCGAAGTCGATGCCGCCGAGTCGCTCCATCCCTTCGGGAATGCCGATCAGCTCGAAGCCGGCAGCGGTGTGGCGAACGAGTGCGGCATCGAACGTGCCGCCCCCGAAGTCGTACACCGCGATGACGTCGCCGGGCTCGACGCGCTGGTCCCGGGTGTATGCAATCGCGGCCGCCTCCGGCTCGGCGAGCAACTGGACCCGTTCGGGCGGCAGTCCGGCGAGCGTGGCGACCTCACGGAGCTTGCCGAGTTTGAAGTCGGTGTAGTTCGCCGGATGCGTGAGCACGACGGTGGTCGGTGCCTCACCCTCCTGTTCGGTGGCACGGCGCACGATGTCGGCGAGCTGGTAGCCCATCAGCGCCTCGACGGCGTACGGCTGATCGCCGATGATGAGCGGAACGGGATCGCCGAGGCGTCGCTTGAACTCCCGTGCACTTCGCGCCGGCTCGGCGCTGGCCCGGCGTTCTGCGGCATCGCCGACCAACACCTCGCCGTCGTCACGGATCACGACGACCGAAGGGACCACCGCACCCTCTGCACCGAGTTGCAACGTGTTGACCTGGCCGCCACGACCGATGACGGCGGCCGAGTAGGTGGTACCGAGATCGACCCCGAGGGTGAATGCGCTCATCCCCCGAATCCTCGCACACGACCGTCGGGCCGAGTCGGGCCGAGCCCTCGCCGTCCAGCTGGTGGGGCGATCACGGGAAGGGCATGCCGTCGCCGAATCCGCCGTCCATATCCGTGCCACGGCGGCAACCGCAGTCCGAAGTGTGAACCCACGCGTCGATTCCGACGTTCACGCTCACACTTCGCTCGGCAACCGTCGGCGCACGACCTGCAATGCTGCACGACGTGACGACGGTGTCGTGGATCTTCGCCGCGGTGGCCGCGCTCGCGGCAGTCGCGAACTGGGTGAGCCGCGCCAACGACCATCGGCCGACCGAACTGTGGAGCAAGCCGCTCGCGTTGGTCGCTCTCATCGGTGTCGCGGTCACGCTCGACCCGGCCGACCCGACCGTGCGGGCGTGGTTCGTCGTCGCCCTGGTCTGCTCGCTCGCCGGCGACGTCCTGCTGCTCGACGACCGCCGGTTCGTGTTCGGGCTCGCAGCCTTCCTCCTCGGTCACCTCGCCTACACCGCCGGCTTCATCGCCGCCGACGACTGGCGATGGTGGGGATTCCTGCTCGGCATCGTTTCGATGGGCGCGCTGATCGCAACGGTCGGTCGTCGCATCGTCGCGGCCGCCCGCCGCGACGACCCGACCCTCGGCGGCGCCGTGGTCGCCTACCTGTTGATCATCTCGTCGATGGCGGTCGCTGCCGTCGCCGCTGGCAACGCATGGGCGATCGGAGGAGCGCTGCTGTTCGTGGCGTCCGACACGATTCTCGGCTGGCGGAAGTTCGTCGCGACCGCCCCGTGGATGCCGGTCGCGATCATGGTCACCTACCACCTCGGCCAGGCGGGGCTCGTCGCGTCGCTACTTTGACTCGAAGCTGCCTGATCCCGCAGCTGCCGATTCGGCGGCCACCGCGAGGCGGTCGAGCGTTTCGACCATCCCTTGACGGTTGTGTGTCGCCCGATCCGACACACCACTGATCGGTTTGCCGAGCGCCTTGACAAGGGCATTGCGACGATCGGTCCACGTCTCGGTGACGGTGCAACCGTTCGCCGTCGGCTCGAAGTCGTACGACCAGCGCGACACCTTGACCGGACCGACGTCGACATCGAACGCGAACCGCTTGCCCGGCTCGGCATCGACCACGGTGGCGTCGGTCGTCCATGACTTCTTGCCGTTCGAGTTCGTGCCCCTGAACGTGGCGCCGACCGTCGGCCCGGTCGCTCCCTTGATCCATTCGCCGACGGCCGTCTCCGGCGACCACTCCCCCATGCGTGTCACGTCGGACACCATCTCCCACACCAGCTCCGCCGGCGCGGCGATGTCCTTGCTCACTGCGACCTGCTCACCCATCGGATCCCCCGTCCATTTCGGTTCATTCCCGTCCGTTCCTGCTGCAGCCGCACTCTACTCACCGCCCGAAATCCCCGTTTGCGACAAGAAATCTGCGGACCGGTTCGCAGATTTCTTGTCGCAAACGTGGAATGACGGTCAGGGGGCCGGGGTGGCGCGACGGCCGTTGACCCAGGTGGAGGTGATCTGGGAGGGGCCGGCCAGGCGCACGATCTTCTCGAACGTCTGCTCGGGGCCGTAGAGGTCTGGCCAGATGTGCAGCCCGCCGGCCGACGGCGCGGTGTCGACCACGAACGCGTCGAAGCGCCGACCGACCTCGATCAGGCCGACGGGCAGATCGAGTGCTGCTGCACCACCGAGCGTCGCCATCCAGAACGCCGTCAGGATGTCGATGCGCGAGTCGGCCACTCCGCGTTCGGCGGTCGGCCTGGCCACGTCGACACCGGCCTCCAACACCCGCGACATCGTCACCGCGTGCTGACACTGACCGAGCACCCCAGCAGACGCGCCACCGGCGACGTCGGTGCCGAGGCCGACGCGCACTCCACGATCGAGCATGCGTCGCGTCGGGAACACACCATCGGCGAAGTAGGCGTTCGACAGAGGACAGTGCGCCACACCAACCCCCCGACGAATGATGAGGTCGGCGTCGGCGTCGGTGATGTGGTTGGCGTGGGCGAGGATCGACCCGGGTCGGAGCAGGCCGAACATGTCGAGGGCTGCGGTATCGGTGATCCAGAACCGGCGGATCGCCTCCTCGTGCGCCCAATCCGACTCCGAGCAGTGACTCTGCACTGCGACGGCCATGTCGACTGCGAGCTCGCCGAGTCCGGCGAGCAGATCGTCACTGCATGCCGGCGTGAAACGGGGTGTGACCATGGGTCGGACAAGGTCACGACCAGCGTCGAGGGCGCGGATCGACTCGATCGAGCGCGCCGTCGAATCGAGGCCGGCGAATGCGTGCTGATCGCGATACCAGGGCGGGGTACCGGTCGGGTGGTCCATCGCAACCCGTCCCACGAACGCTCGCTGGCCCTGCTTCAGGCACTCCGCCGCGAGAGCGAGCGTCGCTCCCTCGTCGTTCGTGACGAAGTACACCGCCGTGGTGGTGCCGTTGCGCAGCTGCGACGCGACCAGATCCGGCCAGACCATGGCCGCGAACACCGGGTCCGCGTACCGGGCCTCGAGCGGGAAGGTGTACTCGAACAGCCACTGCTCGAGCGGGATGTCGAGGCACGTGCCGACCTGTGGCCACTGCGGCGCATGGAGGTGGAGGTCGATCAGACCCGGGAGCAGCACCTCCGTGTCGGACAGCTCGACCAAGGTCGCAGCGACGTCCATCAACACCATGCCCGCATCGGTGGACTGCGGCTCGATCTTCATGATGATGCCGTTGGGGTCGACCGCCACCACGACGTCGACCAGCTGCTCGAACGTGTCGGGGGCCGGCGTCTGCATAACCGTCCCGACCACCGCGAGCGACACCGTCATGCGACGCGTCGGTCCAACGGGATGCCCAACGCCGATGGAGTTCGGCTATTTCGTCCGCGCACGACCAAGGGCCACCAGCGTAACGACATCAGCGAGCGCGAGATATGTCCCGCCAACGACGCCATGACATCGTGTCTGACCCACCACATGCTCACCACACATCAGTCGTCCCGGCACGCGCCCTACGCTCGAACCGTGCCCATCTCCCGCCCCGATCGGATGCTCGGCGCCGGCGACGACTACATCCCGGTGATCGACCTGGCCGGCGCGCGGTCGGGCGATCCTGACGAGCGACGAGCGGTGGCCGCTGCGATCGATGCGGTGTGCCGGGAGTCCGGGTTCCTCGTCGTCACGGGACACGGCGTCGACCCGGACCTGATCGTACGGCTCCATCGGACGACGATCGAACTGTTCGATCAGCCCGACGACTGGAAGGCGCAGTACGACTGCGCTCCCGACTCGCCGGCGCTGCGCGGCTTCTTCCGCACGGCGAGCAACGTGTCGGCGGCCGAGGACGTGCCCACCGCGGCCGATCTGTGCGAACTGTTCACGATGAGCCGACTCGGTGAAGCGGGTGCCGCCGAGCGTGCCGGGCTCGGCGACGCAATGGCCTTGTGGGGAGCCCCGAACGTCTGGCCCGACCGACCGGCCGACCTGCGCGAGGTGTGGCTCGAGTACTACGCCGCCATGGAGGCCTTGGCGACCGACCTGTTGCGATTGTTCGCGATCGGGCTCGGTCTCGACGAGCACCATTTCGACGACAAGATCGACGAACACATCACCAACCTGACCGCCAACTACTACCCCCCGATCGACGAGCCTCCGCTCCCCGACCAGTACCGCAAAGGGCCCCACAGCGATTGGGGCAGCCTGACCATCCTCTTCCAGGACGGTGTCGGCGGACTCGAAGTCGTCGACCGTCGGACCGGTGGATGGATCGACGTGCCGGTGCTACCAGGTACGTACATCGTCAACATCGGCGACCTCATGGAGCGCTGGACGAACGACGAGTGGAACTCGACCAAGCATCGCGTGCGCGTCCCACCGGCCGACAGACGATCGATTCCGAGGGTGTCGATCCCGTTCTTCCACCACCCCAACTGGACAGCGGTGATCGAATGCCTCCCGAGTTGCAGCTCGGACGAGAACCCGCCCCGGTTCGAACCGATCACCGCCGGCGCGTACCTCGAGGCCAAGGTGAAGGCGGCATACACGTGACGATCACCAATCCCGAGCCGGACTCAGCCGCCACCTGAATCCCTGACGGAGCACTGGGTAGGGTCCGGGGGATGAGTGGGATGGACGGCAACCCGGTGATCGAGCTGCTCGGACGTAGGTTGCGGCTGGCGGTGATCGGAGGTGGGCCGGGGAGTTTCATCGGCGCGATGCACCGGACCGCGGCACGACTCGACGACTGCTTCGAGATCGTGGCCGGCGTGCTGTCGTCCGACCCGGAGCGGTCCCGCACGGCCGGACTCGCGATCGGGCTCGACCCCGGGCGGGCCTACGGCGACGCGATCGAGATGCTCGACGCCGAAGCGGCACGCGACGACGGCGCCGATGTGGTGGCGATCATGACGCCGAACGACAGCCACCACGATCTTGCGATCGCCGCGCTCGATCGCGGGTTCGACGTGATCTGCGACAAGCCGATCACGAACACGCTGGACGAGGCGCTCGACGTCGTCGCGGCGGTCGAGCGCACCGGCCTCGTGTTCTGCCTCACCCACAACTACTCCGGTTATCCGATGGTCCGCCAGGCAAGGGCGATGGTCGAGGACGGTCAACTCGGTGAGATCAGGCTGATCCAGGTCGAGTACGTCCAAGGGGGCAAGGCCGCTGACCGCGATCCGGATCCCGATCCGGCCACCCCGCTTCCCTGGCGCTACGACCCGGTGATCGGCGGACCGTCACTCGTGATGGGCGACATCGGCACGCACGCACACCAGCTCGTCCGCTTCGTCACCGGTCTCGACGTCAGCGAGGTCTCCGCCGAGGTCGGCCACATCGTGCCGAACCGGATCGTCGACGACTACGCGGGTGCGCTGCTGCGCTTCGACAACGGCGCGCGGGGTTCGTTCTGGGTCACCCAAGCCGCGACCGGCGTGGAGAACTGCCTGCGGCTCCGGGTCACGGGCACCCAGGGAACGATCGAGTGGATGCAGGAGACGCCGACGCAACTGGTGTTCAAGCCACTCGGCGCCCCAGCCCAGACCCGCACGCCGAACGGTCCCGGCACGATGCCGCTCGCGGCGCGCTCGACGCGCATCGTCGCCGGCCATCCGGAAGGCTTCCACGAGGGTTTCGCCAACGTGTATCGGGACGCGGGGATCGCGATCGCCGCCCGCCGAGCCGACGTCACCCCGGACCCGCTCGCGATGCACTTCCCGACCCACGTCGACGGAGCGATCGGCGTCGCCTTCGTCGAGGCGACGATCGCGTCCAGCCGCAACGACGGCGCGTGGACGACGGTCCGATCGCTCGGTTGACGAGTTGGTGCGCGGTGCCTGACCCCGCGCACCAAATCGACCTCGTAACCTCGGTCGCATGACTGACATGCTCATCGAGTCACGGACCCTGGAGGATCGGATCCGGCGTGCCCTGCCGAACGATGTCGACTACGCGTCGGCGCGCCTCCACGACGAACGCTCCGAACACCTGCGGGTGCGGCGGAACGAACTCGAGCCGATCTTCACCGACTACGACACGGGCGTCATGATCTCGATCTGGAACGGTGGCGGGCTCGGGTACGCCGCGACCGCCGATCTGAGCGAGGACGGCCTCGACCGCGCCGTCGAACGCGCCCGCCACTGGGCCGAGATGACCGGCGGAGCGATGGTCAGCGTGACTCCACCGACCGAGCACCCGACGGGCGTCTACCGCTCGCCGGTCGAGATCGATTGGGACACCCTCCCCCTCGACGATCGCCTCGAACTCCTGCACCAGCAATCACGCCTGCTCGGCATCGACGAACGGATCGTCGACTGGAACGCGTCGCTCGTCAAGCGGGAGGTCGACACGCTCCTCGTCACCTCCGGCGGCGGACGCATCGAGCAGCGGTTCCGCTTCGTGTACCCCCGCCTCGAAGCGGTCGCGAACGAAGGTACCAACACCCAGGAGCGCACGTACGGGGCCGGCTCGTTCTGTGGGCAGGGGGGCGCCGAGGTGCTGGCGCGGCACGGGTTCGGCGACGCCGCGTCGCGCATTGCCAACCAGGCACTCGAACTGCTCGATGCCCCGAACTGCCCGAGCGGCGAAATGGATCTCCTGCTCGCGCCCGACCAGATGGTGCTGCAGATCCACGAGTCGATCGGACACCCGCTCGAGCTCGACCGCATCCTCGGCGACGAACGGAACTACGCAGGCACGAGCTTCGTCACCGCCGACATGTTCGGCTCGTTCCAGTACGGCTCCGAACTGCTCAACGTCACGTTCGATCCGACGGTGCCCGGCCAGCTCGCCAGCTACGGCTTCGACGACGACGGCACACCGGCCACCCGCCAGCACCTCATCGAGAACGGAATCCTGCTGCGTGGGCTCGGAGGCACGTTGTCGCAGCAACGCACCGGTCTCGACGGAGTCGCCAACTCCCGCGCCTCCGGTTGGAACCGACCGCCCATCGACCGGATGGCGAACCTGAACGTCGAGCCCGGCACCTCCACCGTGGAGGAGTTGATCGGTTCGATCGAGAAGGGCGTCTATCTCCACACCAACACGTCGTGGTCCATCGACGACAGCCGCAACAAGTTCCAGTTCGGCTGTGAGTACGGCCAACGGATCGAGAACGGCGCGATCGTCGGTGCGGTCCGCAACCCGGGCTACCGCGGCATCTCGCAGACGTTCTGGCGGAACCTACGAGGGGTCGCGAACGCCGACAGCTTCAAGGTGATGGGGACGCCGAACTGCGGCAAGGGCGAACTGAACCAGATGGTCGGCACGGGTCACGCCTCGCCGGCGTGCCTCTTCGGCAACGTCGATGTGTTCGGCGGCGAGGAATGAGCGCAACGGTGGGGAACGATCACCAGTCCTACTTCGACGAGTTGATCACCGGCGCGACCGCTGCGCTGATCGGCGACGAGGTCCTGCTGGCCAACGTCGCCGGCGAGCAGACCGACTTCATCCGGCTGAACAACAACGACGTCCGCCAGGCCGGCACGGTCGAGCAACGTCGATTGACGCTCGACCTGATCGAGGGTCGACGCCACGTGGCAGGGGCCATCACGCTCACCGGTGAGCGCTCAGTCGACGACACCCGCGTGGCGTCGCTGCTCACACAGCTGCGCGATCAACGGCGCCTGGTCGCGGACGACCCGTTCCTCCTTTTCAACGACACGCCGACCTCGACGGAACGGATCGAGCGCGGTGCGATCCCGGAGCCAGCGGATGCGCTGCGCGACATCCGCGCTGCGGGTGCCGGTCACGATCTGGTCGGCATCTACGCGTCGGGCGACACGTACAACGGCTTCGCCAACTCGCTCGGCCAGCGCAACTGGTTCCAGTCGGCGACCTTCAACCTCGACTGGTGCTTCTACCTCCAGGCGGACAAGGCGGCGAAGAACCTGTACGCCGGATTCGACTGGAACGACGAATTGTTCGCCCGCAAGGTCGACTGGTCGACGCGGCAACTCACGGCACTCGCCCGCGACCCGAAGAATCTCACGCCAGGCGAGTACCGCACCTACCTCGCACCGCGGGCAATGGAAGAACTCGTCCAGCTGATCTCGTACTACGGGGCCTTCGGCCGGCGTGCCCACGAGACCCGCCAGACGCCGTTGCTGCGGATGATCGCCGACGATGCGACGTTGTCGCCACTCGTGTCGATCTCCGAGGACACGGCCGGGGGTGTCGCGCCGAATTTCCAGTCGGCCGGCTTCATCCGACCCGACCGGGTGTCACTCGTGGCAGATGGCCAGTACGTCGACACGCTCGTCTCGCCGCGCTCGGCTCAGGAGTACGGCGTGGCGACGAACGGTGCCGGCGACGGCGAGTACCCGGAATCGTTGTCGCTGACGCCGGGAACCATTCCAACGGCAGCGGTCAGCGAGGCACTCGGCACGGGGCTGTTCGTCGGCAACCTCTGGTACACGAACTTCTCCGATCGAGCGGCCTGCCGCACAACGGGCATGACGCGGTTCGCCACGTTCTGGATCGACGAGGGCGAGATCGTCGCGCCCGTCAACGTGCTCCGCTTCGACGACACGGCCTATCACCTCCTGGGCGACAAGCTGGAGGGCTTGACCGACGAGGCAGAGGTGCTGCTCGACGCCTCGACGTACGAACACCGCTCGACCGACAGCACCCGTCTGCCGGGCGCGCTGGTCAGCGAGATGCGCTTCGTCCTGTAGTCCACGAACACCAGTTGGTGCGCGGGGTCAGGCACCACGCACCAACTGTCACCATTGGGTGAACGATGCCGGTGGCGGTTGTTCGACCCCGACGGCACAGGTACGGTCGCGCGCCATGAAGAAGATCCTTTTCCTCCTCGCCCTCCTCGCTGCAGCCGCTGCCGTCGCAGGCGCCAAGCGCAAAGACGACGTGAAGGCCGGCGCCGCCAAGGCCCAGTCCACCCTGACCGACGTGGCGAAGACGGCCAAGGACAAGGTCAAGCCGTCCGCCGACAACGTGGCCGATGACCTGGGCGCTCTCGTCGACGATGCAGCCGATGCCACCAGCGCTGCTGTCGACGAAGCGGCAGACGCCGTCACGGCCTGACCGCACCGCCGAGCCGGTTCGCGCGGGGACAGACCCCGACGAACCGACCGGCATCATTTGATTGCGTTCGCAAGTATCTCCCGGTACACTCAAGTCATGAGTTCGCCAATCATCCAGACCGTTCCGCTCGGTTTCCAGTGGCCGACGATCGATCCGTTCCTGTTCTGCGTCCACCACCTCGACGCGTATCCCGCCGGCAACGCCGACCTCGGCCCGGTCGCATCGCTCGAGGGTCGGTCGATCGGCAACGACTTCGAGCCGATCGACGGATGGCGGATGTACCACGGCAGTACGGTGCCCGGCTTCCCGGTCCACCCCCACCGTGGCTTCGAGACGATCACGTTCGTACGCCAGGGTCTGATCGACCACGCCGACTCGCTCGGCGCGGCGGCCCGCTACGGGCGGGGCGACGTGCAGTGGATGACCGCCGGCAGCGGCATCCAGCACGCCGAGATGTTCCCGCTGCTCGATCGTGACGGTCCGAACACCGCCGAGTTGTTCCAGATCTGGATCAACCTGCCGGCCAGCGACAAGATGGTCGAGCCGCACTTCACCATGTTGTGGGACCACGACATCCCGCGACATGTCGAGACCGATGCCGACGGCCGAACCGCCGAGATCACCGTAATCGCCGGCGAACTCGCCGGCCGCGTTCCGCCGTCACCGCCTCCACATTCGTGGGCCTCACGCCCCGAAGCCGACGTCGCGTTGTGGCACGTCGTGCTCGAACCCGGCGCGACGTGGACGATGCCGGCGGCCAAAGCCGACGACACCGTCCGGGTGCTGTACGTGTTCGACGGCGCCGCGGTCGACGTTCGCAATGCCGATGGCGACGGCGGATTGGTCGAGGGCACGTCCGGAGCCGTCGTGGACTCGCAGCAGTCGCTGACGATCGTGGCCGACGGACATGTCGAGCTCCTCGTGATGCAGGGTCGGCCGATCGGCGAGCCCGTCGCACAACAGGGCCCGTTCGTGATGAACACCCACGACGAGATCGTCCAGGCGTTCTCCGACTACCGCCGCACCCAGTTCGGCGGGTGGCCGTGGGACCGCAGCGACCCGACGCACGGCGCCAGCTCCGGCCGGTTCGCACGTCACGCGGACGGTCGGGTCGAACACGCCTCCGTCCCCGTCTGACCCACCCTCCGTCCCCGTCTGACCCACCCTCCGTCCCCGTCTGACCCACCCTCCTCGACCGGCCCGGGCGGTGAGTGTCGCACCCCTTCGTCATGCTGATGGTCAGTCACCAGAATCAGCTCACCGAAGGGGAACATCATGCGGGTACTCGTCGCAACCACCGAACTGCAAGGGCTCACACCGGGCGACTACGCCCACACCGTCAACGGTGAACTCGTCACCGCCACGGTCACCCAGTGCAGCAGCGCCGACTGCGGGTGCGACCGCGGGTTCGCCGGCCTCGCCAGCCACCGGGCGACGACCACCGCCATGGTGGTCGAGCACCCGCACATCACCACGAGCGATCTGCGTGATGCGATCTTCGACTATCTCGTGGCGGGTGGCTGGCTCGACCTGCTCCGCAACGCGAACGAGCAGCCCCGAGGCGAAGGCGACCTCGAGGACGATCCGGACGGATTCGATCCGCTCGATTCCCTCGACGATGCCGACCTCACGATCGAGGAACTCATCGACGAACACCTCGACCTCATGGCCTTCATCTGCAACCGGTTCGAGCCCGGCACGGTCATCAGCCGATCGGGCACCCTCGTGTGGTCCCGCGAGTGGCCGGCCGCCGCCTGACGTCGACGAACCGCACGTTCCCGCCATCACGCGGCGACGGGGGAGGCGGCGCCTACCGTTGTCAGGGGATGGACGCGGCACTCGCTCTGATCGCAGCATTTCTGTTCGCTGTTGCCGCGACGCTGCAGCAGAAGGGAGCGTTGCACCTGCCCAAGGTGTCGCTCACCGACCCCGCTTCGCTGCTCGAGTTGATCAAGGAGAAGGTGTGGCTGCTCGGCACGGTCGCACTGCTGTGCGGCTATGTCGTCCAGGCGATCGCGCTCGACGAGGGCCGGCTGTCGATCGTGCAACCGCTGCTCGTGACCACGGTCGTGTTCGCGCTCCCGCTCGGATACTGGCTGACGGGTCAGCACGTCGGTCCGAAGGAGATCGTGGGCGCTGCCGTCATCATGTGCGGGCTCGCGCTGTTCACGGTGCTCGCCGATCCGGCGGGCGGCAACGAGAACGCGCCCAACGTCGAGTGGGCGATCGTGATCACGCTCATCGCGATCGCGTCTGCCACCCTCCTGCACTACGGCGGGCGAGACGGGGCCGACCCAGGCACCCGGGCAGCGGTCTACGGAACGGTCGCCGGCATGCTGTTCGGCCTGTCGGCTGCGCTCACCAAGCCAACGCTCACCTTCCTGAGCGAAGGGATCGGCACCATGCTGTCGAACTGGCAGCCGTACGTGCTCGCGGTGGCCGGGATCCTCGGGTTCGTCCTCCAGCAGATCTCGCTCGGCACGGGCCGACTGGCTCCCGCCGTGGCCACGGTGTCGACGGTCAACCCGATCGTCGGCATCGTGATCGGCACCGTGCTGCTCGACGAGACATGGAGCAGGCCCACGTGGCACGTGGTGGTGGCGGGCCTCGGCCTCCTGGTGGCGCTCGCCGGCGCCGTGGTCATCTCGCTGTCCAGCCAAGCCGGTAGTTCGCACCATGCGGAGCCGGCCACATCCGAGGCTGCCGTCACGACATAGCTCCCCCGGGGTGTCAGTCGCCGGCCGCCGCCCCGACCGGCGTGCCAGCGGATTCGTCCGCGTCACCAACGACGGCAGAGGGTCCCGCACCACCCTCGACCGGCCCGCGCAGCGAGTCGGTGAGCCAGGCGATGCGCTCGCGCATCACATCGAGACCCGGCTGTGGCGGGCACGGCTGCACCGTCGACCGCGGACGGTCGAACACCATGTGCTTCGGATCGCCAGGGTCGTACGACGGCCACGGCTCACGTCCGGGCGAGTCCGGCACGCCGGTCGCGGCGAACGCGAACCAACGATCGCCCATGTCGCGAGCGAGCAGGTGGGCATCGGCCGCGACGGGCACCAGCGGCAGCGGTGCATCGAAGACGTAGAAGATCTCCGCGGCGTGGAACGCGCCCGCGGTCTGCTTCTTCGACGGCGGCACCGCCCGGAAGTGGTAGCGGTACACCGGATGGCCTCCCGCCGCGTGCTGCCGCGATCCGTGATCGACATGGACGCCGAACATGTGATCACGGAGTTGGTTCGCAACCGCGGTGCGATCGAGTGTGGCCAGACCCGGGTAGGCGGCCATCAATCGGTCGACCTGCTCCGGCGTCGGGTAGGACCGTTCCCAAGTGGCACGGGCGTCGGTCATGGTGACCGGCTCACCCGATTGCGGCGCCTCGAACTCGCCGCCGGCCGGGTGGATGAAGTCGAGGAACAGCGACGCCTCGTCCGCGTTGTAGCCCATGATCAGCGGCACGGAGGCCTGTTGCTGGGCACTGAACGCCGACATCGGCGTGCTCGGAAGGATCACGCCGTCGACGACCGGGTAGAAGTACCGGCCGAGTTCGGGGTGTGCCCGGTACAACTCGTAGACCGCGTCCGGCTCCATCGACCGGAGCCGGGCGACCTGGCCGGCGGCGGGGCCGACCGCCAGGTCCGCGAACGCAACCGATGCGTCTTCGGCAGAGGTGAAATCGAGCGCGGGTCGGCGAAGGTGCAACCAACGCGCCGAGTCGCTCGGGCTCTGTGCAATCGCTCCGTGGAACAGGCCGCGCGCGCGCGACGAGGTCATGAGGTTGAGCACGGCCTCTCCGCCCGCCGACTCCCCGAAGATCGTCACCCGACCCGGATCGCCGCCGAAGCCGGCGATGTTGTCGCGCACCCATTCGAGCGCGGCGATCTGGTCGAGCAGGCCGTAGTTTCCCGACACACCGTCGGGTGACTCGACCGCCAGATCGGGATGCGCGAAGAACCCCATGAGGCCGAGGCGGTAGTTCAACGTGACGAGGACGCACCCCCGCTCAGGGAACACCGTCGAGTTGTAGGTCGGCATCGAACTGTCGCCGTCGGTGTGGTCACCACCGTGGATCCACACCATCACCGGGAGCCCCTCGGCGCCGACCGGCGCGTGCACGTTGAGGGTGAGGCAGTCCTCGCTCTCCTTCGTGCGCATGACCTTCATCGCCGTGGCGAGCGCCTTGCCCCGCACCTTGCTCAACCCGATGCTGGCGATGACCCCGTCGAAGAAATCGCTCATGCCGGCGCCACGCTGGAAACCGCCCGGACCGTACGAGGTGCACTTCTTGGTGCCGCGCCACGGTTCGACCGGCGCCGGAGCCTTCCAACGCCGCGCTCCCACGGGCGGCGCCGCATACGGAATACCGAGGTGGTGGGTCAGACGACCCTTCGAGCCGACCTTGCCCTTGATCTTGCCACCCGTGACACCGACGACGACCTTGCTCTTGCCCAGACTGACCATCCGCCCATGCTCGCGCAGTCGGTGTGGGTTCGTTGCACGGCGCGATCAGTCGACGGCGACGGGGAGGTGTTCGAGACCGCGCAGGTTGATGCGGCCGTTCCACTCCGGGTCGCCGTTGACCCGGGCGCTCGGGAAGCGGCGGGCGAACGATCCGATGGCGACCTGGGCCTCGAGGCGAGCCAGCGACGAACCGAGGCAGTAGTGCGCGCCGCTGCCGAACGAGAGGTGTTGGGCCGTCCCCTGCCGGCGGATGTCGAGCTCGTCCGCGGTCGGACCCCACTTGGCCGGATCACGGTTCGCCGACGCGAGACCGGCGAGCACGAACATGCCCTTCGGGATGGTCTTGCCCCCGAATTCGATGTCCTGCAGGGTGATCCGACGCGACATCTGCACGGGGCTGACGAAACGGAGCAACTCGTCGACCGCGTTCACGTCGAGTGCCGGATCGGAGCGGAGCAGCTCGAGCTGATCCGGATGACGGAGCAACTCGTAGATCCCCGTGCCGATCAGGTTGACGGTCGTCTCGTGACCGGCGATGAACAACAGCGTGACCTGGTCGCGCAACTCCACCGACGACAGCCGGTCACCGTCCTCCTCGGCGGCGATGAGGGCGGTCAGCAGATCGTCGGCCGGGTTCGCCCGCTTCCACGCGACCACCTGGTCGATGTGCGCATTCATCGCCAACTCACCGGCGACAGCGGCCTCGATCTCCTCGTCGGTGATGATCGGGTCGAGGGTCTTGACGACGGCGCCCGACCACTCGGCGATCTGCGCCTTGTCCGACTCCGGCATGCCGAGCATCTCGGAGATCACGTCGAACGGGAGCGGGAAGGCCAGCTCGGTCACGACGTCGCCGTTCCCGCGGGCGGCGATCACGTCGAGCATCTCGTCGACCAACACCTGCACACGCGGACGCAACGCCTCGATCGACGACGGCGTGAACGCCTTGCTCACCAGGCGGCGCAGGCGCGTGTGATCCGGTGGGTCGACGTTGAGCATGCTCGTCGATCGCTCGAAGTCTTCTCCCGCCACCTCGATGAACTTCGACATCCGGTCCTCGTCGAACACCTCGATGTTGTCGTTGCTCACGCTGAGCGAGGGGTCGCGCAACAGCCGCGAGACGTCGTCGTAGGCGAACAGCAGCCACTGGTTGACGAGCGTCAGATGCACGGGATCGTGCTCGCGCATCTCGGCGAAGTGCGAGTACGGATCTTCCACGTACCCCGGTTCGAGCGGATTGAAGAAGATCGTCGAGCTGTCCGTCATGTCGCGATCGTACGCATGGGGGCAATCGCCGTCATCTCTTCGTGCGTCACACGACGGTGGCCGGACCTCAGCACTCCTGTGAGCAGGATCGCGGGGTCAGCTCAGCAGCACTTCGTCGCCGACGCGTACCGTCCCCGGTGTCACGATCGTCGCGTACATCCCGACGTTCTGGTCGAGTTCGCGCACGATGTACCGCAAGATGCCGCGATCGGCCGGCAGCGCGTCGTCGATCTCGCGCGTGACCATCACGCAGCGCGGGCACGGCGCAGCGAACTGGATCTGCGTGTCGCCGATCGTCGCAGTCCTCCCCCGCCACTCGAACTCGGGATGAGTGCCATCGGCACTCGCGTCCCCCGTGTCGATGACGATCGATGGTCGGAAGCGCCGCTCGTCGATCGCCGAACCGGGCAGCGCGGCGGCCAGCGAAGTCAGTGCCGACTCGGTCATCACCAGCAGCGGGAACGCGTCGTAGTACGTGCCGGGCGGCGACTCGAACTCGATGATCGAGGGCGGGAAGATCGAGAAATCGGGCAGGGGCTCGTCCTCCTCGCGTCCCATGACCCCGCGAATCTCCACGAGGGGATCATCGCTGTCGGGAAGTCCTCGGCGGAAGTGGTCGAGGTTGGTCGCTGCTTCCAGTCGCTCCAGACGCACATCACGGCCGAGCGCTGTCGTCAGCCGGTCGTGGACGTCGCTGTCGGCGGTCGACACGGTCGATCCGTCGGGGAACACGATCTCGACGTCGCCACCAGGCAGATCGCGCGCGGCCAGCTTCATCAGCTCGCCGATCTTCTTCGCGCCGCGGATCCCGCCACGTTCGAGGTCGCGCGTCGCCCACGTCCGGTCGCCGACGATGCCGAGTTCGTCGAGTTCGATCGCGTCGACCGTGCCGCCGAGCATCGACTTCACCGGGTACCGCCAGAGCTGGGAGACCTGCATGGGACGGACGTTAGAGCTCGCGTGCGACCGGCCTCGTCACGGTGCCCACCAGCCACTCGTGTCGAACAGCACGTGCGCGGTCGACGAGGAGAAGATGCACATGCGACCAGCTGGTCCGAGGCCGACCGTCAATGCGTTCGCGAGCACCTCACGCGCCCCGGCGTTCAGGTTCGACGTCGGTGGCATCGTGGCGCAGCCGTACGCGGTCAGGTACCCGGGGGTCACGGGCGACACCAGCGTGATCGTGCCAGTGACCGCGACAGCCGTGTCCGGTGCGACACGCACGTCGGTGGTCTGGTTCAGGCCGTGGATCGGTGACCACCCGCCGATCGCGTTGCGGGTGTCGTACACCCGGGTCGGTACGGCCGGGGTGAACGCGAGCGCGCCGGCGTCGTCGAACGTGCCGGTCAGGTCGACGATGACGTCGACGGTCACGTTGGCGGACACACAGACCGTGCCGTCGGCTCCGACCGGCACATAGGCCGCTCCGGCGATCGTCTCACCCGCCCCGAAGTTGACGTTCGACACCTCGGGCACGCTGCTGCCGCACGGATACGCCGACAGATACCCGCTCCCGCCCGCACCGAGAGCGGTCAGGTTCAGCGCCACGGCACGGGCGCCGACGGGGGCAGCGAACCGCAGCTCCTGCGATCGGCCCGAGGCTCGGGTGTCGATCAACCGTTCCGGACTCCGGGCCGTCAAGCGTGCACCGTCGACGACGAACGCGCCCTGCAGATCGACGATCAGATCCGACGCTGCCGAGGAGTAGACGCAGAACGTTCGCGCCGACGACAGGGGCACCACTGCGAACGCACCGCGCGCTCCGCCCTGCGAGTAGTTCGCGCTGGAGACGACCGGCGGCGACGTGCCGCAGGGATACGCCGTCAGATACCCCTCGGCCGCCGGATCGGCGCTCGTGAGATTCGTCGCGACAGCGGTGGCACCCACCGGAACAAGCGCCGACACGTCGACCGTTCGAACACCACCCGCCGGCAGACGCGCTCCCGCAACTTGGCGCGTGTCGAGAATTCGCTTGGGGGGCAGCGGTGCGTACTCGGTGGGTGGGCCGGCGGCGATCGGCACCGGAGCATCGCCCCCGACGCGCGTCGCGGTCGCCAGCTGTGCCGTGATGTCATCGGCCATCAGCACGGATCGACGGCGGTAGTTGACCGCGTCACGAAGATGGACCCCGTCAGGCCCGATCGCGATGCCGTTGGCCTGCGCTGCAGTGGGCCAATCCCACAGGCGGAGGTTGCTGCGCTCCGACGCGACGAGTTCGAGGGCTTGGTTGTACGCGTTCCGGCCGGCGGTCAGCGCTGGATGACGGGTGATCTTGCTCCACCACACCGTGGGCCCAGGCCCGATCGCATCCATCATGTAGCGAATGGTGTTGGCATTGCAGGCCACGCTCGTCTCACAGAATCCGACGTCGTTGCTCCCGAGATTGACGACCACGTTGGGTGCGTCCCAGCCGGCCTCTCGCCACCACCGGATCCAGTTGGCGGCCGACGCCTCGTGACCGCTGTTCAGGAAGTTCCCCGCCGAGTACCCCAGCCCGGCCCGGAACTGGACCGGACCCCACCCGCGCTGCGACAGCAGGGTCGGCAGCGAGGGCTCCACTGCGGCGCCCACCAGGACCGAGTCGCCGATCACGGTGATCGGCCCGAGCGGACCGGGCGTTCCGACGAACCGCTGCTCGGTGAGCGGTGCGGCCTCGGCCGGCGGAGCGCCCGTCGAAACGACGATCGGCGTGATCGCGGCGAGCAGACCCAACGTCAGTGCGACGGCGACGCGAGGCACCCGGGCAGGGCGCCGACCAGCCGCCGCTTCATCGTGTGTGCGCTTCAACACCGTTGCGGATCGTAGAGCTCCCGCCGGCGCATCTGACGCGCCGAACGCATTGACCACATCCCCTTCCGACGCGCGGAAATCGGCCCATACCAGCGTGAGTACGGTCACGAAGATGGCTGACGACGAACTGCACTGGATGACGGCGACGGAGTTGACGGCGACGATCCGGGCTCGCGAGGTGTCGTCGACCGAAGTGCTCGAGCATCTCGTCGCGCGGATCGAGCGACTCGACGAGCCGATCAACTCCGTCGTGCAGTGGGACCTCGATCGAGCGCGTGCGGTAGCGCTGGAGGCGGACGACGCCGTCATGCGGGGCGACGAACTGGGACCACTCCACGGCGTGCCGATGACGATCAAGGACTCGTTCCAGACCGAAGGGTGCATCACGACGAGCGGTGCGCCCGAGCTGGCCGTGTTCGTTCCGAAGCAGGACGCGTGGCCGGTCGCTCGTCTGCGAGAGGCCGGAGCGATCCCGTTCGCCAAGACCAACCTGCCGTTGTACGCCGGTGACATCCAGACCTTCAACGAGGTGTACGGAACGACGTGCAACCCGTACGACCTGACCCGCACACCCGGCGGATCGTCGGGAGGCGCGGCCACCGCGCTCGCGATGGGATTCACGCCCATCGAGCTGGGCAGTGACATCGGCGGCTCGATCCGCGTGCCGGCGCACTACTGCGGCGTCGTCGGCCACAAGCCGAGCTTCGCGCTCGTGCCTGGGCACGGCCACATTCCGGGTCCGGCCGGCACGTTCACGTCGGCCGACATCGGCGTGTACGGGCCGATGGCTCGATCCGTCGACGATCTCGAGCTCGAACTCGGTGTGCTCGCCGGGCCGGACCGGTGGAACGCTCCCGCCTGGCGGCTCGACCTCCCACCGAGCACGGCTGACGCGCTGGGCGACTTTCGAATCGCCGCGTGGCTTGACGACCCGTGGTGCCCGGTCGATCGCGACACGGCGAGGGTGATGTCGTCGCTGGTCGACGCCATCGCGGGAGCCGGCGGCCGGGTCGATGTCGACGCGCGACCCACGTTCAGTCTGGAACAGGCCTCGAACGTCTACCTGCCGCTGCTGTTCGCTGCGCTGGCGAGCGGCTTCCCGCCCGAGGCGCTCGACCACATGGCGGCCAGCACCGACGACACGGTGTTGGGGCTCGTGATGCGCAGCACCGCGATGCGACACCAGGACTGGCTCGGCCACAACGAGCGTCGTCTCCAGCTGCGCGAGAAGGTCGCCCAGTTCTTCGCCGGCTTCGACGCGATCGTGATGCCGGTTCATCCGTGCGCGGCGATCCCGCACGACCATCCCGGCACACCTGCCACGCGATCGGTTTCGATCGACGGGGTCGATCGTTCCTACATGGACCTCTTCCGTTGGATCGCCCTCGCCGGAGTCGCCTATCTGCCCTCGACGGTCGTGCCGGTCGGGACCAACGCCGACGGCCTGCCGATCGGTGTGCAGATCGTCGGTCCGTACCTCCATGACCGCACGACGCTCCACCTCGCCCGCCACATCGAGCAACTCGTGCAAGACCGCGAAGGCAGCCCGCTCCGCCCACCCCTCGCCCTCTGACCGGAGCGAGACGCTTCGTCACTGCCGCTCATTCCACGTTTGCGACAAGAAATCGGAGGACCGGGTCTCCGATTTCTTGTCGCAGACGTGGATTGTCAGGCTGACGATTCAGTGAGGCGCTTCAGATTGGCGAGGGCTTCTTCGAGGCCCTTGGTCGCCGGCTTCCACATCAGTTCGAGCGCCTTGCCCATACCGCGCTTGGCCTGCAGGCCCTGGCGGTAGTTCACGCGGCAACCCGTCTCGGTCGCCTCGATTCGCACCGACTCGGCCATGGTGTCGAGGATCGGGATCTTCGACTTGACCACGGCGAACGCGAAGTGTTCGTTCACGTCCCACGCCGTGAACTTCTCGTCGAGCGGCAGCCTCTTGACCGTGACCCGCCGTCCGCCGCCCACACCCGTCGGCGATCCGACCACCTCGACCGAGTCGATCGTCGTGAACCACTTCGGCCAGCCGGCGTGATCAGCGATGAAGCCCCAGACCACCTCGGGCGACGCCGAGATGTCGACCGAGCGCTCGACGCGGATCGGAGCGGAGTCGATCCACTCCGGCGGCTGAACTGGATGAGTTGGCATCGGCGCAGTGCTCCTTCAAGTGTCCGAAATCCACGTTTGACGATCGGGGGTGTGGGTTGGCAGAGGATCTCAGGTGGTGGTGGCGATGAGGGCCTTGTCGAGGGCGGAGAGGGCGATGTCGATCTCGTCGGCACTGACGGTGAGCGGCGGCATGAATCGGAGGGTGACCCCGGCGGCACCGGCGGTCATCAGGATCAGCTTGCCCTCGTCGAGGCAGTGAGCGACAACGGCCGAGGTCACCGCGGCCGAGTCGAACTGCGCGGCGATCATCAGACCGAGCGATCGGACGTGGGTGAGTGCCGGATGACGTGCCTGCAGCTCGCGCAAGCCGTCGGCGAGCTGGCGGCCACGCTCGTTCACACCGTCCAGGAACCCGTCCGCCGTGAGGATGTCGATCGTCGCCAGCGCGGCTGCGCACCCCATCGGGTTGCCGCCGTAGGTTCCACCGTGCGAACCCTTCGGCCACCGATCGTCGAGCTCGCGGCGCGTACCCAGCGCGGAGAACGGGAATCCCGACGCGATTCCCTTGGCCATGCACACGATGTCGGGCGACACGTCGTAGTGCTCGATGGCGAACATCTTGCCGGTGCGACCGAAGCCCGACTGCACCTCGTCGGCGATGAACAACATCCCGTGCTGTCTGCACCGCGCGTCGATCGCCTCGAGGAACCCGGCAGGTGCTGCGACGTACCCGCCCTCGCCAAGCACAGGCTCGATGATCACCGCAGCGGTCTCCGACGGCGCCGTGACCATCGTGAGGAGTTGGTCGAATCCGGCGATCGCCCGCTCCACCTCGGCGTCGACGTCCTCGGCCGTCACATCCGGGTAGGGGGCGATGAAGATCCCGGACGGGAGTGGGGCGTGCCCGGCGCGGTAACCCGTCTTGGATGTCGTCATCGCCATCGCCTGGTGCGTACGGCCGTGAAAACTGCCCTGGAACACGATGATGTTCGGACGGCCAGTGGCCTGCTTCGCCAGCTTCACCGCCGCCTCGGTGATCTCAGCACCGGAGTTGGCGTAGAAGAAGGTGTCGATGCCGTCCGGGCTGAGCTCGGCCAGCCTCGCGGCCAGCGGCTGCATCAGATCATGCGTGTAGACGTTGGCCTGGGCGTGGATGAAGCGCTGTGCCTGGTCCGCGATCGCACGCGCCACGAGCGGATTGGCGTGGCCGGTCGACGTGACGGCGATCCCTCCGCTGAAGTCGAGATAGCGCTCGCCCGATGCGGTCGTCACCCATGATCCCTCCCCCGACACCACTTCGAGATCGGTCACCTTGAACCAGACGTTCGACAGGTTGTTCGCGTTCATTCCGCAATCCTTCCACGCCAGCTGCGACGTACCTGGCGAGCGTCCCACGCCGTGCGATGAGGCAAACCACCGTATACGGGGCCCTCGCTCATCGCAGCCGACGGTCACGACCGTGCGATGAGCCAAACCACCGTATACGGGGCCCTCGCTCATCGCCGAGGGTTAGTGGGTCAGGCGGTCGATGACGGCGCCGAGGCGTGACGGGCGACCGGAAGCGGAGCGGGCCTCGGTGCGGTCGGCGAGGGCTGCAAGTCTGACCGAGCCGTTGATCCCCACCCAACGCAGCGGTTCGGGCTCCCAGCGTCGCGACCGGTGACCGACCCACGGCAGCGACGTGAGATCGGTCGCGGCGCCGGTGATCAGGTCGGCCAATGTCCGCCCCGCGAGGTTTGCCGCCGCGACGCCTTCGCCGACGTAGCCGCCCGCCCACGCCAGACCGGTCGCGCCATCGAAACCGACCGACGGACGCCAGTCGCGTGGCACCCCGAGGACCCCACCCCACCAGTGGGTGATCGCCGCGTCGCCGAGCATCGGCAAGAGTTGACGCAACGTCGCCACGATCCGGTCGTGGGTCGCCACGCCCCGCTCCATCGAGGGATCGATCCGCGACCCGAATCCGTACCCCGCGCTGCGTCCACCGAACGCGATCCGCTCGTCGGCAGTGCGCTGGCCGTAGATCACCATCCTCCGGTCGTCGCAGAACGTCTCACGGTCGCGCAGCCCGATCTCGTCCCAGAGCTCCGCCGGGAGCGGCTCGGTGGCGACCATCAGCGAGTACAGCGGCACGAGGGATCGACCGAGCCCGGGAAGATCACGTGTGTAACCCTCGGTCGCCCGCACGATCACGTCCGCAGTCACGACACCACGATCGGTCACGACGGTCGGCTTGGCACCACCAGGTCGGATTCCACCACCCGGCCGGATCTCGGTGACGGCGGTGTGTTCGACGATCGTGCCGCCGCGGCGTTCGACGGCTGTCGCCAGACCATGCACGAGCTTCGATGGATGCACGCGGGCGCACGGCCGGTAGTGCAACCCGCCCAACGTGTCGGGGGCCGCGAGCCGCTCGGTCGCCGCGGTCGGGTCGAGCAGCGAGACCTCGTCGGAGAAGCCGCACGACTCGAACAGCTCGGCTTCTTCGCGTTGACGGTCCAACTGTGCCGTCGTGCGAGCGAGCCGGATCACGCCACCTTTGGTGAAGTCAGCGTCGATCTGTTCCTCGGCGAGCGTTCGGCCGATCTCGTCGACCGTCTCCATGATCGAACGGGTCAACCGGATCCCTGCGTCACGACCATGGGTTCGGATGGCCCCATGCAGACCGCCGGCCAGCTCACCGACGCACCAGCCTCCGTTGCGCCCCGACGCACCGAAGCCCACCGTCTCCCGCTCGATCACCAGCACCCGCAGGGCCGGGTCGGCGCGCAGCAGTGCGAGAGCGGTCCACAAACCTGTGTAGCCCGCACCGACAATCGCCACATCGACCGCCTGCGAACCGGAGAGCGGTGCACGGACGACGTCAGCCGCGACCTGATCCGCCCACAACGACGTCCACGACTCCACGGTTTCAGTCTGCCTCGCCACACCGCTCCCAGTGCGAACGTTGCCAACGTGTGAACGCTTCAGCGAGCGGTTCTCGAAGGTGCGTGCGACCCTCTAACCTGCGCCTGTTCGCACTGTGGAACGGGAGGGCCGTCTGCGTACGTCGAGGAACAGCATGAACCAAGTCCGGGCGGGCCAGCGATGAGCGACGCCGTGATCCAGCTCGACAACGTGCGCAAGGAGTTCGGAGATTTCGTCGCAGTCGAGCAGGCCAACTTCTCGATCGACGAGAGCGAGTTCTTCGCCATGCTCGGCCCGTCGGGCTGCGGCAAGACCACGACGCTCAAGATGATCGCCGGGTTCGAGCAACCGACATCGGGCCGCGTGCTGCTGAACGGCGAAGACGTCAGCCGAGTGCCGCCGTACAAGCGCAACGTCAACACGGTCTTCCAGCAGTACGCACTGTTCCCGCACATGACGGTGGTCGACAACGTCCGCTTCGGCCCGCGAGCGAAGAAGGTCTCGAAGAGCGAGTACGAATCGAGCGTCGCCCAGATGCTCGACGTCGTCCGGCTCACCGACTTCGCCAATCGCAAGCCGTCCCAGTTGTCCGGCGGACAGCAACAGCGGGTTGCGCTCGCCCGTGCGCTCGTCAACTTCCCGAGTGCCCTGCTGCTCGACGAACCGCTCGCCGCCCTCGACCTCAAGCTGCGGGAGGCGATGCAGTTCGAGCTGAAGCGCATCCAGCGAGAGGTCGGGATCACCTTCGTGTTCGTCACCCACGACCAAGGTGAGGCGCTCACCATGAGCGACCGCATCGCCGTGATGAGCGACGGACGCGTCGAGCAGATCGGCACCCCGCAGGAGATCTACAACAGCCCGGCGAGTCTGTTCGTCGCCGGGTTCATCGGGTCGGCGAACCTGTTGCCGGGCGAGGTCGTCGGCACCGACGGTGACGACACGGTCGTCCACCTGAACAGCGGGGCCTCGATCCGCACCCGCACCCACGAGACGCGAGCCATCGGGCGACCCGTGTCGGTCATGCTGCGGCCCGAACGGCTCACGGCCTCTACGGAAGCGCGAGACGACGGGCGTTCGGTGGAGGGTGTCGTCGCCGACGTGGTCTTCCAGGGGCCGACGGCACGCCTCGTCGTCCACCTCGCCGACGACAGCGACGTGGTCGCCAACATCCCGACCGGGGCCGACCTGCCAACCGTGCAACCCGGCACCACCATCCACCTCGGATGGGAACCCGGGGCCGCCTTCCTGCTGTCGGGCTGGCCGATGCGTCCGGGCGCCACCGCCAACGACATCGACACCCTCGAAGCGCAAGCCGATTCATGACTTCCGACGCACGACCGTTTCCCTTCCCCAAGAAAGGCCCTCGATGACCCGCACTCCCCGAGTACCGAATCCGTTCGTCCGGACCGGCACACCCCTCACCCGACGCCAGCTCATCACTCGGGCCGGCATCCTCGGCGCCGCAGGGATCTCGCTGCCCTCGCTCCTCGCCGCGTGCGGTAGCGGCAGCGACGACGACAGCGGGTCGTCGTCGGGATCGTCGCCAGGTACTGCGGGCGGCGGATCGTCACCGGGTGGCGGTGGCGGGGACTCGCTGTACTTCGAGAACTGGCCCGAATACATCGACCCGACGGAGGACGGTGTGCCCGGCACGGTCGACCGCTTCGTCGAGGCGACCGGCGTGAACATGCAGTACACCGAGTCGTTCAACGACAACAACGCCTACTTCGCCACGATCCAGCCGGTGCTCGGCAACGGCGACACGATCGACCCCGACATCATTGCCCCGACGTCGTGGCTGGCCGGCCGGCTCATCACCCTCGGTTGGGTCGACAAGCTTCCACTCGACCAGATCCCCAACGCTGCCAACCTGCGTGCCGACCTCGTCAACCCCACGTGGGACTCGACCGGCGAGTACTCACTTCCCTGGCAGACCGGCTTCGGCGGCATCGCGTACAACATCGACGTGACCGGTCGCGAGCTCACCTCGGCCGACGATCTGTTCGACCCCGAGTTCAACGGCAAGATCGGCATGCTCACCGAGATGCGCGACACGATGGGCATCATCATGCTCTCGATGGGCATCGACATCTCGACGCTCACCGATTTCGCCACCGCCGAGCCGGCGTTCGCCAAGCTCGAACAGGCCAAGAACGACGGCCAGATCCGTCGCTTCACCGGTAACGACTACATGAACGACCTGAGCACCGGCAACTTCGCGGCCTGCGTCGGGTGGTCCGGCGACGTCGTCCAGCTCGCACTCGACAACCCGGCAGTCCGGTTCATCATCCCCGAGGCGGGAGGAACCGCTTGGGCGGACACGATGGTGATGCCGAAGGGAGCGCAGAACCGTGACGCGGCCGCGAAGTGGATGAACTTCGTCTACGACCCGGTGCAGGCCGCCCAACTCACCGTCGGCGTGCAGTACGTGTCGCCGGTCGAGGGCGTGCAGGCGGAGGTGGCGAAGATCGATCCGGCACTCGCCGAGAACCCCCTGCTCTTCCCGGACGACGAGACCATCGCGCGCACGCATACCTTCGCCAATCTTCCCGAGGACGTCGAGGCCGAGTACGACGCGGCGTTCTCGGCGATCACCGGCGCCTGACGCCGCGAGCTGACACCGACATGACCGCCACGATCGAGTCCGAGCCGGCAACACCGGCTGGCGAGGGCTCTTCGTCGGCGGGCACGGCCTGGTGGCAGCGCCACCCGCAACGGCTGGGGCTCGGCTCGCTGATCCTCTCGGGCGTGTTGCTGATCGCGGTCGGCACGGGTCTGCTCGACGGGCCACTGGCGATCGCGGCGTTGTTCGTCGTCCTCGTCGCGATCGTCGCGTTGATCATGGTCGCGGTGATGGGCGGGCTCGACACCCGCCGGGCCCTCGCCCCGTACGGACTGCTCAAGCCGGGGATGCTGTGGCTCGCACTCTTCTATCTCGCGCCGCTGTTCACGCTGCTGCGGAATTCGTTGTCGACGCTGCCGAGCCGGTTCGCGATCGACGCCGAGTTCAACTGGAACTTCGGCAACTACACCGACGCGCTGACCGACTTCCAGGACCAGTTCGTCCGTGCGTTCCTGTACGCCGGCATCGCGACGGTGCTCACGATCGCGATCGGCTACCCCTTGGCGTACGTGATCGCGTTCCGCGGCGGCAAGTATCGCAACCTGTTGATCGGACTCGTCATCATCCCGTTCTTCACGTCGTACCTGATCCGCACGATCGCCTGGCAGAGCATGCTGGCCGATGAGGGCGCCGTCACCAGCCTGTTGCGGACGCTCCACCTCACCGGGCTGCTCGACACCGTCAGGATCATGGACGGTGACAAGTTGCTCAACACGCCGGCCGCCGTGATCGGTGGGTTGACGTACAACTTCCTGCCGTTCATGATCCTGCCGATCTACGTCAGCCTCGAAAAGATCGACGTCGGCCTCGTCGACGCCGCCAAGGACCTGTACTCCACCTCCACCAGCGCCTTCCGCAAGATCGTCTTCCCGCTCTCGCTGCCTGGTCTGTTCGCCGGCACGCTGCTCACGTTCATCCCGGCGAGCGGTGACTTCGTCAACCAGCTGTACCTCGGCAACCCGAACACGACGATGATCGGCAACTCGATCCAAGACCAATTCCTCGTGCAGAACAACGTGCCGCTCGCGTCGGCGATGTCGTTCGTGCTCATGGCGATCATCACCGTCTTCGTGCTGATCTACAGCCGCTTCTTCGGAACGGACGACCTGGTGTGAGCGTCGCGGTGGAGGGCGTCGGATGAGCGAGCCGTCGAGCCGCAAGGGCACCGTCGCCCGGTGGGGACTGAACGGCTTTGCCGCGATCGCGCTGTTCTACCTGTTCATGCCGATTCTCTGGATCGTCATCTACTCCTTCAACAAGCCGGTCGGGAAGTTCAACTTCATCTGGCAGGAGTTCACCCTCGAGAACTGGGGCGACCCGTTCAAGGACGAGTCACTCACCGATGCGTTGCTGGAGAGCCTCAAGATCGCGAGCATCTCGACGGTCATCGCGACCGTGCTCGGCACGCTGATCGCGATCGCGCTCGCC
>JANNNB010000189.1:0-7881 GCA_031398325.1 Actinomycetes bacterium
CCCAACGGCGTCGTGTAGCCAATCACGAGCATCGCGGTGAAAGCGTTATCGGTCTTGGCCGCGTCAGAGAGGACGGGATCAAGGTGCTCATTGCTGACGTCGATCAGGATGTGGACCAGATCCGCCGCATGAGCGCTGTCATCTGCACGCGCGGACGTGGTGCGAGAGTCGCGTCCACGATCGAGTCGATCCTGGGCAGCGACCACCCGTCGTTCGAGCTCGTGATCATCGACCAGAGCACCGACGACGAAACCGAGGAAGCGATCGCTGCGCTGCTCGCCGACGAGCGGGTCACGTACGTCCGCAGCACTGCGGTCGGCAAGGGACGCGCCCTCAACTTGGCGATGCAGGTCTCATCCGGCGACCTGATCGCGATCACCGACGACGACGTGACCGTTCCCCCCAACTGGCTGACCGTGATGGAGCGGTCCTTCGACGGCCGTCCATTGGTGGCGGTTGCATTCTGCAACGTGGTGGCCGCGCCGCACGATCCCGAGGCCGGCTTCATCCCGGACTACGTCCGATCGGGCACGGTCGAGGTGACGACGCTGAGAGAGAAGGTGCGTGCGCGCGGAATCGGTGCCGGAATCGCCGTCCGAAGGTCCGCGATCGTCGCGATGGGCGGATTCGATCCGCTTCTCGGCCCGGGTGGACCGCTCGGCAGCACCGACGACCGCGACATCGCATTGAGGGCGCTACTCGCCGGGTGGCACGTCCTGGAAACGGACGAGGTGGCCGTCGTACACGACGGCTTCCGCACGTGGAGCGACGGACGAGACCTCACCGAGCGCGACTGGCTCGGGATGGGAACGTCGTGTTCGAAGCCGATCCGGGCGATGCGATTCGACGCGCTGGTGATCGTGCTGTGGGAGGGAATCGCGATGGCCATCGTCAAGCCGTTGGTCGACACGATCCGCACCCGCCGCCCGTCCGGCTTCAAACAGGGATGGTACTTCTGGCGCGGCTTCGTGATCGGGTTGCGCCACCCGCTCGATCGAAGGACGATGTGTTTCGTTCCCGACGCGCCGTGAGCTAGCCGTCCGACGGCACGATCGAGCCCCCGCCAAGATCCGTCAGCAGCTCGACGATACGGTTCGCGTTCACCCGTGCATCGTGTCGTTGGAGCATGAGATCGTGTGCAGCAGCGCCGAGACGTCGGCGGAGCGGCTCGTCCGCGACCAGTCGCTCGAGCACTGCGACGAGGGCATCGACGTCGTCGGGTGGCACGAGCAGGCCGGTCTCACCGTCGCGCACCAATTCGGAGATCGCGCCGACATCGGTGGACACCAACGCCATCGAACTGGCCCCCGCCTCCGAGAGAACGATTCCCAGGGAGTCAGCCAGCGTTGGCATGCAGAAGATCGCGCAACGATGGTAGAGATCGATCAACGCCGAACTGTTCGCCGACATGTCGCGATGGACCACGATCCCAGACTCGCCTTCGACCGCAGCCCGCGTCACTAGGTGCAGCTCGATCGCGTCCGGCCCGAGTGACGACCGAAGCCGGCGGATCGCCTCGACCAACTGGGGACCGCCCTTGCGCCGGAAGTCACCCCCCACGAACAGCACCCTCACGGGACCGTCGTCATATGGCACCGCACCCGGCGCTCGACGCCAGCGCTCGACGTCGACCCCCGGCGAAATCACCGAGATCTTCTCGGCTGGGACGAGGTAGTCGTCCACGAGGCTCTGACGCGCCCAATCCGACCAGACGATGAGATGCCGGGCTGCGCCGAAGCACCGCTGGTTCACTCTGGTCTTCAATGTCTCGACGCGACTCGACGACGGCCGATGGTCGTACTCCTGCCCCATCTCGTCGTACTGCAACGGTGTTGCATCGAGTGACACGATCGTCGGGATTCGTGTCAGCCAACGGCCCATGAGCACTGCCGGCACCTGGGTGTGGACGTACATCACGTCGATTCCGACGTCTCGGGCCTCTCGTCGGACGGCCTCTCGAGCCCGCAGCCCCGCTCGAACGGTCCAGTTCCCATATCCGGGGATCCTGGCGGCGAGTCCAGAGACGGGGTACGGCACCTTGAGGAACGACGGCGTGATCTGATCGGTCGGTCCGACGAGCGTAGCCAGATTGTCGCTGTGCGTCGCATGACCGAGGCTCTGTTCGAGCACGAACGCGACGCGCAGCGGCTCACCGGGTGCTCGCGCACGACGATCTGCACCCGTCACGCGAGCCCACACGGATCTGGCTGAATTGCGGACCGCCCCACCGAACGCCCTCATCGATCCGGGATCGTACATCGCACCGTCATGCAGTGCATCGGCCACTCGATGGCACGCGCCGACAAGTCAGTCAGTACGCCGAGTAGCCGGGCTTGCCCCGAAGCGACTTCACGAATCGATAGGTCGAATAGCTTCGCGGAACCGCGACGAACGTCCGCTCACGAAGCCGCCCGAGCCGGCTCGTCTTGAACCAGTTCGGGTAGAAGAACATCTCTCCGTCGTGCACGAGGAACGGATCGCCGACAGGGGCCGAAGCCTCGCCGAACGTGATGGACATCATCGGCCGTGGTACGTCGGACTTGTTCGGCATCCCACGGTGCCACAGGGTCGAGCGGCGGACGAGTACGTCACCGGCGTTCATTTCGAGCCGCCGGGTCAACTTGTACTTCCGCTCGAGTGCGTACTCCCAAAACGGAAGGTAGCGGCGGTGCGTGCCGGGAAGCACGTCGATCGCGCCGTTGGTGAGGTCGGTGTCGACGACTGCGATGTTGCAGATCAGGAAATCCTCTGTGTACAGCCCGTCCGTGTGGTAGTGCTGTGCGACGCTTCCAGGCAGGTTGAAGTTGAGCGTCGCCCGCACCGCGTCGGCTTGTGCTGGCCGTAGGTCACCGATTGCGTGAACCAGACCGCCGGCAACCAACTCGTCGTAGAACATGCGCGACTCACGGCCTGGGAAACAATTCAAGTGACCGCTGTAGCTTCCGCCCCCGTTGAACTTCTCGGCCCTGGCGTATTCCTCGAGGAGCCGACTCCGGAATTCGGCGACCCGCTCGACGCTGACCACACCGGGCAGCACGAAGTAACCGTCTTCGTCGAGGCCGCGCCGAAGATCGGCGACCTCGTCGGCTGACCACAGTCGTACCTCGTCGACGGCACCGCCCACTCCAACCTCCACCTCGTCTCACACCACTGCTGTTCGGTCCGAGGTTACCAGCCGGTAGACCGCAGCCATGTCGCTGGCCATCCGTTCCACCCCGAACTCTGCCAGAACGCGCTGTCGTCCAGCGCCGCCCATCCGATCACGCAGTGGGCTGTCGTCTGCGAGCCCGACCAGATTGGCGGCAAGAGCGGCGGTGTCGCCGAACGGCGACAGGAGACCGGTGACCCCGTCGACCACCACCTCGGGTGTTCCGCCATCATCGAGTGCAACGATCGGGAGTTCCATCGCCATCGCCTCGAGGTAGACGAGCCCGAACGGCTCGTAGTGCGACGGCATCGCGAACACGTCGGCAGCGGCCATCAACGCAGGGACGTCGCTGCGCCGGCCGGCGAACACCACCGATTCGGTCAGGCCGAGGTTCGCGACGAGATTCGACAGTTGGGCGGAGTAGCCCGGCACCATCTCCTCGCCGACGATGAGCAGCTTGACGTTCGACCGGGCGGCGCGAACGAGGCCGAACGCCTCGATCAGTTCCGCAGGACCCTTCGCGGGGAAGAGACGACAGACGGTGATGAACACGACCTCACCGGTCGCGAACCCGAACTCCGCCCTCGCCTGCCCTCCGTCGATGTCAGGCGACCACTTGGTGGTCTCGATCGCGTTCCTCACCACGTACACCGTGCCCTCGACGGGTTCAGCAACGGAGAGCGTCGACGCTACGAAGTCGGAGATCGCCACGAGCGCGTCAGCCTTGCGAATCGACGATTGCAGCACCCGGCCCATCCAGTCGGGGTTGAAGCCGACATGCAGGTGGACGATGCACGGGGTGCGTGTGAACCGACCGACCAGGACGCAGGCGAAGGCGTCACGCGGCCGGTCGGTGGTGTGGATCACTTCGATGCGGTGGCGGATGACATAGGCGACGAGATTGAGGAGGTGGAGTACCGCCGGTACCGTCGCCACGATCGCGCGCAGCTTTCCCAGCACGGAGCGTTGCGAAAGTTCTGGTCCGAGGCTGATCGGCAGGATGTCGACACCCTGGATCTCCCTCATCACTGCGAACGTCGGCGTCGGACGATCGACCGGACCGGTCGCACAGGCAACATGAACGTCGTGAGTCGTTTTGTCCAACCCGGCGATGATGCGGCTCTGTACCCAGGTGTCGGCGCCGAGGGGCGGCAGCGTCGCCGTGTGGACGAACAGCACACTGATCTTCAAGGATCCAGGCATCGAGCAGATGTTACAAACGCCTTGCGCGACGCGTACCGGTAGCCTCTCGCAATCGCCCCCACCGCTCAGCGGCCGAACTTCCTCTCGAAGTGTCCGTTCGCAGCGGGGGTCCCAGGCAGGACGACGAGCGACGGAAGGCGGAACGGGTCGGTGGAATCGGTACGAACGAACATCAAGTCCGTCGTAAAGTCACGCGTCGGACCGTTCGTCGCGGCTCGACAACCGACCCGCCGTGATCTGCCCCTCGCCCAGTGGGGCCTCGAAGCACGCGAGGAGGGACGGTTGTGGTTGCGTGGCCTCGACCTGGAGGATCTCGCCAGGGAACACGGCACTCCGCTGTACCTCGTCGACACCGAACGACTCGACGAGGCGGCCTCCGCGGCAGTCGCGCCGCACCGGGCGGGTCGGGGCGCCGACATTTTCTATTCGTACAAGACCAATCCGGTGCCGGGTGTACTCCGACGCCTTCACGCCGCTGGAATCGGCGCCGAGGTCATCTCCGCATACGAGCTCTGGCTCGCGATGCAATTGGGTGTGTCGCCCGACCGCATCATCTACAACGGCCCAGCAAAGTCCGACGCCTCGTTGGCCGTTGCGGTGCGCAACGAGGTGGGGCTGATCAACGCCAACTCGGTCACGGAAGCACGTCGCATCGCTGCGATCGCCCGCCAGGAACGATCCGTGGTGAATCTCGGCATCCGCGTCTCCGTGCCCGGATCATGGGGAGGGCAGTTCGGCATCGCCTCGGACTCGCCCAGCCTCACCGCCACAATACGATCCGTGCTTGCCGACGATTCCGTGAACCTGACGGGTCTGCACGTTCACCGTGGAGGCGTCATCCGCTCCGGCGACGAGTGGCAAACACACCTGCAGAACGTGCTCCACCTCTGTGATGACGTCCATCGCAACACCGATTGGACACCGTCGATCATCGACTACGGCGGGAGCCTCGCGTGCCCGACCGTCGCCTCCGTCCCGGCCCGGAGCTTCCGACTCCACCGAGCGCTGGGTACGGACCTGATACCCCCCGTCGTCGAGGAAGCTATCAGCGTGGCGCAGGCGTCACAGATGGCGCACAAGGCGACCCGCGAGCACTTCGATTCGAGAGGATGGCCTTCGCCGATCGTGGCCATGGAACCCGGCCGATCGCTCACGGGCGACACCCAGATGCTGCTCGTGTCCGTCGTCGACGTTAGTTCGCACGGGCCCCTGTCACACGCGGTGCTCGACGGTGGACGGAACATCGCCGAGCCTCTCCCACACGAATTCCACCAGTTGTTCCACGTCTCGAAGCCCTCGGCCCCTCATGACACCAGCTATCGGTTGGTCGGCCCGATCTGCACCCCGTCGGATGTGCTCTATTATTCGTGGCGCCTGCCTGTCCTGGAGGTCGGCGACGTGCTCGCCGTCATGGATGCCGGCGCGTACTTCGTGCCGTTCTCGACGTCGTTCTCCTTTCCTCGACCGTCCATCGTCGAATACGACAGCGAGGTTCGCGAGCTACGGCGACGCGAAGATTTCACGGATCTCGTCGACCGGGATCTGCCAGCCGACGGCCTCGAGTTTCCTCGATCGCCGAGCGCAGGACAGCGATCTTGACGACAGAGGTTCTTCCCCGCGTCGCTGTCTTTGACATCGATCTTCCGCCCGGAATCGCCGTGGTGAGGTCGCTCGGCCGGCGAGGGGTACCCATCGTGGCGTACGCCCACGCCACGTTTGCAGCCGGCAAGTTCTCGAGGTACATCGCCGAGCGTCGAACGTGCCCACCGGTCTACGGTTCGGACGAGTTCGTCCAATGGCTGGTCGAGGAGATGACCTGTGGCCACTTCGACCTGATTGCTCTCACGTCCGACTACGTCGCGTTCAACGTGATGGAGGCCTTCGACATCCTGGGGGCCGATACCGGCGGACATCCGCAGGCGGATGCGGTCCGACGCTGCCTGTTCAAGGACGAGTTTGCATCCGCGATGGAGTGCGTCGGGTTCCCCACGCCGGCGAGCGGAACGCCGGCCGACCTCGACCAAGCGATCGAGATCGCCGACCGCATCGGATACCCCGTCGTGCTCAAGCCACGCTCCCATGTCGGAATCGGCATCACCCGAGGCGCGATCGTGAACGACCCGGACGAGCTTCGACGGCGGTTCCATCGCTACGAGGTGCACGGATCGGAGCGGGTGCTGGTTCGGCACGACGAAGATCTCGGACTGCCATTGATCCAGGAGTACATCGGCGGCACCGACTACGCCGTCTTGAGCGTCACCGGATGCCTGGCCCCCGACAGCACCGTGCTCGCCGTCTCCCACAGCTGGAAGGTGGGTGGATGGCCTGACCGGCTGGGTGTCGCGACACGCTTCGACAAAGCCGACACGCCCGATTTCGCCGACGCTGCGGTCAGCGCGGTCCAGAGCGTTCTCGGTGCCGGAATCTTCGAACTCGAGGTGCTGGTCCACCAGCCCACCGGTGAGCACTGGGCGATCGATCTCAATCCTCGGGCGTTCGGCCAGATCACGTTCGACATGGCCCGAGGCAGCGACCTACCCGTTCTCTGGTACGAGTCGATGACGGGGCGTCGCCTGCCGCCGCTGCGACACCGGACCTCACCAACCGTGTCGTCGTGGCACCAGGGAGTGCTGGTTCTGTCCGGAGCGCTGAGTCGGATCGCGCACGGGCCTCGTCGTTGGCAAGCCGCCACGGACCTCGCACGCCGCTTCCGAACACCGCATGTCGGGTCGGTTGCCGATTGGCGGGATCCACTGCCCGGATTGCTCTTCACGTGGCGATTCCTGCGTCATCCACGATCGCTGTTCCGAACCACCAGGCCCGCAGCCGAGATGGCATGAGACGAGCGAAGCGACGACAGCGTCCGATCACGGTCGTCGGAGCGACCCGGTTCGACACGCAGAATTCACGCCGGCGACACGTTCTTCCCGACATCGTCATCCCACCCGGCGCTACCCTGCTGCCGTGGATCGCATCGCGCAGGCGGCGACGTAGGCGACTATCGATGCGACGTGTTCTACGACGCTCACGTGTCATGGTCCACGGCGTGCACGCCCGCTATGTCGTGGCACTCGCCGTCGCCCACCTCATGCCGCGATTCAGCGCTGGCCCTGTCGTCGCACACCTGTATCGACTGGCGGGATTCCAGATCGGTAGGGACACGACGTTCGGCGGGCCGGTGAGAATCCTGAGTGGCACGAGATTCGCCGAGAATCTGGTGATTGGCGAGGACGTTCTCATCTCCACCGACGTCACCATCAATGTCGATGCGCCCGTCTACATCGGCGACTCCGTGAGTATCGGCCCGTTCGTTCGCATCTACACGGCAAACCATCCGGTGGGGCCATCTTCGTCCCGGATGTCGCGAGAACAGTCGAACCGGCCCGTCACGATCGAACATGGAACCTGGATACGACTCGGAGCAACGATCCTGCCGGGGGTCACGGTTGGACGCGGAAGTATCGTCGGGGCCGGCAGCGTGGTGACGAGAGATGTCCCTCCGAACTCCTTCGTCGACGGGAACCCGGCGC
>JANNNB010000215.1:0-4658 GCA_031398325.1 Actinomycetes bacterium
AAGGTGAGCCCGACCGACCCGGTCTCCATGCTCACGTGGACCAGCGTCCCGTTGGATTCCGACCTCGACATGGTCGGCGATGTCGAACTCCACCTCGACGCGATCAGCACTGCGGCCGACACCGCGTGGATCGTCACCCTCCAGGACGTCGCCGACGACGGAACGGTGACCGACATCACGAGCGGCTGGCTTCGCGCCAGTTTGCGCGAGGTGGACGAGGACGCCAGTCGCCCGGGAGCCCCGGTGCTCCGGTGCACTCGCGCCGTCGCCGTGCCGGTCGGGGAGGTGGTCCACTACCGGATCCCGCTCGTACCCAACGCCCGACGATTCCGGGCCGGTCACTCGATTCGGCTGGTGCTCACGAGTGACGACCAGGACCCGACGACCCCGGCGATCATGGAGTTCCGGCATGCGTCGGTCGGCACGAGCTCGATCAACACCGTCTTGTCGTCGTCCCGCCTGCTGTTCCCGGCGATGGCGCCAACCCTCTAGGAGATGACGAGGATCTCGTCGTCTGCGGTCCATGTCATGACCGCTGACTTGGACGGGTTGACGACGACTTCGCCAGTGGCGGCATTCCGGAAGCCGAGCGCGCTGTGCCCGAATGCCGAGGCGGTGACGACGATGTCGGCGAAACACGTGGCTGTGTGGGCGCCGTAGCGTTGGGCTGGCTTCAGTTCGATGGTGCAGCCGGTGCGGTCGAACAGGTCGGAGAACACCTGGTTGAGTTCGGGCCGTTCGCTGAGCTGGGCGAGCATCAGGCTGGTCAGTTCGTCGCTGACGACGAAGTCGTCGACCCCTGTGGCTTCGGCGAGTGTGGCGTTGTTCTGGTCGAGCATTTCAGCCACGATCCTGACGGGCCCGAGGTCGTTGTTCTGGCGAACCTGGTTGAACGCGAGCAGGGTGAGCAGCGTGCGGGCGTCGGCGTCGTCGTCGGTCATCACGTTGCGGTAGCCGAGCACGATCACCTCGTGGAACGATCGGCGCGCTGCGTGGGCGGCGACGAACTCCGGGCCGCCGCCGAGTTCGGCGACTTCGAGTGACACGTTCGACGCTTGCACCTGTTCGCGCACGGATCGGACGTCGACGAGGGCGGGATCGATGAGCACTTCGATGGTGGTGCGTTCGTCGAGGAACTCGTCGAGTTCGGCGATCACGCGGGGCCCGAGGCCGCTCCAGCCGACGATGACGATGCGCCGTGTGCCTGTTTCCACATCCGCTGGTTGCCCGTCGAGCACGGTTCCCGTTCGGACGTTGCTGTCGACGAGGAACAGCGAGTCGTCTTCTGCGACCGCGATCAGTTGGTCGCCATCGGCGATGAGTTGGTCTGCCGGCGGGTTCAGCTTGACGACACCGGCGGCGTCGAGGATCCCGACGACGGCGCTCTTGTCGAACGACATCTGGGCCGCGGCGTAGGTGGCGCCGACGAGTTCGGGGAACGGCGCGAAGTACAGCTCGTCGCCGTCGAAGTCGAGGAGCTCGTGGAACACACCGGAGAGTCCTCGTTGCCGGCAGGCCTGGGCGGTGAGCTCGGCGACGACGGCATCGGAGCTGACGGTGACGAGCTCCGCGCCGAACAGGGATCGCAACGATTGGGCGGTGGCGATGTCGGTGACCTCGGCGATGACGTGAGCTTGCTCGGTCGTGTCGTCGCTGCGCACGCCACGGATGGCGAGGAGTGTCTTGACCGTTCCGGTGTCGTTTCCGTCGCCGACGATGATGACCGATCGGGCACCGTTGAGGTTGGCGATCTCGAGGTTTCTGGCTTCCCAGGGCGCGCCGCTGCGCACGACGATGCGGGTCGTCTTGGTGTCTGGAATTGCGTCGCGGAGTCGCTCTTCCATTTCGGTCTTGTCGCCGTTGGCGACGACGACGATGGCCGCCTTCTTGCGTGACTCGTTGGCGGTGACGAGCTCGGCGACGATCGATGGGACCCGTGATGACCAGCCGAGGATGAGGGTGTGGTCGGTTTCGAGGACCTTGCTGCGCCCTTTGCGGAGCTCCTCGATGCGTTGGTCGACGGCGTTGGCGATGAGTCCGATGAGGCTGCCGGCGATGAAGATGCCCGCAATGGTGATGGCCAGCGCGACCAGTCGGGTCGGCCAACCCGTGTCGCCGGCGAAGGAACCTGCATCGACGACACGCAGCATGGACTGCCACATCGCTTCGAACACCCCGAGCCGTTCGCCACCCCCGATGCCGGTCAGTCGGAAAGCGGTCAGGATGAGCGCGGTGAGCACGATAAGTGCCAGGGTGACGAGGCCGAGCCAGGTGATGACCACCGACGGCCCTCTGGACAGGGCGGTGTCGAACTTGTAGCGGAGGCGGGCGTTGATGCTTCCGTCGACCGACTTGATGGGCTTGTCGCGGGGTGGGTTCACCTTGCGGACCCCGCGTCCTGCCGCCTTGGTCGGCCGTCCGGTCTTCTTCTTCGGGGCGACGTCGGTGACGGGCGTTGGTGGCACGAGAGCTCCTGGTGTCGGTGCGCTGCGCGCAGGGGGAATGGGAACGTACCGGCGTCGATGCTCGATCTGTGATTCGATGCCGGCTGCCGGAAACGGCCGTCGTCTATTCGGCGCGCCGCACCGGCACCGGAAATCGACTAGAACGACCGGGGTGAGTGGCCCCGTGTCGGACTCGGACGCGCCGAGCGTGCGGCTCGCCACCGACTCCGTCGTCGACGCCACGGTGGAGGTCTCCGACAGTCGGATGACGGAACTCGGCGGCGTGACGATTCGACGCGCCCTGCCGCAGCGCTCCCGCCGAACCGTCGGCGCGTGGTGCTTCGTCGACCACATGGGTCCAGCGACGGTCACTCCCAACCGCGGGCTCGACATCGGGCCGCACCCGCACATCGGTTTGCAGACGGTCACCTGGCTGTTGGCCGGCGAGGTCCTGCACCGCGACAGCGTCGGTTCGGAACAGGTGATCCGCCCGGGACAGCTCAATCTGATGACTGCCGGCCACGGTGTCTCACACGCCGAGGAGGCCACGAGCTACGCGGGCGAGCTGCAGGGCGCGCAGCTCTGGGTCGCACAGCCGACCGCCACCCGTCACGACGGTGCCGACTTCGAACACCATGCATCGCTCCCCCAGGTCGAGCTCGATGCCGGCGTTGCGTCCGTGCTCGTCGGTGACTTCGCCGGGGCCTCGTCCCCGGCGCGACGTGACACCGACCACGTGGGCGTCGACCTCGACCTGCACGGCGGCGAGAGCCCGATCCCGCTCGAACCGTCGTTCGAATACGCAGTCGTGGTGATGGACGGGGAGGTCGCGATCGATGGCGGTCACATCCAGCCAGGGGTTCTGGCGTATCTGGGTCTGGGCCGCGCCGAGCTTCTGTTGCGGGCGACCACGTCGTCACGCGCGCTGTTGATCGGCGGTGTGCCGTTTCCCGAGCCGATCCTGATGTGGTGGAACTACGTCGCCCGCGACCGTGAAGAGGTCAGCCAGGCGCACGCCGAATGGACGTCGGGCTCCGAACGCTTCGGTCAGGTGGCGTCGTCGCTGCCGCGCATCGGCGTCGGGCCGCCACCGTGGACGGCCCACCCAGCCGAGGAGCACCAACGATGACCGTCGCACCGCCCACCCCCGTCGATGCCTACTTCGACGCACTCGAAGGGGACGCGCAGCGGATCGCAGCCGAGTTTCGTGATGTCATCCTTCGGGCGGCACCCGATGTCGGTGAGACGATCAGGTACCAGATGCCGTGCTTCGTCGTCGAGGGGCAGTACTTCGTCCACCTCGGAGCCTGGAAACGCCACATCGGCCTCTATCCCATCGCCCGGCTCGATGGGGATCTCGAGGACGGGATCGAGCCGTACCGGGCAGCGAAGGACACGGTCCAGTTCCGATACGCCGAGCCGGTGCCGTGGGACCTCGTCGAGCGACTGATCGCCGAACTGATCATGAGGTCGCGATCGTGAGCGGCGGGCCGGGTGCGGACGTGTGGCCGGGGCCAGTGTCGGACGCGATCGGATCGCGTGCTCCGTTCGGACCGATCGAACGGCTCCAGCATGATGACCTCGTCGCGGCGCAGGCCACCACTCTGGCCAGTCCGATGCGGCGCCACTCGTTCGCCGCCAAGATCCTGTTTGCCACCATGGACGCGTTGTATGGCCGCGAACGCTCGCTCGAGAAGTTCAGGGTCCTCGAGCTCGTCGCGAGGGTGCCCTACCAGGCGTGGGAGAACGTCGCCTACGTGGCGGTGACCCACACGGCCAGCGAGCCGGGTTTCGCCCGGCAGGTCTTCGATCGTGTGCGCACCGCCCGGTGGGAACAGGACAACGAGCAGTGGCACCTGTTGATCATGGAGGAGCTGACCGCCGGCCAACGGCGGGGTCTGGTGCGCAGCCGGGTCATCCCGCAGATACTCGCCTTCGCGTACTACCAACTGTCGTGGATCCTGTACGTAGTACGCCCCAAGTGGAGCTACCGGCTGAACGCCGACTTCGAGGACCACGCCGAGCACGAGTATGCGCTGCTCGTGCAGGAACATCCCGAATGGGAGTCGACCGCCTACGACGGCGAGTTCGCCGAGGACTTCGGCAGGTACGAAAGCCTGGCCGACCTGATCCGTCAGATCGGGTATTCTGCGGCCTCGCCGGCCCCGAAGGGTAGGTTCACCTCGGTCAGCACGAAGCCGAAGACGTAGGCGT
>JANNNB010000030.1:0-1555 GCA_031398325.1 Actinomycetes bacterium
TGAGGAACGCCACCACGAGGGCGAAGGTGATGACCTGCGCCATGCTGCCGCTGATCCAGTCGGTGAGGAACGCAGTCACGACGCCCACGACCCAGGCGGCGATCACCGTTCCCTTCAGCTGGCCGACGCCGCCAACGACCACGACGAGGAAGGCGGGGATGATGTACGAGGTGCCGAGTGTGGGGTTGGTGCCGGAGATGAGTGCGATGGCGACCCCACCGACGCCGGCGAGGCCGGAGCCGAGGAAGAACGTGATGCGGTCGACGCTGCGGGTGGAGACACCGAGCGTCTCGGCGAGTTCACGGTTCTGCACCGTCGCCCGAATCTGGCGGCCGAACGAGCTGTACTTCAGGACCGCGCTCAAGGCGGCGAGTGAGCTGATCGCGAGGATGATCGTGAACAGCTGGCGGTGCGGCCACTCGTAACCGAACACCGACATGCGGCCACCGAGCCAACTCGGTGCGGTGACAGGGTCGCCCTGTGCGCCGAAGATGTCTTGCGCGAGCTGTTGGAGCACCAACGAAACACCGACGGTCACGAGCAGCGTGTCGAGAGGCCGTTTGTACATCCATTGGATGATCGAGACTTCGAGCAGTAAGCCCAGGAAGCCGGCGAAGACGAACGCCACCGGCAGTGCAATCACGATCGACAGGCCGGGGCTGTGCACCACCTGCTGGGTGACGTAGGCGGCGTAGGCGCCGACCATCAGGAACTCGCCGTTGGCCATGTTGATCACGCCCATCTGGCCGAAGGTGAGCGTCAGGCCGAGGGCAGCGAGCAAGAGGATTGCGCCGGTCGCGGTACCGGTGAGAAAGGGTGTGGTGAAGACATCCATGTCGTGTGCTTTCGAGATCGTTGTCGTACAGGGGCGGCGTACTTGAACGGGCCACTCGGGGGTGCCGTGCCCGCACACGGCACCCCCGACGACCAATCGTTGTGAGCTAGGAACTCAGCCGGCGGCCGGATCCCACCAGTCGTAACCCTCGAGGAACGGGTCGGGCTCGATCGGGCCTTCGGACGTCCACACGATGTCGAACTGGTTCTCGGCGTTGATCTGGCCGATGAGGCCGGTCTTGGCGATGTGGTGGTTCTCACCGTTGATCGTGACCGTGCCTTCCGGTGCCTCGAACGAGACGCCGTCGGACGAGGCGTTGATGGCGTCGACGCAGAACGACGCAGCCTTCTCGACCATGCCCTTGTAGAGGTACAGCGACGTGTAGGCGGCTTCCATCGGGTCCGAGGTCGGGCGACCCGGGTACTTGGCCTGGAAGGCCTCGATGAAGGTCGTGTTCACGGGGCTGTCGACGCTCTGGAAGTAGTTCCATGCGGCGTACTGACCGGTCAGGTCGACACCCATGGACGGTGCCTCTTCCTCGGCGATGGACACCGAGATGATCGGCGAGTTGTCGGCACCGAGGCCAGCCTCGTCGTAGGCCTTGATGAAGCCCACGTTCGACGAGCCGTTGATCGTGTTGAACACGAAGTCAGGCTTGGCCGCCGCGATCTTGGCGACCTGGGTCGTCCAGTCATCGCTGTCGAGCGGCACGTACTCTTC
>JANNNB010000271.1:0-29341 GCA_031398325.1 Actinomycetes bacterium
GAACCGACCCGGGGCGGCATCGGCCATCGAGGCGACGCTCTGGGCGAAGCACGCAGGCGCTCGTGTGTAGGCCGGGACGATCGCCGTGCCGAGACGCAACCTCGGCTCCCACGCGGCGGCGAGGGCCAGCGGGGTGAACGCATCGGCACCATCGGACTCGGCCGACCAGATGTCGGTGTAGCCGAGATCGGCCAGCTCAGCGAGTTTGGCCTGATGACTGTGGAGCGGCCCCGGGAGCGGAACCGTCATGCCAGGTCGAACAGGGAGTGCCATGACCGCCGACTGTACGCGCCGGGCTGCGGCAGGAACGACCGGTGCCGTCCGCCACCGTCGAGACGCGAACAGCGGCGGGCGTCGTGCACCCGCACTTGGGTTATGGACGGCCTGTGGAATCGCCCTCGGTCGCACCTTGGTCAGGAGCCGACGGTGTCCCGGCGATCGCACAGATCACTTGGACCGTGCCGGGTTGAGTCGAGCCCGAGCCGTTGTAGACCTCGACGAACCATCGGTTCGGGATGCCACCCGAGGTGGTGATCACCGTCGCACCGGTAGCAGCTGCCTGATCAATCACGTACATCGGTTGCGTCGGCACGTTGGTCCAGTAGAAGCCGCCGCCAGTCGCCACTTCCCCGGCGTTGCATTGCGCGCTGCCGGTCGTCTTCCCGCTGAATGCCGTCAGCGGCGCAACTCGGACCACGATCCCCGAGACACCGTTTGCCCCGGCCGGACCCGTTGGCCCGGGTGCGCCCGCAACGAGATAGCCGACGACGTCGATCATCACGTCGGTCGTCGGGCCCGCGACGCCAAGGGCATCCCACGTGATGTCGATCGAACCGGCACTCGCACCGGCCGTCGGCAACGCGACGGTGACCGCGTTCGGAATCGTGATCCCCGCAGTGACATTGAGCGACGACGTCGCCGGAGCACCGGTCGCGTCGCCCGGACGAATCGAGATGAATCCGTTCGCTGTCGAGCCGGTTGCCGTGACGTTCAGCAGGACACCCGTTGCACCGATCGGCACCACCGTCTGTGAGCCTGTCGTCGTCGCGACCGGGCCGGCGACGATTAACTTCTGCGAAACCGCCGAGACGAACGGGCCGGGCAGACCGACATTCACCGGATCACGCGTATCAAGAATTCGAACAGGGTCGATCGTGATCACGGCCGACGGCGAACTCGCCGCGGCGTTGACGAGAAACACGCCACCGCCACCGAGCGACACTGCGACGGCGGCGCCGATCGCAGCCCACCGCGACCGCCACAAACGCCGACGTCCACCATTGTCCAGTTGGGAATTCATGCCGCTCTCCCGCTCCACGATGCAGCGCCCGCAATGGACCCGCAATACCAGTATCTCGCACTGTGCCGCCTATTCCATAGAACTTGCGGCGGCCCGCCTATCGGTCTTTCCAGAACCTCACGATGACGCTCTGACTTGCGGTGGCCATCAGGGTTCCGTCCTCGGCGAACATGTGGACCAAGCCGTGGCCGAAGCCGCGCTCGACGGCGTGGATGCGGATGTCCATCAACACCCACTCGGTCGGAACGAGCCGAACCACGCGCAGCGTGTTGTCGAGACTGTTGCCGCCGGCAGCGGCGCCGAGCGCCTGGCCGATCCCCATCGGCACGAAGTCACCGAGAATGGCGAGCGTCGGTGCGTCGACGTCGGTGAGGACGTCGGGGATCCTCGCCCACAGCATCGTCTGGCCGTCGCCGGGTGTTCCGTCGAACGATTCGATCGGCCGACCCTTGACCATTCGCTGGTCGAGTCGGGCACTGATCGAGTCGGAAAGATCGTGCGGGTTCGGTCGAACCGGGCAGTCCAGCGGAGCCGGGAGGCCTGTCGGCATGGCTTCCCATTGGCCACTGACCTCCATCGGCCGGTCGCCGAGCGCGGCATTGACGGTGAGGATCTCGCGATCGGCGACGTGACACACCGCTCGTGCCTGCGTGATCTGATGACCGGACACCGCGATGGTCACGTCGATGTCGACGACCTCGCCCGGCTTCGCGTAGGACAGATACTGGCCCGTCGCCCACACACATTCCCGGCCCGACGTCGACTCCATCGCAGCGATCGCCGCGGCGAGGCCGGATCCCCCGAACAGGAACTGCCCGCCGGCGCTGATCCCGATGGTGACCGGCAGCTTCCACCGGAAGGGGTTGTGCGTCGGTTCGAGCCCGAGAAACGTGCGAGAGTCCATGACGACGGCGATCGTAGGCGATCGTCTCGCGCGGCACCTCCGACGTACAGTCACCCGCATGACCACCACCGAGATCCCCCTGTGTCCATGATCGACGAGGGCTCCGACACCTGGCAGGGCGACGCCGTCGGACTGGTCGACGAGTTCCGGGCCGGACGCCGGTCGCCACGCGAGGAACTGGAGGCGTCGTACGCCGCGATCGACGCCAGCACCCTCAACGCGGTCTGTTTCGCCGACCGTGAAACGGCGCGTCGCGCAGCTGATCACGCCGACGTGAGCAAGCCGTTCGGCGGCGTTCCCGTCGGGGTGAAGGAACTGACCAAGGTCGAGGGGTGGCCGGACACCGAGGCATCGATCCCGCTCAAGGACCGGGTCGCGACGACGACATCGACGATGGTCTCGCGTCTGGTCGCCGACGGTGGCGCAGTCCTGGCCGCGCAGACGACCGCCAGCGAGTTCGGCGGCGTCAACCTGACCCGCACACTGCTCCACGGGGTGACCCACAATCCGTGGAACATCGAACGGGGCCCCGGTGGCTCGTCGGGCGGGTCGGCGAGCGTCGTCGCCGGAGGCCTCCTGCCGATCGCCACCGGCGGCGATGGCGGTGGATCGATTCGAATCCCCGCGGGATTCACCGGGTTGGTCGGGCTCAAGGGGACGTTCGGTCGAATTCCCCTCGGACCGCGCACCGAATACGGCAACCTCACCGTTTCGACCGGCTGCCTGAGCCGATCGGTTCGCGACACCGCCCGCTGGTTCGACGTGACCAACGGACACCATCCCACCGATCCGCTGAGCCTGCCGCGGGTCGACGGTTGGGAGAACGGCCTCGGCTCGCATCTGGACGCACTCCGTGGAAGTCGGGTCGCCGTCGTCGACGACTGGGGCGGTGCGATCGTGTCGCCGATCATGTGGGAGATCCTCGAAGAGTCGGCGACGGCGCTGATCGACGACTGCGGCCTCACCCGCACCGACGCCGTCGACACCAACGTTCCGCGGATGGGTGCCGCCTGGTCGATCTCGGGGACGCTCAGCATCGCCGCCGACCTCGGAGATCTCTGGCCCGACTGCGCCGACGACCTCACCCCTCCGATGCGCGCCGCGTTGGAGATGACCGCCGGCAAGTACGACGCCGCCGTTCGCGCCCGGATCGAACACACCCGCATGGACATCAATGAAGCGATGGCTCGAATCTTCGACCCCGTCCACGGGGTCGACTTCGTGATCACCGCGAGCAACCCCGACGTCGCCTTCGATGCGAAGGGTCCACTGCCGTCCGTGTTCGGCGGGATCGAAGCCGGGGCCAAGATCAACGGTCGCCTCACGTTCCCCGCCAACATGCACGGCAACCCGGCGATCTCCGTGCCCGCCGGGTTCGTCGACGGATTGCCGATCGGCCTGCAGATCGTGGGCCGCCATTTCACCGAACCGATGCTGCTCGATCTCGCGCTCTCGATGGAGCGTCACCGCCCCTGGCCGCTGACGTGCAGGGTGGGCACATCCGCCGAATAGGTTCACGACCATGAAGGTCGCACTCACCGTCAACGATTTCCTCCGCCGCGCCGAGTTGGTCTACCCCGATCGGGTCGCCATCGTCGACGAGCCCGACCAGCCCGCCGAGTCGTGGGATTCGATCACGTACCGGGAGATGGCACGCCGCGCCACTGCGATGGCAGCGGGGCTCGATGCGCTCGGCATCGGCGTCGGCGAGCGGGTGGCGATGGTGAGCCAGAACTCCGCTCGCCTGCTGACGGCGTTGTTCGGCGTGTCGGGGTCGGGCCGAGTGCTCGTGCCGATCAACTTCCGGCTCGTGGCCGAGGAGGTGCGCTACATCGTCGAACACTCCGGCGCCCGAGTTCTGTTCGTCGACCCCGAGCTCGCAGAATCGCTCGCTGACATCGAGTGCGAGCACCGCTTCGTCATCGGCGCCGAAGCGGACGCCGCGACGATGCTCTTCGATGTCGAGCCCGTCGCTTGGGAAGCCGACGAGGACGCGACCGCCACGATCAACTACACGTCGGGGACGACCGCTCGGCCGAAGGGCGTACAGCTGACGCACCGCAACCTGTGGCTCAACGCGTCGGTCTTCGGCTGGCACATGGGCGTGAGCGACCGCGACGTGTACCTCCACACGCTGCCTCAGTTCCACTGCAACGGATGGGGCATGCTCTACGCCGTCACCGGAATGGGCGGGGAACACGTCATTCTGCGCAAGGTCGACGGCATGGAGATCCTCCGCCGGATCGAACAGCACGGCGTCACACTCATGTGTGGTGCTCCGGCAGTGCTGAACGTCGTGCTCGACGCCGCAGCCGACTGGGCGTCGACGACCGGTCGGGACATTCCGGGACGGGGCCGCGTCAGAATCGTCGTCGCCGGTGCACCCCCGCCCACACGCACCATCGAGCGCACCGAGACCGAACTCGGCTGGGAGTTCGTCCAGATCTACGGGCTCACCGAGACCACACCACTCATCACCATGAACCGCACCCGCGCCGAGTTCGACGATCTCTCACCCGCCGAACGAGCGGTGAAGCTCAACCGCGCCGGCGCGCCCGTCGTCGGATCGACGATGGCCCTCAGCACGGACGGCGAACTGCTGGTCAGGGGCAACATGGTGATGGACGGATACTGGGACCAGCCCGAAGCGACCGCCGCAGCGATCCACGACGGCTTCTTCCACACCGGCGACGGCGGCGTCATCGACGACGATTCCTACGTGGTCATCTCCGATCGCAAGAAGGACGTCATCATCTCGGGAGGCGAGAACGTGTCGTCGATCGAGGTGGAAGACGCGATCTTCCAGCATCCCGACGTGACCGAGGTCGCGGTGATCGGGGTCCCCGACGAGAAGTGGGGAGAGCTCGTCACCGCGCTCGTCGTGAAAGCGCCAGGGAGCGAACTGACCGAGGATGGCGTGATCGCCTGGGCCAAGACGAGGGTCGCCAGCTACAAGTGCCCCAAGCGGGTGGAGTTCCGTGACGAACTCGCCCGCACATCCACCGGCAAGCTGCAGAAGTTCAAGCTTCGTGCGCCGTACTGGGAGGATCGCGAGCGCCAGATCAACTGACGCCCGCGACCCTCACCGTCGCGGAACGTTGCCCGAGGTCAGTACGTGGTGTTGAACGTTGCGAACGCCTGGTCGAGGGCGTCGAGGTCAGCGTCGGTCACGATCTGAGCGGTGATGACCGACACCTCGCCCGAACCGTCCAGCTTGGACGCTCCGAGCACCACGAAGATCGTGTCGGTACCTCCGCAGCCGGTCCACAGCTGGTAGGTGCCGAGGAACGCGGCGTCCTGGTACTCGAACTGGCCAGCGTCCGTGCACGCGTCGCCGGGAGCGAAGGTCGACAACACGGTCAGGATGTCAGCATTGGGCACCACCGAGAAGAAGATGCCGGGGGTGTCCCAGGTCTCGTAGTACGAGGTCAGGTCCGGCGCACCGGTGATCTGCGGCAGCACGGTTCCGTCGTCGAGGGTGATCGGTGCCGTGTCGAGCGACGCCCACTCCGTCGGCAGGTCGATCGTCAGTGCACCGGTGTCGTCGACGATCGTGGTGTAGCTGTCGTACGTCGCAGCGACACCACCTTCCGTCACCTCCGTCTCCTCTTCGACGGCCTGAGCGAACGAGAAGGTCTGGGTCAGGACGCCGTCTTCGTCGCCGTTGATCTCGCCGGTGAGGATCTCCTCGGTGTCGAAGCGCAACACCTCGATCTTGATCGGATTGTCGCCGGACGTGCGCAGCACGTCGCAGTAGTCGGCCATCGTTCCGTCCGTGCCGATGGTGATGCCGTTCATCGTCTGGATGATGTCGCCAGGGAGCAGACCGACCTCCGAGGCCGGGGATCCCGGGGCCACGCCTGCGACCCAGACACCGACGATGCCGGCCTCTTCGTCGTACACGACCTGGCCGTTCACGCCGAGCGACTCGAAGTCGCCCTCCTTCAGCAGGTCGACGACCTTCTGGGCTCGGTCCGTGTCGATCGCGAAGAACTGCTCGGTGTTGGTCGGGCTGCCGCCCGCATAGTTGACGCCGATGACGGCGCCTTCCGGTGTGACGAGCGGGCCACCCGAGTTGCCGGGTTGAATTGCGGCATCGTGCTCGAGAACCGAGTCGATCGAGGCCCAACTGGTGTCGCCGCCCGCTTCGAGCTTGGACACGATGCCCCTGGTCAGCGTGAACTCGGGATCGCCGAGCGGGAACCCGGCGGCGTAGACGTCCTGACCTGTCCTGATCTCACCGTCGAACCAGACGAGCGGTGTCAGCGGATCGTCCTCGTTGATGTCGATCACGGCGAGATCGTTGCACTCGGACACGCCGAGCACGGTTGCGTTGTAGCTCTCCGTGGTGTCACCGCCGATGAAGACCTCGAGGGTCGCGGCGCCGGTCACCACGTGGTTGTTGGTGACGGCGAGACCGTCTTCGGAGATGATGAAGCCGGAGCCGCGTCCGCTCCCGTCGGTGAAGCCCACCTCGGGGTCACGGATGGTGCCGATCGCCTCGATCTGGATGACCGATTGCTGGATCGCATCGATCCCACCGGCGTCTGGCTCGGTGTCAGCGGGCTCGGTGTCCGGAGTGGTCTCTTCGGGCTCAGTGTCGGCGACCGTGGTCTCGACGTCGGTGTCCTCGACAGGGGCCGCGGTGTCCGAGGACTCGGAGTCTGAACCACCACCCCCGCCACATGCGGCGAGCGTGATCGCGGCGAGCGCAACCACAGCAATTGAACGATGCCCGAATCGTTGCTTCATAGGCTGTCGACAGTACCGCATCGCTCCGGATCGGCCCAGTGTTCTGGGACGATGTCGGGACCACGCTTCCGAGTGCAGCGTTGCTGCGCCGTCGAGCGTCCTATTCGAGCGTCGCGTACGTCGTGGTTCGATCGGCTGCCCGCGTGGTACCCACCTCGTCGACGCAGTCCGCGAGGTCGCCCAGGTACACATCGATCACGCCCGTGTTCGTGTTGCTGACGGTGGAGTGCAGGTTGTCCGGCGGTGTCTGACGATCGTGGTACCACCCCTTGGCCAGCAATGCGTCGCCGACCGCGAACATGTCGACCTCTCGATCGGATTCGGGATCGGCCGCCATCGCCACGAGGTGGAACTTCCCGTCACCGAGGACCGTGATGCCGTCGATCTCGGCGATGCCGCACCGCAGCTGATCCGCGTTGGCCAGGGTCTGACGGGTGAGTTCGACGTAGCCGTCGATGCCGAGGTGCGACATGACCGCCCAGGCACATGCCATCGGCAAGCCCGATCGCGTGCCCTGCATGTTCGGCGACGCATAGAACCCACCGAGCCAGTCGTCGAACACGAAGGTCTGGAAGCGGCGTGACTCCTTCGTCCGATGGAGGATCACCGACACACCCTTCGGCGCGTACCCGAGCTTGTGGATGTCGGCCGAGATCGTGGTGACGCCCTCGACGCGGAAGTCCCACGGCTTCACCTCCCGTCCGAGCATCTCGGCGAACGGCAGCACGAATCCACCCATGCATGCGTCGACGTGGCAGTTCGCACCGACCGATGCCGCCAGTGCGGCGATCGCCGGGATGTCGTCCTGGACCCCCTGCGGGTACTGCGGCGCCGACCCGACGACCAGCGCCGTGTCGCTTCCGACCAGTTCGGCCATCGCTTCAACGTCGGCGGTCCAGTCGGCCTTCACGGGAGCTTTGCGGACGGTGAGACCGAAGTTGTGCGCGGCCTTGTGGAACGCAGCATGCGCCGACTCCGGTAGGACGATCTCGGGCTCGGTGATGCCGCGTTCCTCCCGCGCCCGCTCGCGTGCGGCCAGTACCCCGCACAGGATCGACTCGGTCCCGCCGCTCGTCAGGAAGCCGGCGACGAGATCGTCGCCGTGCAGCAGGCTCGCCGTCCATCCGACCGTGTCGGCCTGGATCCGGCGCAGCGACGGGAAGGCTTGCGTGTTGAGCGCATTCTCGTGCAGGAACAGCTGGGCCGCTGCTTCCGCAACCGCGTGCACCGAGGGCCCTCCGTCGTAGACGAGGCCGAACGTCCGGCCGTCCTTCCATCGCACGTCGTCGGCGCGAAGGGCGACGAGTTCCGCGATCACATCGTCGACGGGTCGACCGTGCTGTGCAAATGTGCTCATCCCGCAAGTGTTCCATCACGCGCCGACGCCGAGGACACGCGCGCTCCGCGATGCGACCGGACGTACTCGGCCATACCCTGCGCGACATGGACATCGCCGACCTCCGCATCTTCACCGAACCTCAGCAGGGCGCCACCTACGACGACCTGTTGGCCGTCGCCCGGCGAGCCGAGCAACTCGGCTTCGGCGCGTTCTTCCGCAGCGACCACTACCTCGCGATGGGTGAGGCGTCCGGGCTTCCGGGCCCGACCGACGCGTGGGTGACGCTCGGAGCGCTGGCGCGTGAGACCTCGACGATCAGGCTCGGCACGCTCGTGACCTCGGCGACGTTCCGCCATCCCGGTCCGCTCGCGGTATCGGTCGCCCAGGTCGACCAGATGTCGGGCGGCCGTGTCGATTTCGGACTCGGCGCGGGCTGGTACGACGCCGAGCACCAGGCGTACGGCATTCCGTTCCCGCCGCTCGGCGAACGATTCGACCGGCTCGAGGAGCAGTTGGAGATCATCACGGGCATGTGGGCCAGCCCGGTCGGTGAGACGTTCGAGTCGCCCGGCGGCCACTACCCGATCGCCGCCTCACCGGGTCTGCCGAAGCCGGTGCAGGCACCGTTGCCGATCATCATCGGCGGTGGCGGGAAGCGTCGCACCCCGGCACTCGCGGCGCGCTTCGCCGCCGAGTTCAACGCCCCGTTCGTGCCGATCGACTTCTTCGGCGCGCAACACGATCGCGTGATCGCAGCCTGTGAGGCCATCGACCGTGACCCGACGATGATGACGTTCTCCAGTGCGCTCGTCGTGTGTTGTGGTGCCGACGAGGCGGAGGTGGCACGGCGGGCAGCAGCCATCGGTCGTCAGCCCGATGAGCTCCGTGAGAACGGCGCGGCCGGAACGCCCGAGGAGGTGGCCGCGACATTGAACCGCTGGCGCGACGCCGGCGCGTCCCGCATCTACCTGCAGGTTCTCGACCTCGCCGATCTCGACCACCTCGATCTCATCGCGACCGAGGTGGCACCGCTGCTGTCCTGAGCCGGACGGTCCGACGACTACGTTGCGCGAGTGAGCGAGACCACCGTCTTTCCTGCCCGGACCGTCGTCACGATGGACCCCGCCCAGCCGGCGGCCGAGGCGGTCGCGGTGCGCGACGGACGAATTCTCGCCGCCGGATCGATCGACGAGTGTGCGAGCTGGGGTCCACACACCATCGATCGCCGATTCGCCGATCACGTCCTCGTGCCCGGGATGATCGAGGCGCACGCGCACACCCTCGAGGGCGCGTTCTCGCTGCTGCCCTACGTGGGCTGGTTCGACCGCCACCGCGTCGACGGTGGGACCGCTCGAGGAATCCGGACCTACGACGCCCTACTCGACCGGCTGCGCGAACTCGACGCAGCGACCGCGGGATCGGCGGAGCCGATCATCGTCGGCGGCTTCGACCCGATCTACTTCCGCGACGAAGCACGCCTCACCCGGGACCACCTCGATCGCGTGTCGCTGCAACGCCCGATCTTCGTGTTCCATGCGAGCGCCCACCTCGCCACCGTCAACACGGCGATGCTCGAACGGCACGCGATCGGCCGTGACGCTGCAACACCCGGCGTGGCCCGCGATGCGCAGGGCGAGCCGAACGGCGAGCTCCAGGAAATGCCCGCGATGGCGCTCGCCGCATCGGCCGTGCAGATACTGCTGCGCACCATCAATGATCCGGCGGCCATCGACGCGCTGGGCCAGATCTGTGCGAATCAGGGCGTGACCATGGTGTGCGATCTCGCCGCGTCGGGCATCGGACGGCCTGACGGCCAGACCGTTTGGCACACGGTCGTCGATCGAGTCGAGTTCCCGGCTCGTGTCCTCCAGCGCCATCTCGCCGCACTGCCGCCGGGCAGCACCGACTGGACGGACGCGGCCGAGGCGGTGATCGAGCTTCGCCGCGGCGACACCGACAAGCTCCGCACCGCCGGCCTCAAGATCGTGCTCGACGGATCCATCCAGGGATTCACCGCCAAGATGGGTTGGCCCGGGTACTACTCCGGAACCGACCACGGACAGTGGATGGTGCCTCCCGCGCAACTCGTCGAGATGTGCCGACCCTTCCACGAGCGTAAGATCAACATCCACACGCACTGCAACGGCGACCTGACGATCGATGCGTGGATCGACACGGTCGAACAGCTCGTGATCGACTACCCGTGGCTCGATCACCGGCACACGGTGCAGCACTCGCAGCTCACCACGTCGGCACAATTTCGCCGGATGGCACGGCTCGGCATGTGCGCCAACATCTTCGCCAATCACCTCTGGTACTGGGGCGACGAGCACCACGACATCACCATCGGTCCGGAACGCGCGCGGCGTATGGAGCCCTGCGCGACGGCGGAACGCGAAGGAGTGTCGTTCTCGCTGCACAGCGATGCCAACGTCACGCCACTCGGACAGCTCCACACGATGTGGTGCGCGATCAATCGCGTCACACCGTCGGGTCGGATCCTCGGCGAGCACGAACGGATATCGCCCGAGTCCGCGCTGCAGGCGGTCACGCTCGGGTCGGCCCATCAGCTCCATCTCGATCACGAGTTCGGCACGATCGAATGCGGCAAGGCCGCCGACTTCACGGTGCTCGAAGACAACCCACTCACCGTCGAGCCGATGGCCGTCCGCGACATCGGCGTGTGGGGCACCGTCGTGGGAGGCCGGCCGTTCGAGGCTGCCCGCCCCTCCCCCGACGCCTGACCGTCCTCCCCAGTCATTCTTCGTTTGCGACAAGAAGTTGGAGACCCGGTCCTCAGATTTCTTGTCGCAAACGGCAGTTCGGGGTCAGCTCAGGTGGGTCTCGGCCAACAGAGTGAGGTCCGTCGGGACGTCGGTGTCCGCTACGGATCCCCGGATGACCGCGACGAGCACACCCGGCGGCTCGAAGGTCACCGTCGTCGATGCGATCGTGGATCGACGGCCGACGCGGTGAACCACCACGCTCGATCCGTCGTCGAGCGTGACGAAGCCCTTGAGTCGAAGCACGCCAGCGGGCGCTGCGGTCAGGAAGGCCTCGAGCTCCGACCGTCCGACGCTCCGCTCGAACGTCCATTCCCACGTGACGTACTGCGACGCGTGCTCACCGAGGTCGACGGGACGCTGACCGATCGGTCTCGGGTGCGGTTCGACCCCGAGGACGACGTCGAGCGGCACGGCTCCGTGATCTGCCGACACACGGGGCATCCCGCCGGTCACGTCGTCGAGCCACCACTCGACGGCCGACAGGTCGGTCGGTTCGCACAGATCCGACTTCGTCACGACGATGAGGTCGGCTCGTTCCAGCTGACGCGCGACCTCGCCTCCCACATACCGATCCTTCGCCATCGTGCGGACCGAGTCGGCCGCAGCGAGCACCACGACACCGGCCGGCTCGAACGGTGGGACCGTCGCCCACGCGGCGGCCGATGCCGGGTCCGCCACTCCGCTCACTTCGACGATCACGTGGTCCGGTGTCGGATCGAGGTCGAGCAGTGATGTGAGTGCCTCTTGGAGTCCTGAGCCGACGGTGCAACACACGCAGCCGTTCGGCAGGCTGATGATGCGGCCGGCGCCGCTCGTTGCGGGTCCCAGCAACGCGGCATCGATGCCGATCGAGCCGAAGTCGTTGACGACGACTGCGATGCGGCGCCCGCCGGGCTGACGGAGCACGTGGTTGATGAGCGTCGTCTTCCCCGCTCCGAGATACCCGCCGATCACGGTCAATGGGATGCGCTGCGCTGGAACAGCCGAGCTCAGCGACGTGGCGGTCATTCCAGGACGGGTGGCGCCCACGGGACGAAACCACCTTCGACGAGCGCTTCCTCGACGATGCCGGCCAGAGCGCCCGAATCGCTCGGATACTCACCGCTGACGGTGAGTGCCCAGGTGACACCGTCGTTGCGATCGAGAACCATGGCGTGCGTGCTCTCGACCGTGCCGGTGTGGCCGTATGCGCCGCCGCCGTACAGGAGCAGGCCGAAGCCGTACCCGCGATCGGGGACGAGCGGATCGTTGCCGCTCGTCTGCATCTCGACCAGCGTCGTCTCGTCGAGCGGCTTCCAGCCCGGCTTCGTGAGATCGAGCGAGTCGATGATCTTCACGAGATCGGATGGCGTCGCGACCCAGGCGCCGGCCCCGCCGAGCACCTCCATGTAGTTCCGTCCGACCGCACTGAAGTGTTCCACCTCGTCCGGACCGGGATCGTGAGTCGGAGCGAGACGCATACCGGAGATGCCGAGTGGCGTGAGGACGTGTTGATAGACGGCGCGCTCGTACGGGGCACCGGTGAGCTCCTCGATCAGCAGCCCGATCACGCAGTAGTTCATGTTGCTGTAGCGGAACCCCGCGCCCGGCGTTCCCTGCAGGCCGCGCGTGAACGCGACGACGGCGGCGTCGTGACACGAGCCGACCTGAGCACCGAAGAACAGGTTTTCGTACTGCGCGAAGCCCGACGTGTGCGTCAGCAACTGACGCACGGTGATGTCGGCACTCGCGCCGGGTACGGCCATCACGCCCAAGGCCGACGCGAGCCGCGGCCCGACGGCTTCATCGAGGCCAACGAGCCCATCCTCCACGAGCTGCAACATCGTGATCGCGGTGATCGTCTTGCTGATGCTGGCGATGCGGAATCGGTCGGTCGGTTCGACGGGGTCGGCTTCGGCCTGGGAACGGGCGCCGAACGCGACCGTGTGGACGATCTCGCCGTCGATGCTGATCGCGAACGACGCAGCGCGGTTGCCGTTGCCGGACAGTCGTTCCCGGAGGTGAGCGTCGGTCGCATCCCACCCGGTCGGCGGCGCCAGCATCGTTGGGCCGAGGGTCGTCGGGCCGCCCGTCGTCGGGCTGCGCGCCGTCGACGCCGAACCGAGCGCCGTGATCGTCGTCGAACCGAGCGCCGTGGTGGTCGGCCGAATCGTGGATGCCGGTACCGGGGTTCGAGCCGTCGAGCCAGGTGGGGTCCCCGACTCGTCCGTCTCACCTGCGGCAGCCGCCTCGCCACCGAGATCGCCCCCGGGGACGCCGCCCTGCTCGGTGGTGCTCGCAGTGCATCCGGCCGCGCTCAGGCATGCGAGGACCACGAACGCGCCTGATCCACGTCGCACCCTCGAAGCCACGCCACCATGATGACCGCCCACCAGCCCACAACTGCGGCACCCGGGACCATCTCGTGAACTCGTTGCGCACCTGGAGCGCCAGAAGCTCTCGAACGGCCGAGGTGTCAGGCAGACGAGCGAGGAAGTTCCTGCTCGGTGGTGAGCACCGGTTCGAAGAGATCGCCGAACTCCGCTACCCGTTCCAAGACCTCGGCGGCCTCGAACCTCAGCTCGACGCCGCTCGCCGCGCAGTCGTCCACCTCGTCCCACGTCACCGGCGTCGACACGGTCGGGTTCGGTCGCGCTCTCAGCGAGTACGGGGCAATGGTGGTCTTGTGATGAGCGTTCTGGCTCCAGTCGACGAAGATCTTCCCCGGCCGTTCGACCTTGGCCATCACGGTGGTCACCTTGCCGGGCATCTGCCGCTCCATCACCTGCCCGACCGCAAGCGCAAAGTCGGCCGCTGCGTCGTGAGTGACTCCCGGGGTGTTCAGCGGTACGTACATCTGCAGTCCCTTCGAGCCCGACGTCTTGCACCAGCCCTCCAGGCCGACCGAGTCGAGCACGTCTCGGACGCCGACGGCGACGGCACAGCACTCGACGATGGAGGTCTTCGGACCGGGGTCGAAATCGAACACCAACGTGCGCGGCGTGGCCAGGTCGGCCGCGAGCGCCATCGGCGCGTGGATCTCGATCGCCGCCATGTTCGCCGCCCACACCATCGCCGCCGGTTCTTCGATCCGGCAGTATTCGATCCCGCCATCACGATCGCCCGGGCCGAGCGCCACCGGCAGCCATTCCGGGCGGTGCGACGGGCAGCGCTTCTCGAAGAACCCTTTGCCGTCGGTCCCGTTGGGGAACCTCCGGAACGTGAGGCATCGCCCGGTCAGGTGCGGGATCGCATACGGCGAGATGCGCGCGTGGTAATCGACGATCTCCGCCTTCGTGAAGCCCGACGGGTAGAGGACCTTGTCGAGGTTGGACAGCCGAACGGTCCGTCCGCCGACGTCGACTTCGACCGGAGCAGCAGCCATCGATCAGTGCCGGGAGGTACAGGACCCGGTCAGGCCGACTTCTTGGCCGGCTTCTTCGCCGCAGCCTTCTTCGCCGGCGGCTTCTTGGCCGCTGCCTTCTTCGCCGCGCTCTTCTTGGCGGGCAGGACCTTGGCCGAACCACCTGACGGGTGGTTCGCCCGCGCATTCTTCGCCGCCGCCACGCTCGCCTCGAGGGCCGCCATGATGTCGACGACCTTGGGCTTCTCGGTCGCCACCTCGGGCATCTCGAACTCTTCGCCGTCGGCCTTCATCTGGATGAGCGCCATCACCTGTTCGCGGTACTCGTCGTGATACTTCGCCGGTTCGAAATCGGCGGCGAGGGACGCCACCAACGATTCGGCCATCGCGATCTCCTTCGCGCTGACGTCGACGCCGTTCAATCCCTGGAGTTCGGGGATCTCCGAGGGATCGACCACCTCGTCGGCGTAGGCCAGCGACGACATCACGAGCCGACCGTCCTCGGCGCGGATGGCGGCGGTGTACTGCTTGTTCCGCATGACGAATCGGCCGATCGCCACCTTGCCGCTGGCTTCCATGGCCCGCGCCAGGAGCACGTACGGCTTCGGCGGCCCGTCAGGCGCGAGGTGGTAGGCGGTGTCGAAGTAGACGGGATCGATCTCGGTGAGGTCGACGAACTCTTCGAGATCGACCGACTTGGTGGCGACCGGCATGAACGGCTCGAGCTCATCTGGGTTGACCACGACGTAGCGGCCCTTGGCGATCTCGTACCCCTTCACGATGTGGTCGTCACCGACCTCCTCACCGGTTTCCGCGTTGACCTTGCGGTAGCGGATTCGGGCCATGTTGCGTTCGTCGAGTTGGTTGAACGACACGCTCTGGCGGCGCACCGCGTTGAACAACTTGACCGGGATCGCCACCAACCCGAACGAGATCGTGCCGCTCCACACTGGACGTGCCATGTGACAAGTCAATCACACGTGATGAGACGAGTTCATCCAGCGGCGAGCACGGCGCGGGCGATGATGTCCATTCCGAACGCCGTCAAGATGGCGAGGTAGAGCAGCCCGGTGGCCGCCATCACCGCCGAGTAGTACCGCTCCTTCAGCGCCGCCTTGGTCACGAAGATGAGAACGATCGTGGTTATTGCACAGCCGATCCACATCCAGCCGAGCAGACCGTTCCAACCGTCATCGACCTCGCCGGTGATCACGGCGATCATTCCGACGGGCAGCAGCATCGCGATCAACTCGAGGGGCCACAGGATCTGGAGCGCTTGGACCATCTCGTTCAGCAGACGACGCGGCAAACCCGGCTGGACGAGGTACCAGTGGCCGAGCAACATCGCGTCCGTGATCGCACCGATGAACGCGGCACCGACCAGCGTACGGATCAGTGCCACGGTCGGGTTCCCGCCGGCGTCGAGCGCGGCGGCGATCAGGCCGATCGATCCGATGGCCACCGGGACGAGATCGAGGACAGGTGGGAATTCCGGACTGCGCGTCGAGGTACCGGCTTCTGCGGGCGCTTCGACGACGACGGTCCGCTCGATGCCGGTCATCGCCGCCACTCGCTCGGATCGTCGGTCGAACTCCTCCTGTTGCCCGCTGACGCCGGCCTTGCGGCGAACGATCGACACGGCCAGCGCTCCGAGGCACGCCAGTGCGACACCGGCGGAGGCCACCTCACGCAACGGCACCACCCCGAAGCGGAGGCCTGCAGCGAGGGCGCCGACGGCGAAACAGAAGTACACCCCCCGCAGCAGCCACCCGTAGCCGAGCCCGATGACCCGGCGCCGCGTCGTGAACCAGCAGAACAGCATGCCGCCCGTCGCCCACTGCAGCAGCACGGTTGCGGCGTCGAGGCGGATCACGTTCGAGCAGGGTAACGCCGTAGCCTGACGCCGCCATGGCCTCCCCCGCCGCCGACCTCACCGGACCCCGATCGCCGAATTTCACGTTTGCGACAAGAAGTCGGAGGACCGGGTCTCCGAGTTCTTGTCGCAAACGTGGGTTTTCGGCGCGAATGACCGCTGCGGTGCTGGCGGGAGCAGTGTTGGCGGGGTGCATGACCGGGCAACGACCGAGTTTCGAGTCGACGGAGCCGCTGCCGACCGCGACCGGAAACGCCGACATCGACGCCGTGCTGGAGCGGCTCGACTCGGTGAGCGACTCGGTGTTCACCGCCGACTACACGATTCTCACGAAGATGGGGAACGTCAACTCGACCGCCACCGTCGTGCAGGCCCGTCCTGACCGCCGATCGGTCACCATCAACAACGTCCGGTTCCTCTACGACGACGCCGCGGTCGCCACCTGCGATCTCACCACCGGTGAGTGCGAAGCCACGATCAATGACGCACGCGTCAGCAACGTGTCGATCGGCCACGAGTTCTACGGTCAGAGCTTCGCTCAACGCCTCCGGGTCGATGCCGGTCGGCGCGTCGCAGAACCGACCGGATACACGATCACCCAGGCCGATCAGCAGGCGCTGTGCGTCGACGTGCCGGTGACCGGCGGAACGGTCACCTACTGCGCCCTCGAACAGGGCGCATTGGCTCGTTACGACGGAGCTGATCTCTTCATCGAGATGACGGCGTTCAGTGACGTGGTCGACGAGACCAAGTTCGCGACCAGCTGAGACGACGGAACGCGTTCAGACGCTGACGAGTCGGTGGTCGGAGTTGTTGAGCGAACGAGGCCCGTCCGCCGTTGCGACCACGATGTCTTCCAGACGCATGCCCCACTTGCCAGGGACGTAGATGCCCGGTTCGACGCTGTATGCATGGCCCGGGGCGAGGGGCAAGCTGTTGCCTTCGACGATGTACGGGTCTTCGTGCTCCTCCAGCCCGATCCCGTGGCCGGTGCGGTGGATGAAGTACTCGCCGTAGCCGGCGTCGTCGATCACCTTCCGCGTGGCACGATCGACGTCCTCGCACGGCGTGCCCGCCGCCCCCGCCGCGACCCCGACCGCCTGGGCCTCGTGGAGGACCTCGTATGCCTCCGCGACATCGGCGGCGATCTCGCCGGTGAACACACAGCGTGTGGTGTCGGAGCAGTACCCGGCCATCGTGCCGCCGAAGTCGCACAGCACGATCTCGCCCTGGCGGATCACACGGTCGCCGGCGTGGTGATGCGGGCTCGCTGCGTTCTCGCCGGCGGCGACGATGGCGAAGTTCACCTTGTCGTGACCTTCGGCGAGGATGCGGCGGCCGAGTTCGGCCGACACCTGCGCTTCCGTGCGTCCGACCAGCTCGATCTCCCCCCGCTGGAGTTCCCCGGCGATCTTGTCGACCGCAGCGCCGGCGGCGGCCAGGGCATCGATCTCGGCCTGATCCTTCGTCATGCGCAACGCCCCGACCACGTCCACCGCCCGCAGGTATTCGGCCCCCGGCACGTGCGGGAGCAACTCGACGAGGAACCGGGCCCACATCTGATCGCCGACGGCGATGCGGTTGGAGCCCGATGCGAGCTTGCCGACGAGCGCCGTCGGGTCCTCGGTCTCCCCCCACGGGAGCAGTTCGAACACGCCGGGCTGTTCGACGACGCGCGGCGCCTCGAGCCGAGGGATGACCATCGTCGCGTCGCCGTCGCGGGGCACGACGAGCATCGTCAGCCGTTCGAGCGGCATCGCCGTGTATCCGGTCAGGTACGGCAGATCGTGGCCGACCGAGAGCAGGAGCGTGTCGATGCGCTGCTCTGACATCGCCGCTCGCACACGGGCGAGGCGGTCGAGATGGACGGACGTGTCGACAGCAGGACCACTCACCTCCACAGTCTGCCAGCCGCGCCGCCCGACCTCCCCGACAGCCCGACCCGACAGCCCGACAATCCACGTTTGTGACAAGAAATCGGAGGACCGGGTCTCCGATTTCTTGTCGCAAACGTGGATTGTCGTGGGAATGAACGGAGGTGTCGGGCCGTTTGAAGGGGCATGACCGACGAAGCGGCCCCATCGACACTCCAGATCGATCTGTACTGGCGGCCCGGTTGTGGATTCTGTGCCGGGCTCCAGCGGGGCCTCGACAAGCTCGGCATCGAACGGGTCGAGCACAACATCTGGGACGATCCGGCCGACGCAGCTGTCGTGCGCAGGTACGCGAACGGCAACGAGACCGTGCCGACGGTCGTGGTCGACGGGATCGGGCTCGTCAACCCCTCGCCCAAGCAGCTGGTGGCGCTGCTCGCCGAGCGCGCCCCGCACCTGCTGCCGGCCGATTCCACTGGCTGACCCCGGCACCGCGAATTCCCGATCGGGGGTACTGTCGACCCATGGCCGATCCTCGCCTCGCCGGCACGGAGATCGCCGATTCGGTCATCGACCTCATCGGCAACACCCCGTTGGTGCGCATGAAGCGCGTCAGCGAAGACCAGGGCATCACCTGTGTGCTGGCGATGAAGGCCGAAACGACGAACCCCGGCGGGTCGGCCAAGGACCGACCCGCCCTCGAGATGATCCTCGCCGCGGAACGAGACGGGCTGCTCGAGCCGGGCGGGACGATCGTCGAGCCGACCAGTGGCAACACCGGCGTCGGGCTGGCGATCGTTGCCGCACAGCGTGGCTACAAGTGCGTGTTCGTGATGACCGACAAGGTCGCCCCGGAGAAGGTGTCGCTGTTGAAGGCCTACGGTGCCGAGGTCGTGGTCTGTCCCGTCGCCGTCGAGCCCGCCGACCCGCAGAGCTACTACTCCGTCGCCGAGCGCCTCACCCACGAACTGAACGCCTTCCGCCCCAACCAGTACGGCAACCCGAACAACCCGCTGTCTCACGAGCTGACGACCGGCCCGGAGTTGTGGCGCCAGACCAACGGCAGGATCACCCACTTCGTCGCCGGCGCAGGTACGTGCGGCTCGATCACCGGCGTCGCGCGCTACCTCAAGTCCATGAACCCGGCGATCAAGATCATCGCCGCCGACCCGGAGGGCTCGGTCTTCTCCGGAGGGTCCGGTCGTCCATATCTCGTCGAGGGTGTCGGCGACGACTTCTTCCCCGCCGCCTGGGAGCCCGACCTCCTCGACGACATCATCGCCATCAGCGACGAGGAGAGCTTCCTCACCGCCCGCTACGTGAGCGAGACCGAGGGGATCCTGATCGGTGGGTCCGGCGGCATGGCCGCGGCCGCCGCCATCAGGGTCGCCAAGGCCGCAGGACCCGACGACATCGTCGTCGTGCTCAACCCCGACTCCGGCCGGGGCTACCTGTCCCGCGTGTTCGACGACGCCTGGATGGCGAACTACGGGTTCCTCAAGGAATGCGACCAGTGCGTCGGCGCGGTGCTCGACACGCGCAACGCCTCCATCGACAACCTGCTCTACGTGAACCCGCACCAGTTGGTGTCCGAGGCGATCGCGATCATGCGCACGAACGGCATCAGCCAGCTGCCGGTGTGCAAGAACACGCCGCCGTTCGCCGCGGCCGAGGTGTCCGGAGCGGTCGACGAGCTCGACCTGATGGAGGCGATCCACCGGGACCCGAACGTCATGTCGACGCCGGTCGAGCACGTGATGAGCCCGAAGCTGCCCATGATCGGCGTCGGCCAGAAGGTCGAGCTGGCCGTCGAGATGCTGGAGTCGGCGCCGGCCCTGCTCGTGTTGTCGGGAGGCCGCCCGTTGAGCGTGTTGACCCGCACCGACGTGCTGGCCTACTTCGGCGCGATCGCGGCCGAGAAGCTGGAGCCCGAAACGCTGGAAGGCGGAGCCTGAGATGGGCGAACTCGACGAGACCGATGTCGGTCGAGCCGCCGAACGAGGGTTCGCGACCCGGGCGATCCACGCCGGCCAGGACCCCGACCCGACGACCGGAGCGGTCGTCACACCGATCTCGTTGTCGACCACGTTCGCTCAGGACGGCGTCGGTGGCCACAAGGGTTTCGAGTATTCGCGCTCCGGCAACCCGACCCGATCGGCACTGGAAACACAGGTCGCGTCCCTCGAGCGGGCGGCGCACGGCCTGGCGTTCGCGAGCGGACTCGCCGCAGAGGACAACATCCTTCGACTGCTGCGACAGGGTCAGCGCACGCTGCTCGGCAACGACGCGTACGGAGGCACCTTCCGACTGATCTCCAAGGTCTGGAGTCCACTCGGTTTCCCGTGGTCGGCCGTCGACCTCACCGACCTCGATGCGCTTCGCACCGGGTGGCCCGATGACGTCGGTCTGGTGTGGCTCGAAACACCCACCAACCCCCTGCTGACCTGCTTCGACATCGGAGCGATCGTCGCGGTCGCACACGAGCGGGGTGCACTCGTGGTCGTCGACAACACGTTCGCGACCCCCTACCTTCAGCAACCGCTCACGCTCGGCGCCGACATCGTCGTGCACTCGTCCACCAAGTACCTGGGGGGTCACAGCGACGTGGTCGGAGGGTTCGTGGCGGTCGACGACGACGAGCTCGCCGAGCGGCTCCGCTTCACCCAGAACGCCGCAGGCGCGATCCCTGCTCCGTTCGACTGCTATCTCGTGTTGCGCGGCGTGAAGACGCTGGCGCTGCGCATGGACCGCCACTGCGAGAACGCCCGGGCGATCGTCGATCTTCTCGTCGCCCATCCTGCCGTCGACCGGGTGTTGTACCCGCAACTCCCCGACCATCCGGGCCACGCCGCCGCTGCGAAGCAGATGCGGGACTTCGGTGGCATGGTTTCGTTCACGGTCGCGGCGGGAAGGGATGCGGCGATGCTCGCCGCGGACTCGACCGAGATCTTCACGCTGGCCGAATCGCTCGGCGCGGTCGAGAGTCTGATCGAACATCCCGCGGCCATGACGCACGCGTCTGCGGCCGGGTCGCCACTCGAGGTTCCCGACAACCTGATCCGACTCTCGGTCGGCATCGAAGACGGCGCGGACCTCACCGCCGATCTGGCACAAGCACTCGACCGAATCTGACCCGCCCGTCCGCCACGCCCGTCCGCCCAGCCTGCCCGTCACGCCAGCCCGTCGAATCGTCCCCCAGATCCATGTCCGACACCCACGACCAACCAGCGTCCGACTCATCGCGCACCACGACGCCGTACCCGGCACGCCCGATCGTGATCGCGGCCAACCGCCTGCCGGTGATGCGCACCGACGATGGCTGGGCGCCGAGCCCCGGCGGTCTGGTCCGCGCGCTGTTGCCGATGTTGCGGGAGACAGGCGGGCTCTGGCTCGGCTGGACCGGCGATCCCGACGATGCTCCCGAGCCGTTCGAGATCGAGGGCGTCGACCTGCACCCGGTGCGCATCAGCGCCGACGAGGTGGAGCTCTACTACGAGGGTTTCTCGAACGACGGATTGTGGCCGCTCTACCACGACGCACTTCGCGAGTCGACGTACGACGGTCACCAGTGGGATGCGTACGTCGCGGTGAACGAGCGCTTCGCCGTGCAGCTCGCGAACGTCGCGCCGCCCGACGCGACGGTGTGGGTCCACGACTACCAGCTGCAGCTCGTGCCGGCGATGTTGCGCCGCCAACGTCCCGATCTCACGATCGGGTTCTTCCTCCACATTCCCTTTCCCCCGTTCGAGCTGTTCTCACGCCTGCCGTGGCGTTCGGAGATTCTCGAAGGCCTGCTGGGCTGCGATCTGATCGGTTTCCAGACCTCGAGTGGCGTTGCCAACTTCGCCGCCTGCGCGCAACAGCTGTTGGACCTCCGGCACCGCGGCGGGATCATCGAGCACGCAGGTCGGCGCTGCGAGCTCGGCGTCTTCCCCATCTCGATCGACATCGACGAAGTGGAGGAGATCGCCGCCGGCCGGGCCACGCGCCAGCGGATGAGCCAGATCCGGGCCCGCCTCGGTGACCCGGAGGTGATCCTGCTCGGCGTCGATCGCCTCGACTACACGAAGGGGATCGGGTTGCGGCTCCGTGCGTTCGCGGCACTGCTCGAATCGGGAGTACTCGACCCCGAACAGCACGTCCTCGTCCAGGTCGCCACCCCGACCCGCGAAGGCGTGGAGCACTACCAGGACGAGCGTCACGAGATCGAACGGCTCGTCGGCGAGATCAACGGTCGGTACAGCCGAATCGGGCTGCCCGTCATCCACTACCTGTACCAGTCGCTGTCGTTCGACGAGCTGATCGCGCTCTATCGAGCCGGCGACGTCATGCTCGTCACGCCGTTCCGCGACGGGATGAACCTCGTCGCCAAGGAGTACGCCGCGGCGCACATCGACGGTGACGGCGTGCTGGTGCTCTCCGAGTTCGCCGGCGCTGCCGAAGAACTCACCGATGCCGTCCTGGTCAACCCCCACGACGACCGAGCGCTGCAGCAGGCGATCCGTGATGCCGTCGAGATGCATCGTCACGAGCGCCGCCAGCGGATGGCAGGGCTGCGGGCGCAGATTCGCAAGCGCGACGTCCGGGGCTGGGCACACGACTACCTCGAGGCGCTGGCGTCGGCTGGCGACACGCAGGTCGACGACCCCAGCGAGCTGGCCGACGTGGTCGCCAACCTGCCCAGACCCCTGCTGATCGCGCTCGACGTCGATGGCGTCCTCGCGCCGATCGTGTCGCATCCCGATCACGCGACGGTGACCGAGGACGTTCGGGAGATGCTCGGCTCGCTCGCCGCCGAAGACGGGCTCCACGTCGCGGTCGTGTCCGGGCGGACCGTTGCCGACCTGATGCGTTTCGGATTTCCGACCGGGGTCGAGATCGTCGGAAGCCATGGTATGGAGACCGAACGTTCCGGTCTGCCAGCGCTCGATGCGGTCGAGCTGGAGCGCCTCGAGGTGTTGCGCCGCATCGCCACCGACGCCGCCGCCGCGGCGGGCGACGGTGCCTGGGTCGAGCACAAGCCGGCCAGCGTGGTGCTCCACGTCCGTCAGGTGCCCGATGACCGAGCCGACGCCGCCCTCGCGCAGCTGCGCGCTGCGGCCTCGGCCGTCGCCGGCACGACCGCCAAGGACGGCAGCGAAGTGTTGGAGCTGTTCACCCGCTCGGCGAGCAAGGGCGACGCGCTCCGACAGCTCCGGGCCGAGTCGTCGATCGTGTCCACGGTTTTCGTGGGTGACGACGTGACCGACGAGGACGGCTTCGTCGTGTTGGGCCCCGAGGACGTGACCATCAAGGTTGGTCACGCCGACACGATCGCCCGTCACCGCCTCCACGACACCGACGCCGTCGTTCAGTGGCTGCGACGCCTCGCCGAGAACATCACCGGCGCCCGCTGATCGCGCAGGGTGACCGGCGCAAGGACCAGCGCGAGGTGACCGTGCGGGTGCGTCAGAACAGTGTGGTCTGGCCGGCCGGCGGGACCCGCTTGATCGCGGTCCACGGCACGTAGTGATCCATGAACACCCAGGTCCGGCGGTGGATCGTCGACGGCCCGTAGCCGATGAGCGCCGACTTGTGCACGGGGCAGGGATAGCCCTTGTTGGTGTCGAACGACCACTGCGGATAGTCGATCGCGTGTCGGCGCATCTCCCGGTCGCGAACGACCTTGGCCAGGATGCTCGCCGCCGCGACGCTGAGACAGCGCAGATCCGCCTTGACGGCGAGTTCGACGTTCGCCACCGACGGGCTGACGAAATCCCACCTGCCGTCGGTGACCGCGACATCGGGCACGACGGACAGTCCCTCGATCGCACGTCGGGCGGCGAGCTTCTGAGCTGCCGACATCCCGAGCTGATCGCACTCCTGTTGGGTGGCCGCTCCGACCGACCACGACACGCACCAGGCCGCGATCCGGTCGAACAGCCCCTCGCGCTCACGTTCGGACAGCAGCTTCGAGTCGCGCACCCCGTTCACGCGGGTGTCTCGTGGCAGCACCGCTGCGCCGACCATCAGCGGTCCGGCCCACGCGCCGCGGCCCACCTCGTCGATGCCCACCACGATGTCATGACCGCGTCGCCACATCTCCTGCTCGATGGCGCGGGTCGGAGCGTGCTTCTTCGACACCTTGATCTTCTTCGAGCGGGCGACCGGCTTGTTCATCGGCTGGCGTGCCGTCGACGTGCTCATCGCAACATCAGGAGCGGATCGCCCGCTGCGACCTCACCGACGCGCCACCAGCCGTCATGTCCGATGAGGTCACCTGCGACCGCAGGATCGACCGCAGCGAGCAGCCCACCGGAGGTCTGCGGATCGAAGCACAGGGCCTCGTCGCCCGGCGCGGCCGTCGAGTCGAGATGTCCGGCCAGGTAGTCACGGTTGCGCGGATCACCTCCGGTGCGATGTCCTGCGTCGGCGATCCGTTGGGCGCCGGCGTAGGTGACGAGCGTCGATGTCTCGATGATCGAGCGCGCCCCGGTTCGCTCCGCCATCTCCCATGCGTGGCCGGCGAGCCCGTAGCCGGTCACGTCGGTCACGGCGTGGACCGATGTTCCGAGCGCGATGAGGGTCTCGGCAGCCGCCCGGTTCAATCGCCGCATGCCGACGATCGCGTCGGACTTCTCCGCGTCGGACCCGTGCGCCAAGGTGAGACCCGTGCCGATCGGCTTGGACAGCACGAGCACGTCGCCGTGTCGACCGCCAGACTTGCGGAACACCCTGTCGGGGTGAACGATGCCCTGAACGGCGAGCCCGAAGATGGGTTCCGGGTTGCGGATGGTGTGCCCGCCCGCCACGGAACCCCCCGCCTCGGCGACCACCTGCGCGGCGGCCTCGAAGATGGCAGTGATGGCCGCCGGTGGGAAGTTCTCCGGGAACGCTGCGACGTTGATCGCGACGGCGACGCGCCCTCCCATCGCGAAGACGTCACTACACGCGTTGGCGGCGGCGATCGCCCCGAAATCGGATGGGTGGTCGACGAGCGGCGGGAAGAAGTCGGTGGTCGACACCAACGCGATGTCGTCGGACACCCGGTAGATCGCGGCATCGTCGAACGGCGCGAGTCCGACGAGCAGTGCCGGGTCGGTCGACGCCGGGAAATCCGCCACCAGGTCCTTGAGCAGCGCGGCACCCCACTTGGCCGCGCACCCGCCGCACGAGGTCCACTCGGTCAGCCGGAGATCCTCGAAGCCGGTCGGGTTCGACGGCGACGTCATCCGAAACTCACCGATTCGTCACCGGGCTCGGGACGCAGCGACGAGGTCGTGCCCGGCGCGGTGGGCACACCCTGCGGTTTCCACAGCGATTCACCCTGGACGTCGGACGTCGACCACTCGGGATCGAGCGCGGACGCCGTGAGCACGACGGGCGCACCCGACTGCTCCCACAGGACTGCCGGTCGCTCGCCGTGCCAACGAACCGCGTAGGAGATCGTCGAGCGAGCCGATGTCGGCGCCGCGTGCACCTCGAAGTTGGCGCCGAGCCATGTCGCGGGAACACCGCTCGGGAGCAGGTCACCGTCGGAGACGAGCGTTCGCTCGATGCGATCGAGAGAGGCGCCCCGCGACTCGGTGGCGAGCTCGACCGCGGTCTCGGCGCCACGGCCGACCGAAACGGCCGGGTTCAGTCCGTCGCTCCGCCGACGAGCGGCGAGTGCGGCGAGGTCGCCCGCAGCCCGCACGTCTCGGGCCGTGAGCGCGAGCCGCTCGAGCGCGACCAGCACATCGTCGACACGGCGGCTGCGTACCCGCGCGATTTCGGCGACCGGTTCGACGATCTCCGGCAGCCACGCGTCGGCGCCGTCGCCGAGGCGCGTCAGTTGGGCGACGTCGAAAAGGAATCCGAGCGCATCTCGTTGCGGGTCGACCGGGCCCTCGAGAAGAAGATCCGATCGCGCCGAGATGATCATCTCGGCCAACGCGGCGTCGGGCAGGACGAACCGGCTCGGCCGCTCGCACACGGCGAGCCACCCTGCAGCGACGGCCGACGCCTGCGGCGCCCGCGCCAGGCGGTCGCCCGGCCGAATCGTCGATGCCGGGTCGGCCCCGACGGCGTGAGGAATCCCGACGCGCACTGACGAGCGGTGCCCCACCGGAAGCACGATGGTGTCGGCAGGCAGATCGATGCCCTGGATCGGCACGTCGGCGACCGGCCGCTCCGTCAGCAGCCCACCACCGCTGAAGGCGACAGCAAACGGACGAGACGAGTCGTTCTCGATCTCGATGACGGTGAGCCCCCCGCCGTCGGCGACCGACCAGACTCGATGGACCGCATCGCCGTCGGGCACACGCAGCCGGGTCTCGACGACGGGAGTGCCGTCGACGCGGTGCTGGCGGACCGCTGTTTCGTCGGCCGGCACGTGCCACCGGTCGTCGGCGGCGACGAACCAACGGATCGGCCGCCCGTCGACTGCTCCGGCCCATGGGTGGACATCCCCCCATGGTGAGATCGTCGCTCGCCAGCGTTGCCCGGTCACCCCGGTCGTCACGCCCGCTGCCACGGAGCTGGACAGTTCGGTCACGAGGTCGCCGGTGGAGCGGGTGCCCGTCCCGCTCACGAGTCGAATTCGGTCGTGATCGTCCGTTGCATGAGCTTCGACAGTGCGTCGCCGGCCGGCCGGCCTTCGTGACACACCGCGACAACCTGTTCGGTGATCGGCATTTCGACACCGTATCGACGGCCGAGGTCGAGCACGCTCGGACACGACTTGACACCTTCGGCGACCATCGTCATCTCGGCGAGGATGTCTGCGATCGGCTTTCCTTCGCCGAGCTGGATTCCGACCATGTTGTTCCGACTCTGCCTCGACGAACAGGTGGCGATCAGATCGCCCATACCGGCCAAGCCGGCGAACGTGAACACGTCACCCCCCATCGCCATGCCGAGCCGGGTCATCTCGGCGAGCCCACGGGTGATGAGGGTGGCACGGGTGTTCTCACCGAATCCCATCCCCTCGGCCATACCTGACGCGATGGCGATCACGTTCTTGACCACACCGGCAACCTCGCATCCGACGACATCGGAGTTGGTGTACACGCGAAGACTCGGTCGGGTGAAGATGCGCTGGAGTTCGTTCGCGATGGTGACGTCGTCGATCGCAACGACGCTCGCGGCGGGCTGACCGGCGAGGATCTCCTTGGCGAGGTTCGGCCCCGTGAGCACGGCGACGGGGTGGCCGGGTATCTCGTCCTCGGTGACCTCACTCATCCGCTTGAGCGTGTCTCGCTCGATCCCCTTCGACAGGGTCACCACCGGCACCCACGGGCGGATGTACTTGCTCGCCTCGGCCGCCACATCGCGGTAGCCGTGGGACGGGACGGCCATGACCAGGACATCGGCTGACGACACGGCGTCCTCGAGGGAACTGGTCGACTCCAACTGCTGAGGCAGCGCGAACGAGGGGAGGTACTCGGGGTTGACCTTTGCGTTGTGGATCTGGTCGGCAAGCGAGGCGCGTCGCGCCCAGAGCACCGTCGGCGTGTTCACCGCCGCCAACGCCGCAACCGTGGTTCCCCACGAGCCAGCGCCGATGACCGCCACCCGGATGCCGTTCGAATTGCTCATGGATCGACCGCTCCAAACGTGACCGCCGTGTTCCCCGTCACCGCTCCCCCTGTCATCTCGGTCACCCTACTGCGGGGTTGATCGACACTGGTCCTCTACAGTCTCGTCCAGTGCAGGTCGCGGTTCTCGTCCCGGTGAAGCGGTTCCGGGCCGCCAAGGGACGGCTCATCGGAACGCTCACAGCCGAGGATCGAGCCCGGTTCGCCCGGTGGATGGCCACCGGGGTGCTCAGCGCGGCACGAGAACTCCCGACCTTCGTGGCCTGCGACGACGACGACGTCGCGGACTGGGCAGAGCAACACGGGGCCCAGGTGATCTGGGGAGAGGGTCTCGGCCTCAACGGCGCGATCGACGACGGCATCGAGCAGATCGCGAAGCACGACGTCGACCACATCGTGGTCGCGCATGCGGACCTGCCCCGTCCGGCGAACATCACAGCCGTCGCTCGACCCGGATGTGTGACCCTGGTGCCGGATCGGCGCTGCGACGGCACCAACGTGATGGCGTTCCCGACCGCCAACCCGCTGCGTGCGAGCTATGGCGGCGGATCCTTCGGTCGACATCTCGCCCAGGCGCTCGCTCTGTCGAACATCGCCAACAACGTCGCGGTCGAGGTGCGTTCGGACCCCGACCTGTCGCTCGACCTCGATACGCCCACCGATCTCACTCACCCACTGATTCGCGAGGTGCTGCCGGAATGGCTGCGAACGAACCTGGCCAACCGCCCTCCGACGTGACGGTCGCGTTCACGCGCGATCTGCCGACGCCGGCGTCCGCGCTCGCGATCGGAGCTCATCCCGACGATGTCGAGTTCGGCTGCGGAGGGTTGCTGGCCAAGTGGGCCGCCGACGGCTGCATCGTCCATCACCTGGTCTGCACGGACGGGTCGAAGGGCACGTGGGACGTCGCCGCCGACCTCCACGCGCTTGGCCGGCGACGCCAGGAGGAGCAACGCGCCGCCGCGCAGCAGTTGAGTGGCCCCGCGGCCGGGGAGGTGCGCTTCCTCGGGCGGGTGGATGGTGAGCTCACGAGCGACCTCGCCACGCGCAGCGAGGTGGCGAGGGTGATCAGGGAGCTGAGACCCGAGACGGTGCTCGGGCACGACCCGTGGAAGCGCTACCGGCTGCACCCCGACCATCGCCACGCCGGGCTCCTCGCGTGCGATGGAATCGTGGCCGCTCGCGACCCCCACTTCTTTCCCGAGCACGGCATCGCCCATCATCGCCCCGACCGGCTCCTGCTCTGGGAGGCCGATCAACCCAATCACGTCGAGGACGTGAGCGCGACCGTCGAGATCAAGCTGAATGCTCTCCGAGCCCACGCCAGCCAGTTCGAATCGACGATGCATGCCGTCGACGACGCCGAACTGGACTCGTTCGACCAGCGTGTCCGCCAGCGGCTCGCCGACCTTGGCCGGCCGCACGGCATCGCGGCCGCAGAAGTGTTCCATCTGATGTCGGACCTGTAGCCGGACGCGACGGCGGGAGGCCCGTAGGCCTCCCGCCGTCGTTGTTCGTGTTGGTGGTGTCAGCGCTTCGCTGGCGCCTTCTTGGCAGGAGCCTTCTTGGCTGGAGCCTTCTTGGCTGGAGCCTTCTTGGCTGGAGCCTTCTTG
>JANNNB010000290.1:0-1796 GCA_031398325.1 Actinomycetes bacterium
GGCGCCGCGCGTTGTCGACGTCGAGGACGCCGACGTCGTGGTGCAGTTCGCCACCGGCGCGTATCTCGACGAGTGGCGCAGTGAACCCCGGGCGATCGAAGTGGCTACGTACGAGCCGCGCTCGGACGCAGAGCTCGCGGAGTTCGAGCAGCTCCGTACCGAGTTGCTGGACGGGTTGGCCGCACTGCCCATCGATGCCGATCGGCTGGACGCGCTGGCGACGGCGGTCGACTTCAACCTGTTCGGCGTGCAGCTCGACCCGGATGTTCCGACCGAGCTGCAGCAGATCGTCGACCGAATGCTGACCCTCGGTCAGGAGACGGCGGTGTTCCTCGTGCCGCCCGACGTCTACGACGACGCCAACTGACCGAAACCAGCTGATGGCGTCGGCTGATCGAACTGGCTGACGGTCGCACAAGCGGTCGGTCGGCGTCAGTGTGGGCAGAGGGCGGTGAGGAGCATTTCGAGGTGGTGAAGTTGGTAGAGGCTGAACCCGGCGGTGACCGCCAGGCTCGACCACAACCCGACGAGTAGCCCGCGTCGCGGGGTTGGCACAGGCGGCTCGAGCAGGGCGCTCATTCGAGAGGCGACGCCGAGCCCGGAGAAGCCGGCGACGGTCGGTGGGCTGGTTTGCAGGGCAACTTTGCCGAGTGTGATCGCGACCAGTTGGCGGTTGCCGCACACGGTTGCGGCGGCTTCGTCGGCCCATCGCTCGATCGAGTACGTGACGCGCTTGGCCAGCGTGCGAAGTGGAGGCATTGCGGCGGCGGCAAGCTCGGCGACGAGCAGGTAGCGATCGTGGCGGTAGCGGGCGTGGGCTCGTTCGTGGGCGACGACGATGCGTTGCTCTGCGTCGTCGAGGAGGTCGACCATCGCGGTGGAGATGACGATCTGGCCGGCGCGACCGGGCAACGTGACGGCGTAGGGCGTGTGGCTGTGGGCGATGTGGATGGGCTGGGCCTCGTCGAGTCGCAACTGCCGGTGCTGGCGGAGCAGTCGGATCGTGCGAACGGCGCCGGCGGCGAGCAGTGCGACGGTCGGCAGACCGATCCAGGCGGGTACCGATCCGTGCAGTCCGATCGCTTGGGCACACCATTCGAAGCCGAATCCCACAACGGGGGCATGGGCGAGGAACGCGACGGCGACGACGATTGCAGTGGGGATGGCGGCAATCGCGATGAGCACGAGCGCAATGGTGACGAAACGGGTCGCGAGGCGCGGCGGGAGTCGGCGGTGGGCCGAGGTGGCGAACGCGACGATGACGAGGGCGACCAGCAACGGCATCGCCATTGATGCAGGCATCACCGCTCACCGGTGTCGGATGTGGTCGTGTCGAGAATCGCCCGGATGGCTTTGGCCTCGCGTGGGGACAATCCGTCGATGAATCGGCTCAGCACCTTCGCCCTGTCCGACGACGAGTCCAACAGGTCGCTGATCCGGCGCACGGCGAGGCCGGCTTCGTCAACGGCGGCCTCGTAGGCGTAGGCGCGACCGGCTGGGCTGCGCACGACGAGCCCCTTGGCCTGGAGGCGGGTGAGGATGGTGGCAACGCTCGTATAGGCGTACCCAGCGTTGAGTTGCTCGTTGATCTCACCGGGAAGCAAGGGTTCGTCAGCGGCCCACAGCACTCTGAGCACGTCGGTCTCGAGCGCTCCGTCGGGTCGTCGTGTCATCCAAATCCTCCACGGGTGCTGCCCGGACTCGAGCTGCCCTCACTATAGTTCTACATCGTGTAGTTGCTCTGTCGCTTGGGCGCTGCCGCCCCCAACAGCCCATGCCTCGATCGACGACACACC
>JANNNB010000038.1:0-4920 GCA_031398325.1 Actinomycetes bacterium
GCCATGGTGAGTGCCTGCAACGGGCTCGATGACGGTGACCTCATGATCGCAGCAGCCATCCGCGCCTACTTCGACACGATCGCCGATCGCGGCGGGCTGCTGAACTCATTGGCCGGACCCGGCTCACCAGTGCCGGAGTTCGCCGGCGACGGAACCCGGCCAGCCCCAGTGTTCCTTGTCGAACTCCTCCGAAGCGGCTACGGCCTGACCGGCCAACCTGCAACGCTCGCCGCCTGGCTGATTACCGGGCTGGCCATCGCAGGCAGCGACAGCTGGGCCCGAGGCGACGGAACCAGAGAGATCATCGAGCCCGTCACCACAGCGGCAATCGTCAGCACGATCCACGCCGTCATCCAGACCGCCCACTGACGCTCGACCTGGCCAACGTCGGGACGTCCGCGGCGACGGGCTGTCGGAATGTGGGGTCTGCGACGCCGGCGCCGAACACGGGGCAGATATCGAACTCGACGTCGCCATCGAAGCGGGCGAACGCTGCTCCGAAGGGGTATTCAACGGCTTGTTCGTTTGCGAGTTCGCGGTCGAGAAAAGGGATTTCGTCGTGGCCTTGCACAGCTTGGCCCATTCCCACGGTGGTGTCGGCCTGTGCGTCGCCGGCCGAGCCGGGTTCGTCGCTGAAGTTGAGCTGCGCGAGTCGGACTAGATCGGTGAGATCGCCGTCGGCTGCCATCGACAGCGCGCGCGGGATCGTGGAGATCTCGTCCTGGCCAGGCGTGTAGTGGTACATGGCGCGTGCGGCCACGACGACCGCGAAGTCGCCGGTGAAGGTGAACCCGGATGCCTCCACCGGTGATTCGTCGAGGCGCTCGGTCATGTCGATCACGCGGGGCTCGAGGTCGGGGAATCGTTGAACCCTTGCGTCGGCGGGTAGACGCCGTCCAGTACTGCGGCGTCGACGCCGTCGCTGTCTTGACGCATGAGTTCGAGCGCAACCCGGGTCCCGTACGAGATGCCGAGGACGTTCCACCGATCGATGCCGAGCGCCGTCCGAACGTCGATCGCGTCCGCAGCGAGTGTGCTGGTGTTGTACGACGTCAGGTCGACACCGTCCGCCGTCAACCGGTTCGATCCGGAAGGATGCCAGTGATGCATTCGACACTCCCATCCTCACCGACTCAGCAGGAACAGGACTCGGCCTCTCAACCGTCGCGACCCTCGTCGCGGCTCACGGCGGCGCGTTCGCTTGTACCGACGCGGTTGGCAGTGGTGGGACTGGCTCGTCAGGTCCACGGGCCGTGTCGGTGGAAACCCAGTCCGGTGAACAGCCGCTCGGACGCGACGTTGCCATTGGTGATGGTCGCTCCGACTTCGGGGATCCCTGCGTCGGCCAGCGATCCGAGGCACCGTCGCACCAGCGCATCTCCGAGTCCGAGGCGCTTGCGTGCAGAGGCCACCACGACCGGGTCGATGTAGTGGACGTCGTCCACGACGACCACGAAGGCGAACGCGACAGGATCAGAACCGTCGAGCATGACGAATGAGTTCGGGCGAACGATCGACGTGAGGTAGTCGTCGACAGCGCTGCACGCATCCTCGAACGATTCGCCTTCGTCGTCGATCGTGTTGCGGTAGGCGTCGAGCATCAATGCGGCAAGCGGGTCTCGCTGCTGTTCGTCGGGATGAACCACCGCGAGCGGGTCCGGAGTAGCGATGATCCGGATCGGGGACATCCGGTACTCGCTGCGGGTGCGGGTCACCTTCTCTGGTCGGTCGACGTCCGCATCGGTCGCGGCCTGCAGTTCGTGCAACACCAGGTTCGTCCACAGTTCGGATTCCTGATGCTGCATCAACGAGTCAACTGGCGAAGCCCATGCCCGCGAAGTACCGATGGAACGCGTTCACCTCGATGGCGAACACGCCGTCGGCGCCAAGCGGGATGCTTCGCCACCAGTCGACGTCGCGAGCCACGTGGGCCCCACCCGTCGTGCTGGTGCCCGTCGCTTCGAAGTAGCCCCACGGGTTACGCACGATGAGGTAGTCCACCGGTGTGGCACCCCGAATGGGAATGCGATCGAGGATCTCCGAGCCGACGAATCGTTCTGCCACCAAGCCGGCTTGCCCGAAGCGGAGAAAGGGCCCTGGCCCTGGAATCGGCGGGATTGGCGCGAACTCGGGAATCAACGAGGGAATGAGGTACGGCCGAACGTCGATCCGATCGTGCCGGAACTCGAAACGTCGCATCGACCCGAGCACCGAATACGCGTGTCCGGCCACGACGTTGGCATCTCGATAGGCAACGTCACCCTCAGGGCCGTCGCCGAAGGTCCAAGCCGTCATCGGTACCGTCGTGCGCCCGTTGCTCGAGTGCGTCTGCACTGCGCTCAACACCTGCGCAGCGGTGAAGTTGTTGTGCCACATGTACGTCGGTGACAGCCCGGTAAGTTGCGCCGACGCACCCACCGGGTCGCCGCCGGCGATGTTGGGGATCGCAGGGAAGTCGCTGGCCTCCCCGAGTCGCATGCGCGCGTATGCCTTTTCGTAGATTCCCGGCCACACCTCCGCGGCTTCGCGTGACCGGCAGTACGGCACCGACCCACCATCCGTCACGAGGATCTTGTCGGTCACCTCGAAGTCCTGCGGTTGGCCGTTGTTGTGGAACGTGATCCGGTGGGTGAATGCTTCGTTGTCCTCTGCGGTTGCACGGACGGCATCGGTGATTACAAACGGACGCGACCACGCCACCGACGACAGCGCAGCGATGAGGTAGCAGTCGCCGACGGCGCCCTGTATCGGGTCGAAGAACTCGGCAGCCTCGTTGTAGAAGCGACCATCGTCTTTCCAGGACATGCCTGCTGGGTGATAGCCGATCCTGAATTTCGGGAACAAGGCGTCGATCAGTTCGGCGTTGAACAACCGACCCAACCGTCGTTGGCGTGATGCACTGCTCTCACCTAGTTCGACGACCAGACGTCCGGCACGCCCGGCCCCGAGCGCTTGCACCGGAATGTCGGCGAGCTGCTTCGTGCCGATCGCAGCCACGAGCTGAGCGAGGTTCGTGACCGCATCGCGACGTTCGTCGATGCTTGGAGCCGAATCTGCGTCCGCCGGAAATTTCGGTCGGGTTCGCGAGATTGTGCCGTCCTTGCTCCGCTTCTGCCCGAGGTAGAGGGGGGACCCGTTCGTGGGATCGAAGAGATCTTCGTACGGCGTTTGGAGGAGTTCTTCGATCAGGGCGGGGCGATTGTCGATCGCCGCCCAATCGATCGTTCGCCGCGCAACGAGTTCGGCAAGGGCATACGGGCTCGGCACTCCGGTGGATGGAACCTGTTGTGTTGGCATGCTGACGAGAGCACGCAGCACAGTCGCGAGATACGCGCGACGACGTGTCGATCTCGTGTCGAGCCGACGGGTGGTCAGTCCAACGCCTCCAGCGCGTCGAGCCACCGCGAGAGAACTTCGGGAACGCGTAGGCCTACACATCGTGAGCGCAGTAATCCGGTCGATGGCGGTACGAGCGCGCCGCCCTCCCATCATCAATCAGGCCCCAGTGCGGTGCTCGGAAATCCCAGCCGGCACTGTTCGGCGTAACCGTCGTGATTCGGCCGTTGTCCTCGCAGGAACTGCCTCAGCGGTTTGTTGGCGTCGGCCGGATGGAACGCGTCCGCTGAGCGACCCGGAAGTTTCGGGGCGGAATCTCGACGTATGTGTCCGGATCTCAACCCGCCGTTCGTCGTGTCTGTGACAATCAACAATGATCACCGACACAAAGGACGTCACGACATGAAGTACATGCTCCTCCTCGCAAGCAACCCCGCCGACGAGCCAGCCCCCGACAGCGAAGGGTTCGGCCCCTACATGGGTGAATGGGCTGCCTACAGCCAGGCTCTCGCGGAGGCGGGAGCCATGGTCGCCGGTGAAGCGCTGCAGGGCGCCGAGACCGCAAGCACGGTCCAGGTCCGCGATGGCAAGCGCATCGTGACCGACGGGCCGTTCATCGAGTCCAAGGAAGTGATCGGCGGCTACTACGTGATCGACGTCGCCGATCTCGACGAAGCGCTCAATTGGGCCGCCAGGATCCCGAACTCTCACTTCGGCACGGTCGAGGTTCGACCGGTCATCGACTTCGACGGCTGACGAGCCCCCGGCTCGGTCTCCTGAGGGATGTGATGGGTGTCGCCGACGTCTTTCGCGCTGAGTGGCCACGGCTGGTGGCCACGCTCATGCGCGACGTCGGCGACCTCACCATCGCGGAAGACGCAGCACAAGACGCGTTCATCGAGGCGTCGACACGGTGGCCCACCGATGGCGTCCCCGACCGACCGGGCGCCTGGTTGATCACGACCGGACGACGCAAGGCCATCGATCAGATTCGCAGAATGCGGCGATTCGAGGATCGTCTCCCAGTGTTGGCCGCCGATGCCGCAACCGCCATCTCCGACAGTGGGGAGTCGGCTCACGTCGACCTCGACGGTGAGCAGGCCCTCGACGATCAACTCGCGCTCCTGGTCGGATGCTGCCACCCCGCGCTCGCCCCAGAGGCGCAGGTCGCGTTGACCTTGCGAATCGTCGCCGGGCTCTCGACGCCACAGATCGCCCGTGCCTTTCTGATGTCCGAAGAGACGATGACGCGTCGACTCACCCGCGCCAAGACGAAGGTCCGGGCCGCGAAGATCCCCTTCGATCCACCGAACCTGGACACGCTCACCGAGCGCGTCGGTGCCGTGTGCGAGGTCATCTCGTCGATCTTCACCGAGGGCCACGCCAGCGCAACAGACACGGCGCTCATCAGAGGAGATCTCTGCGAGGAGGCGATCTGGCTCGCAGAACTCCTGAGCAAACTCGTGCCGACCGATCCGGAAGTCGCAGGACTCCATGCGCTGCTGCTGCTGACCGATGCCCGACGATCCAGCCGTCTCGACCACCATGGCAGCCCGATCCTGCTCGCCGACCAGGACCGGACTC
>JANNNB010000307.1:0-2691 GCA_031398325.1 Actinomycetes bacterium
GATCTCGAGTCGACTGCGAGCAGTCGGGCGGTAACCGCGGCCGTACCGAACCACGCCGTCACGCCACCGCGCGGTGGTGCCGCCGACCTGTACTCCTGCGGCGGCACGGATCTGCTCTCGGACGTGACGGGATATTGGACCGACGGATCGGTCAGGTCGTGAGCGGGGGCGTCCCTCTTCCATCCGGAAGGGGTCGACCTGGTTCATGAACTTCGTGGCGACGCGACGCTCAGGCCTGGAGGATCTCGACGAGATGGCCGTCCGGATCCTTGACGAAGGCGACCACGGCGTCGCCGAACTCGGGTATCGGCGTGGCGTCGCGCACGACCTCGGCACCGCGCTCTCGAGCGAGTTCGACGGTCGCAACCGGATCGGGAACGTAGAAGACGATCTTGCCTCCGGTGTTGGCCAGATCGCGGGTGACTCCATCGGTGTGACACATCAGGACCAGGGCGGCACCGCGGCCGTTCATCGACAGGATGATCTCGTCCATGTCGGGCAGGTGGAACTTGGTCACGAAGCTCAGTCCGAACACGGACGTGTAGAAGTCCGACGAGGCCGCAAGGTCGGTCACGCCGATCCCGGCGGCGCCCAAGCGGGCGTGTGGTGCTGACATCGATCGGACCGTAGTCCGCTCGGATCCCATAGGGTCCGACCATGCGGATCGTGGTCGTGGGCGCAGGAGCGGTCGGTGGCGTCGTGGTCGCCAACCTGGCAATCGCCGGCAGCCCGGTCGTCGCCGTCGCTCGCGGTGAACACGGCCGCACGATGCGCGAGTCGGGTCTGCGTTACGAGTCACCGGCCGGCGTGCAGACCATCCACGTCCCAGTCGTGGCGTCCGTGGCCGAGGTCGATTTCAGCGCGGATGACGTGGTCGTGCTGGCCGTCAAGAGTCAGGACACCGGGGCCGTACTGACCGACCTGCGCGCGGTCGGGGTGACCGATCAGCCGGTCGTGTGCATGCAGAACGGCGTCGACAACGAACGCCAGGCGCTGCGGCTGTTCCCGAACGTCTACGGGGTGTGCGTGATGCTGCCGGCCGATCATCTCGCTCCCGGGGTTGTGCGGGTGTGGACCGCGCCGAGTTCGGGCCTCCTCGACGTCGGCCGCTACCCGCACGGGCTCGACGACGTGTGCGTCCAGCTCGCGTCGACGCTGGAGTTGGCGACGTTCGGTTCGATCCCGCGCGCTGACATCATGAGCTGGAAGTACCGCAAGCTGCTGATGAATCTCGGCAACGCCGTCGAGGCCGTGTGCGGCCGGAAGGCGCCCCGGCTCGCCGAACTGGTGCGATCCGAAGGCGAGGCGGTACTCGCTGCTGCCGGCATCGAGGTGGTCAGCGTCGAAGATGACCTCGCTCGACGCGGCGACGCCCTCGCCATCCAGCCGGTCGGCGACGATCGGCACCGGGCGGGCGGGTCGTCGTGGCAGAGTCTTCACCGTGCGACGGGCACGATCGAGACCGACTACCTGACCGGTGAGATCGTCCTGCTCGGCCGCCTCCACGGAGTCGCGACCCCCGCCAACCGGGCGCTCCAGGAGATCGCCGCGAGCATGGCGATCACCGGCGAGCCGCCGGGTTCACGCTCGGAAGACGAGTTGCTGCGCACGGCGGACACCTCCACCAGCCCGACCGTCTGAGCGGACCGACCGTCTGAGCGGACCGACCGCAGACGAGCGACCATGCCCGCTCTCCTCGGCGCACTTCAGAACGGGAACACGCGGGGATACCGACCGGCGTCCGGGCGTGTCACCCCTAGGTCGTTCTCGGTCGTCTGTCTGTGTGGGGCAGGTTGTCCCCACTGACGATTTGGAGGAATCATGAGGAGCGAACTCATCGGCCGGCCACGGACGGCATCGAGAAGAATGGCCGGGGCGATGTTGATCGCCGCCGCGATCGCAGGGGCAGTGGCGATCGGGTCGGTGAGCGGATCCGCTTCCGGTGACGGATGGGAGGGCGTTGCGGTGCTTCGCGACTCCGCTGGGAACAAGGTCGGCAAGGTCAAGTTCGAGGGGGACCAGAACGGCACCGTCGTCAAGGTGAACGTGAACGGGATCATCGTCGGCCTCGACGGCTACCACGGATTGCACCTCCATGCCAACGACGCGGCCGGCCCATGCGACCCTGCAGCGACCGCGGGAGCCTTCACCAACGTGGGTGGGCACTGGAACCCGACGATGTTGGACCACGGCAGCCACGCCGGAGACCTGCCGAGCCTCCTCGTGCTCCTCGACGGGACCGGCACGGCTCGCTCGGTCACCGGACGATTCGATCCGGCGGACATCGGAGGTCGTGCGGTGATCCTGCACGCGGGACCCGACAACTTCGGCAATGTCCCGTCTCGCTACGTGACGGGAGCCCCACCGGTAGCCGGAGCAGACGCAGCGACAAAGGGAACGGGTGACGCCGGAGGGCGGATCGCCTGCGGCATCGTCGAACTCGACTGACGTCAGGAGTCGCTCGCGAACCAGTTGCCGTGGAGGCCGTTGGGGGTCCGCCGCGACACGGTGATCACCGCAACCGGGTCGGCCGGTCGATCGCGTTCGGTCGAGAGGCGGTGGAGGATTCAGCGGGGTGGGCGCTCGGCGCGGGCCATGGCATCGGCCGCGGTTGCCCCGGGAAGGATCTCCGGGAAGCACCACGTGGCTCCGGCCGCGCTCAGCGCTTCGGTGTCGGGGTGCTCGCCTCCC
>JANNNB010000326.1:0-5824 GCA_031398325.1 Actinomycetes bacterium
GACGGTGGTCGCGGGCGGCAGGGAGTCGGACACGTCTGGCACGATCGGCAGCAACATCGAACCACTGGAATCGGTGCTCGCTCCATTGCCGTCGGCGGTCGCAACCGATCCCTCCGTCGCGAGCAGGTCTCCGGGCGTCTCGTCGAGCGCGAACGTCGCCTCGCCGCCGCCTTCGAACCGATTGAACGGCGTCACGCTCACGTAGAACACGACGAGGCAACCGAGCAGCATCGCTCCGCCGATGAGCGGGGCGTTGGTGATCCGCTCACGGTCCTTCCACCACCCCGTGAACTCGCCAGTGCGAATCGGGGTCTCGAGGAAACGGTAGGAGGCCTCGGTCACGACGACGGTGAGGATCATCGCGACGACGAAGGGCCGCACCTCGCCCTCCGTCGCCCCGCAGATCACGAAGATCGGCCAGCTCCACAGGTACAGCCCGTAGCTGCGTCGGCCGATCTCGACGAGCGGCGGCCACGAGAGAATCCGGCGCATCCCGACGGCGGCGGGGTGGACGGCCACCATGATCGCGACGAGCGACAGGACCGACACCAACGGCAGGAGCCACTGATAGACGTAACCAGCGGTCACCTCGGCAGCTGCGGCCGCACAGGCGATCATCGTGAGCGCGACCGCACCGATCACATCGAGGTGCTTCGCGATCGGTGCGTCGGCAGCGTTCTTCCAGCGCCACGGCCGCCACCAGAATGCGGCGCCCGCACCGAGCAGCAGGCCGCCGGCACGAGTGACGGTGGAGAGGTACAGGAAGTTCGTGCGGTTGAGGCCTTCGAACAGTGTCGGCGGGCCGCCCAGCAGCGTCGGGGAACCCGAGTGCAGCCAGAACATCAACACGAAGACGAACAGCGCAGCGGCGGCGAGCCCGATGCCCACCGCTCGATGCGACTTGCGCAGGCTGATGATCCCGACGAACACCAGCGGCCAGATCAGGTACCACTGCTCCTCGACGGCCAGGCTCCACAGGTGGCGCAGGAGTGGCGGGTCGCCCGAGAAGTACGGCACGTCGCCGAGGATCTGGCCCCAATTGCTCAGGTAGAAGACGGACCACGGAATGTCCCGGCGCAGCTGGGACCGCTGCTCGGCCGATCCTGCCAGTGCCGCCCATATCGCGACGAAGAGGATCACGGCGAAGAACGCGGGGAGCAGACGTTTGGCTCGACGCATCCAGAACCCACCGAACGCTATGCGTCCGTTGCGGTCGTGTTCCTCCAGGAGCAGCGAGGTGATCAGGAAACCGGACACGACGAAGAACACCTCGACGCCGAAGAAGCCCCCGTGCATCCAGGAGAACCCGGCGTGGTACAGCAGCACCACGAGGACCGACAGGGCGCGAAGCCCGTCGAGCGACGGCTGGTAGCCCATCCGCTTCGGGTAGGTCAGCGGCGGCGAAGCGACCAGCTTGGACGACGTTCGTGACGATACGGCCCTGGCCTCACGAGACGGATCGCCGAGCGAGCCGGCATCGCCCGCCACCGCACCCCGGGAATCGGGTGCCGGTGATCCGGACGGCGCGATGGTGTCGGTCACCGGCGAATCGTCGTGCCGTCTTTGGTCGTCTCGACCGTCCAGCCTCCCGCCAAGAGTTCTGCGCGGATGGCGTCGGCGCGCTCGAAGTCCCGCGCCGCGCGGGCCTCGTCGAGCGCGCTCGCAGATGCGAGCACGTCAGCGGGAACATCCGACTCGACGCCCAACTCGAGTCCGACTGCATCACAGATCTCGTGGACGGCGGCGGCGAGCGCCGCGGCCGCTGGATCGTTCGCGTCGAACGCGGCATTGGCGCGTCGAACCGTGTCGAAGATCAGTGCCGTCGCCCGCGGCGTGTCGAGGTCATCGTCCATCGCAGCGCGGAACTCGGCGAGCACGTCCGGATCAGACGCGGTCTCAGCGGCCAGGCCCTTGGTCCGAGCGGCGAACGAGTCGAGCCCGGCGAGCGAGTTGATCGCAGCCCCGATGCTGTCGCTCGTGATCTTCACCGGGCTGCGGTAGTGGGATTGCAGCAGCACCATGCGATACGCCCGGGCGTCGTAGATGTCGATCAGGTCGAGCAGGTTCGACACGTTGCCGAGGCTCTTCGACATCTTCTCGCCTTCGGTGTCGACGACGAACCCGTTGTGCATCCAGTGGTTGGCGAAGGTCTTGCCGAGCGCGACGGCTTGCGCACGTTCGTTCTCGTGGTGCGGGAAGCGGAGGTCCTGGCCGCCGGCGTGGAGGTCGAAACCCTCGCCGAGCAGGTCGAGGCTCATCACCACGCACTCCGAGTGCCAGCCGGGGCGACCATCGCCCCACGGCGACGGCCAGGCCGGCTCATCGGGTTTGGAGAACTTCCACAACACGAAGTCGGCCGGGTGCCGTTTCTGGTCTGCACCGAACACGTCGCGCTCACCACCGCCGGAACGCATCTCGTCGAGCGACTGATGGGCGAGCAAGCCGTAGTCGTCGACCGACTCGACGTCCATGTAGACCCCGTCGTCGGTGAGGTACGCCTTGTCGAGTGCGACGAGCTGACTGATCAGCTCCACCATCTCGGGCACGTACTCGGTCGCATGCGGTACATCGGTCGGGCGCTGGACGTTGATGCCGCCCATCGCCGTGAACCACTGCTCCTCGCACTTGGTGGTGATCTCCTGCCAGGGCCGATCCTCACGCTGGGCGCGGTTGATGATGTTGTCGTCGATGTCGGTGATGTTCGACACGAGCCGCACGTCGAGCCCGCACCACTCGAGGTATCGGCGCAAGATGTCGTACGAGAGCGTCGCACGACCGTGACCGAGGTGCGGGGGGCCGTACACCGTCGGTCCGCAGAGGTAGATGCTGACCTTGCCCGGCTCGCGCAGAGCCAACTCACGCACGGAGCGAGTTGCAGTGTCGTAGAGGTGCAGCACGGCCAACCATCCTACGAGCCACCCCCAGCCCGCCCCCGGCACATTCGAGTTGGTGCGCGGGGTCAGGCACCGCGCACCAACTTCCTCGGGAGGCGGCGAGGTCGGTCGGTAGCCTCGCTGTCCTATGGCAGGCATCCCGGAACGACCGACACTCGATGGCATCGAGGATCGCTGGTCGGAGGTATGGGAAGCCGACGGGGTCTACCGGTTCGACCGCACCGCCGCCCGTGACCAGGTGTTCTCGATCGACACGCCGCCGCCGACCGTCAGCGGCTCGCTCCACATGGGCCACGTGTTCAGCTACACCCACACCGACACGATCGCCCGTTACCAGCGCATGGCAGGCAAGGACGTCTTCTACCCGATGGGCTGGGACGACAACGGACTGCCGACCGAACGACGCGTCCAGAACTACTACGGCGTCCGGTGCGACCCGAGCCAGCCCTACGTCGCCGGCTTCGAACCGCCGTTCCGTGGCGATCCACCGAAGGACCATCGGGCAGTCGCGATCTCCCGACCGAACTTCCTCGAGCTGTGTGACGAGCTCGTCGAGACCGACGAGAAGATCTTCGAGGCGCTGCTGCGCCGGCTGGGCCTGTCGGTCGACTGGACCTTGAAATACGCGACGATCGACGAACGCTCGCGCCGCGCCAGCCAGCGGGCGTTCCTGCGCAACATCGAGCGCGGCGAGGCGTACAGCCAGGAGGCACCGACGCTCTGGGACATCGACTTCCGCACGGCGGTCGCCCAGGCCGAGATGGAAGACCGCGAGCGTCCGGGGGCGTACCACAAGATTGCCTTCCCACGATCCGACGGCGAGGGAGCGATCGAGATCGACACGACCCGACCGGAGCTGCTCGCCGCCTGCGTCGCACTCGTGGCGCACCCCGACGACGAGCGCTACCAGCCGCTGTTCGGCACGACCGTGCGCACCCCGCTCTACGGCGTGGAAGTCCCGGTTCACGCCCACGAACTGGCCCAGCCCGACAAGGGCACCGGCATCGCGATGATCTGCACCTTCGGCGACACGAGCGACGTCACGTGGTGGCGGGAGCTGAACCTGCCGATGCGGGCCATCATCGGACGCGACGGACGACTGCTCCCGGATGCCCCGAACGACGTCGACAACGCCGCCTATGCCACCATCGCGGGCCTCACCACGAAGCAGGCCCAGACGGCCGTCGTCCAGCAGCTCACCGAGTCGGGCGCATTGCTCGGCGAACCACGTCCGCTGCAGCATCCGGTCAAGTTCTACGAGCGCGGTGAACGTCCGCTCGAGATCGTCACCTCGCGCCAGTGGTACATCCGCAACGGCGGGCGGGACGCCGAGCTGCGAGCTGAGCTCGTCGCCCGCGCGGGGGAAGTCACCTGGCACCCGGCGCACATGCGCCATCGTTACGAGAACTGGGTCGAGGGCCTGAACGGCGACTGGCTCGTGAGCCGCCAGCGGTTCTTCGGTGTGCCCGTGCCGGTCTGGTACCCGCTCGACGCAGCCGGCGAGCCGGTCTACGACGCTCCCCTCCTGCCCGACGAAGCGCTCCTGCCGATCGACCCGTCGACCGACGTCCCGGCGGGCTACGAGTCGGCTCAGCGCGACCAGCCGGGTGGCTTCACCGGCGACGCCGACATCCTCGACACCTGGGCCACGTCGTCGCTCACCCCGGAGATCGCCGGTCGGTGGGAAGAGGAGGGGTCGGATCTGTTCGGCCGCATCTTCCCGATGGACATGCGTCCGCAGGGTCACGACATCATCCGCACCTGGCTGTTCTCCACCATGGTCCGCAGTCACCACGAATTCGGTGTTGCACCGTGGTCGAACGCAGCGCTGTCCGGCTGGATTCTCGACCCCGACCGCAAGAAGATGTCGAAGTCGAAGGGCAACGTCGTGACCCCGCTCGACCTGTTCGAGACGTACGGCACCGACGCCGTTCGCTACTGGGCTGCGTCCGGCCGCCCCGGCGTCGACACCGCGTTCAGCGAAGACCAGATGAAGGTCGGCCGCAAGCTCGCCACGAAGCTGCTCAACGTCACCAAGTTCGTGTTGATGTTCGGCGAGGGTGAAGGTGTCGCCGCGTCGACCGATGCGGTGACCAACCCGCTGGACCTCTCGATGCTCGCCAAGCTCGACGAGACCGTCGCAGAGGCGACCGCCGGCTTCGAGGCCTTCGACTACGCCCGCGCACTCGAGCGGACCGAGGCGTTCTTCTGGTGGTTCTGCGACGACTACGTGGAACTGGTCAAGGGTCGCGCCTACAACTCGCAGGGCTCCGACGGGGCAACATCAGCCGTCGCTGCGTTGCAGACCGCACTCAGCACCGTGCAGCGACTGATCGCGCCGATCGTGCCCTTCGCCGCCGAGGAGTCGTGGAGCTGGTGGAACGACGGCAGCGTCCATGCTGCTGCCTGGCCGAGCACGACCGGGCTCGGTGGCGACGCCAAGCTGGTCGACCCGATCATCGAGGTCCTCACGCTCGTGCGACGGGCCAAGACCGAGGCAAAGGTCAGCCAACGCGCCGAGGTGACGTCGGTGACGGTCAGCGCTGCGGACGACCTCCACTCGGCCATCGAATTGGGTCGCGCCGACCTGGCCGACGCCGGAACGATCAAGGAGTTCCGCGTCGTCGCAGGTCAGGACCTGTCGTGCGACGTCATCCTGGCGCCGACCACCTGACGCCAGCTACGGTCGCCGCCCATGGCTGCGAAGTTGGGGTCGCGGACAGTTATTGCGACGGTGCTGTTGGTCGTCGCATCGCTCGCCGCGCTGGTGGGTGTCGGCGCTCCCGTGACGGCCGAAGCTTCGACCGACGCGTCGAACACCACGACATCGAGCACCAGCACATCGAGCATCCCGACACCGACCGTGGTGCCGCCGAGCACGAGCGCCGAGCCGACCACCACGTCGACGACCACCGCCACGACCATCGCCG
>JANNNB010000334.1:0-22918 GCA_031398325.1 Actinomycetes bacterium
CGTGCTCATCGAGGGTGAGACGATCACCGCACTCGGCTCGCCCGGGTACTTCACCGACGAGGGCATGGACACCGTCATCGACGCGGCCGGCAAGTACGTCATCCCGGGTGGCGTCGACGTGCACACCCACATGGAGCTTCCCTTCGGCGGCACGTTCGCGAGCGACACCTTCGAGACCGGCTCGCGTGCCGCAGCGTGGGGTGGCGTCACCACCATCGTCGACATGGCCGTGCAGCGCTCGGGCGAGAACGTGCACGAGGGCCTCGCCGAGTGGCACCGCAAGGCCGACGGCAACTGCGCGATCGACTACGCCTTCCACCAGATCATCGGCGGTGTCGACGACCAGTCGCTGAAGGACATGGTGTACCTCGTGGAGCACGAGGGAATCAGCAGCTTCAAGCTGTTCATGGCGTACCCCGGCGTGTTCTACAGCGACGACGGCCAGATCCTGCGGGCGATGCAGACCGCCGCCGACTGCGGTGCCGTGATCATGATGCACGCCGAGAACGGCATCGCGATCGACGTGCTCGTCGCCCAGGCGCTCGCCCGCGGCGAGACCGATCCGAAGTTCCACTCGCTCACCCGCCCCGCCGAGATGGAGGGCGAGGCCACGCACCGGGCGATCCAGCTGGCGAAGGTGGCGGGCAACGTGCCGCTGTACATCGTGCACATGTCGGCGTCGGAGGCGTTGGCGGAAGTGGCCGCCGCGCAGCACGCTGGGCTCAACGTGTTCGCCGAGACCTGCCCGCAGTACCTCTACCTCACGCTCGAGGACCAACTCGCGGCGCCGGGGTTCGAGGGCGCGAAGTGGGTGTGCTCCACGCCGTTGCGCACCAAGCACGAGCACCACCAGACCGATCTCTGGAAGGGTCTGCGGATGAACGAGCTGGCGGTCGTGTCGACCGACCACTGCCCGTTCTGCATGAAGGACCAGAAGGAGATGGGCATCGGCAACTTCGCCGCCATTCCCAACGGCATCGGTGGTGTCGAGCACCGAATGGAGCTCATCTACCAGGGCGTCGTCGCCGGCGAAATCAGCCTGGAGCGCTGGGTGGAGACCTGCTCGACGTCGCCGGCGCGCATGTTCGGCCTGCCCGACAAGGGCGTGATCGAGCCGGGTGCCGACGCTGACATCCTGGTGTGGGATCCGAACGGCACGACCACCATCGGCATCAACGACAAGCACCACATGAACATGGACTACTCGGCCTACGAGGGGTTCAAGATCGACGGCAAGGTCGACATGGTCATCAGCCGTGGCACGGTCGTCGTCGAGAACGACAGCTACATCGGAACGAAGGGCCACGGCAAGTACATCAAGCGCGGCCTTTCGACCTATTTGCACTAATCCGAGTGGTCGGCGTCGTCGGCCCTTCGGTTCTCATATCAATGGTCGGCGTCGTCGGCCCTTCGGTTCTCCTCCGCCTCCTCCGGCCGCTGGCCTGGCGGCCAGGTCGGCCGGCTGAATTCATACGACAAAGCGAGAGTGAAGCTCATGGCAATCAATCGGATTTCGCATTGGATCGACGGCAAGGTCGTCGAGTCCACCTCTGGCCGCTCGGCGGTCGTCTACAACCCGGCGACGGGTGAGCAGTCCGGCGCGGTCGATCTCGCCACGGTCGACGAGGTCGGCACGGCAGTCGCCGCCGCCAAGGCGGCCTTCCCGGAGTGGCGGGCGACGTCGTTGTCGCGGCGCGCCGAGGTGATGTTCCGTCTGCGCGAGCTGGTCGACGCGAACCGCAAGGAGATCGCCTCGATGCTCACCGCCGAGCCCGGCAAGCTGCTCACCGACGCCCACGGCGAGGTCGCCCGCGGCCTCGAGAACATCGAGTTCGCCTGCGGCATCCCGCAGCTCATCAAGGGCGACTACTCCGAGCAGGCGGCGAACGGCATCGACGTCTACTCGATCCGCCAGCCGCTCGGCGTCGTCGCCGGCATCACCCCGTTCAACTTCCCGGCGATGGTCCCGATGTGGATGTTCGCCAACGCCCTCGCGTGCGGCAACACGTTCGTGCTGAAGCCGAGCGAGAAGGATCCGTCCGTGTCGCTCTACCTCGCCGAACTGCTGGCGACCGCTGGCCTGCCTGCCGGGTGCTTCAACGTCGTGCAGGGAGACAAGGTCGCCGTCGACGCGCTCCTCGAGCACCCCGACGTCGCCGCTGTCAGCTTCGTGGGTTCCACCCCGATCGCGAAGTACATCTACGAGACCGGCACGGCGAACGGCAAGCGCGTGCAGGCCCTCGGCGGGGCCAAGAACCACATGCTCGTGCTGAGCGACGCCGACGTCGACATGGCCGCCGATGCTGCTGTGGGCGCCGCGTACGGCTCGGCCGGTGAGCGCTGCATGGCGGTCAGCGTCGTGCTCGCCGCCGAGAGCATCGCCGACGACCTGGTCGCCAAGATCGCCGACCGGATTCCGTCGATCAAGGTCGGGCCGGGGAACGAGTCCGGCAACGAGATGGGCCCGCTGATCACCGGCGAGCACCGCGACAAGGTCAGGGGATACGTCGATGGCGCCGACGGTCAAGGCGCCTCGGTGGTCGTCGACGGTCGCGACGGCGTGCCGGACGACGGGTTCTTCCTGAATCCGACGCTGCTCGACAACGTCACGACCGAGATGGACTGTTATCGAGACGAGATCTTCGGTCCGGTGCTCTCCGTCGTTCGCGTGAGCGGATATCAGGACGGCATCGACACGATCAATGCCAACCCGTACGCCAATGGCACTGCGATCTTCACCCGCGACGGGGGAGCCGCTCGCCAGTTCCAGTTCGACGTCCAGGTCGGCATGGTCGGCGTGAACGTGCCGGTGCCGGTGCCGGTGAGCTACTACAGCTTCGGCGGCTGGAAGGCCAGCCTGTTCGGCGACACCCACATGTACGGCCCCGAGGGCGTCAACTTCTACACCCGGGCCAAGGTGGTCACCAGCCGCTGGCCCGACCCCGCCACCAGCACCGTCGACCTCGGCTTCCCGGAGACCAGGTGAGCAGGGATCGATGGAGCCAGAACGTGCGTGAAGGTTCGGCCCCCGGGGATCCTGTCGCTTGCCGCCCGGTGGCGAGGCACGAGCCACACGTGAGCGTGAGCGAACCATGGACATAGGCGTCGTATTGCAGACCACGCCGCCGGCGGCGCGGGTGATCGATCTGGCGAAGCGCGCGGAGACCTATGGCTTCAGCCACGTCTGGACGTTCGACTCGCACATCCTGTGGGAGGAGCCGTACGTCATCTACTCCCAGATCCTCAACGAGACCCGCAACGTCGTCGTCGGACCGATGGTCACCAACCCGGCCACCCGCGACTGGACCGTCACGGCGTCGACCTACGCCACGCTCAACGAGATGTACGGCAACCGCACGATCTGCGGCATCGGCCGCGGTGACTCGGCGGTGCGGGTCACGAACGGCAAGCCGACCACGCTGGCCACCATGCGCGAATCGATCCATGTGATCCGCGAACTGGCCAACGGTAGAAGCGTCGACTACAAGGGCTCGACCATCACGCTCCCGTGGGCGACGAAGAGCGAACTCGAGGTCTGGGGTGCCGGGTACGGACCGAAGGCGCTCGCCCTGATCGGTGAGACGTGCGACGGGTTCATCCTGCAGCTCGCCGACCTCTCGATCGCCGAGTGGACGATCAGTGCGGTGCGTACCGCAGCGAGCGATGCCGGCCGCAACCCCGACGACATCACCATCTGCGTCGCCGCGCCCGCGTACGTCGGCCCGATCGAAGACCTGGACTACATGCGCGACCAGTGCCGCTGGTTCGGCGGGATGGTGGGCAACCATGTCGCCGACATCGTCGAGCGATACGGCGAGTCGTCGGCCGTACCGACCGCGCTGACCGATTACATCAAGGGTCGCGAGGCGTACGACTACAACCAGCACGGCCAGGCCGGCAACACGCACACCACGTTCGTGCCCGACGAGATCGTCGACCGCTTCTGCATCCTGGGCCCGGTCGAGACCCAGCTGGAGAAGCTCCACGCCCTGCAGGCACTCGGCGTCGACCAGTTCGCCGTCTACCTCCAACACGACGGCAAGGACCACACACTCACGCAGTACGGCGAGCACGTGATCCCGGCGTTGAAGGAACAGGCGCTGGCACGTTCGTGAACTCCTCCATCGGGTGCGGGCGGATCGGGTGTCGGTTGATCGAGGGCGGCTGCTCATGATCGCCAGAGGTCTGCGCAAAGCCGGACTCTTCGTCGTCGCGCTCCTGTGCGTCGCCGGACTGTGGGAGCTGTACAAGGCGATCGGCCCGGAAGAGGGCGCCGAGATCTTCGGCTGGCGTCTGATCCCGCGCACCAGCGACCGGGCCATGCCGCACACGTGGGAGATGGGCCAGCGCCTCTTCGACCCCGAGGTCCGGGGCCAGGACACGCCCATCTGGCAGGCCATCCTCGGCTACAGCTGGTACACGTTCCGGATGGCCCTCGTCGGGTTGATCCTCGGCGGCACCTTCGGCATCGCCCTCGCCGTGGTGATGGCTCGCTTCAAGGTGATCGAGCGCGGCCTGCTGCCGTACGTGATCGCCTCCCAGACCGTACCTCTCATCGCCCTTGCACCTCAGGTGGCCGCATTCGGCGGGAACTGGGACCTGCCGAAGTGGATGTGGGTGTCGACGCTCGGCGCGTTCCTCGCGTTCTTCCCGATCTCCGTCGCCACGCTCAAAGGGTTGAGTTCGGCGCCGGCGGCGTCGCTCGAGCTGATGGACAGCTACGCCGCGAGCTGGTGGAACACCCTGGTCAAGCTCAAGTTCCCGGCCGCCGTGCCCACCATGGTCCCCGGGCTGAAGCTCGGCGCGACCGCCGCCGTGATCGGCGTGATCGTGTCGGAGATCTCGACCGGTGTCCGCGGCGTCGGCTTCGCCTCGCTCACGTACGGACAGAAGGCGACGAGCGACCCGGCGCAGGTGTACACGGCGGTGTTCGGCGCGGCCTCGCTCGGACTCGTCATGTTCGGGTTCGTCGTCGGCATCGAGGCGATCGCCATGCGCAACCGTCCCCGTGAGCAACTGTCATGACCGCATCGATCCACAACTCGTCGTCGTCGCTCTCGACATCGGCGGCTGTCATCGTCGACCACCTGTCCATGGTGTTCAACGCCGGCAAGCCGAACCAGGTCGACGCCCTCGTCGACATCGACCTGTCGATCCAACCCGGTGATTTCGTCTCGCTGATCGGGCCGTCGGGTTGCGGGAAGTCCACCCTGCTCCGGCTGATCGCCAACCTCATCGAGCCGACCTCGGGAACGGTGCTCGTCAACGGCAAGTCGGCCAAGCAGGCACGACTCGATCAGGACTACGGGATGGCCTTCCAGCAGTCGGGCCTGTTCGAGTGGCGGACGGTGCGCAAGAACATCGAACTCCCGCTCGAGCTGAAGGGTTGGAACAAGACGAAGCGGCAGGCCCGAGCCGACGAGATGCTCGACCTGGTGCAGCTCGCCGACTTCGGCGCGCACATGCCGTGGCAGCTGTCGGGCGGGATGCAACAGCGTGTCGCCATCGCCCGCGCCCTCGCCTCGCACCCGCCGCTGCTCCTGATGGACGAACCCTTCGGTGCGCTGGACGAGATGACCCGCGAGCACATGCAGGCCGAGCTGCTGCGGATCTGCGCCGCAGCGCAGACGAGCGTCGTGTTCGTCACCCATTCCATCCCCGAGGCCGTCTACCTGTCGAACCGCGTCGTGGTGATGTCACCCCGGCCGGGTCGGATCACCGACATCATCGACGTGCAGCTCGGAGCGAACCGCGACGAGGACACCCGCGAGGACGATCTGTTCTACAAGAAGATCACCGAGGTCCGTGAGGCGCTGCGCGGCGCCGAGGTAGCCGCACCGGGCGTGAAGGGCATCGAGGACCGATGAGTGCGGCTGGTGTTGTCAGCAAGGTCGTGGTTCCGCCGTTGATCGTCGGTGGGCTGTTCATCGGTACCTGGGAGTTGATCGTCAGAGCGTTCGACATCCAGCCCTACCTGCTCCCGGCCCCGTCGGCGATCTGGAGCGAGCTCACCGAGAACTGGTCGAACGTCGCTGACGCCATGTACGTCACGGGCGCGAACGCGCTCGTCGGTCTGTTGTTCGGCGTGATCTGTGGGGTCGCATTGAGCTTCCTGCTGATGCGGTTCCACGTTGTGAACGAACTCGTCACGCCGCTCGCCGTGGCGCTCAACGCCATCCCGATCATCGTGCTGGTGCCCGTGTTCAACAACATGTTCGCCAGCACCACCGAGGTGCCGCGCCGCCTGATGGTGACACTCATCGTGTCGTTCATCGTGCTCGTCAACGTCGCCAAGGGACTCCGGCAGGTGAGCGCGACGCACATGGAACTCATGCGTTCCTACGCCGCCTCGCCGAGAGAGATCCTGGTCAAGACGCGCATCCCGAACGCGCTGCCTTACCTGTTCACCGCCCTGAAGATCGCCGCACCGGTGGCCGTGATCACCGCGTTCGTGGCCGAGTACTTCGGCGGCAGTCAGAACGGACTCGGCTACGGCATCACCTCCAACGCCGCCGCGTCGCGCACCGCCGCGTCCTGGGCGTACGTCCTCGGCGCCTGCGCGCTGGGTCTCGCCTTCTATCTCATCGCCGTCGGGCTGGAGCGGGTCGCCTCGCCCACCCGACAACGTTCTCCACACCGCAACACCCATCAATCCAACCAACCACAAGCACGGGGCCTCACCCCCGGGGGAGCAACAGCATGAACAAGCAACGCATCCGAATGGCGACGGCAGGTCTCGTCGCCCTCACACTGGTCGGTGCCGCCTGCGGCAGCGACGACGATTCCGGGAGCGCCTCGACCGACGCGCCCGACGGCACGGAGGCGCCAGCGGGCACGGGCGCGCCAGCGGGAACCGACGCGCCAGCGGGAACCGACGCCCCGACCGGCACCATGGCCGAAGGCGACTGTGAAACCGTCGACGAGATCAGCCTGCAATTGCAGTGGTTCACCCAGGCGCAGTTCGCCGGCTACTTCGCGGCTCGCGACCTCGGCATGTACGAGGCGATGTGCCTCGACGTGACCATCGTCGAGGGTGGCGTCGAGATCGTGCCGCAGACCCAACTCGCGAACGGCGACGTCGACTTCGCCCTGGCGTGGGTGCCGAAGGCACTCGCCAGCCGTGAAGCCGGTGCCGACATCGTGAACATCGGCCAGATCTTCCAGCGCTCCGGCACCCTGCAGGTGAGTTTCGCCGACAATGGGATCACCACGCCGGCCGACTTCGCCGGCAAGAACATCGGCAACTGGGGCTTCGGCAACGAGTACGAGATCTTCGCCGCACTCGCGGAGGAGGGCCTCGACCCGGCGACGGACGTCGTTCTCGTCGGCCAGCAGTTCGACATGGTCGCCCTGCTCGACGGCTCGATCGATGCCGCCGAGGCGATGACCTACAACGAGTACGCACAGGTGCTCGAGTCGATCAATCCCGACACCGGTGAGCTCTATCAGCCCGAGGACCTCAACGTCATCAGCTACGAGGAGTACGGCGTCGGCATGTTGCAGGACGCCATCTGGGCCGATGCCGCTCGTCTCGCCGACGACCCGGCGTACGCCGACATCGCGACACGATTCGTCGCCGCCTCGGTCCAGGGCTGGGCACATTGCCGCGACAATCCGGAGGAGTGCGCCGAGATCGTCGCCGCTGCCGGATCGACGCTCGGTGCCACCCACCAGCTGTGGATGATGAACGAGGTCAGCAAGCTGATCTGGCCGTCGCCCGACGGCATCGGCTACATCGATTCGGCCGCGTGGGACCGCACGGTCGAGATCAGCCTCAACACCCCGAACCTCGAAGGAGCGACCGTCCTGACGGCCGAGCCGACCGAGGGTGCCTACACCAACGAGATCATCGAGGCCGCTTGGGCGCTCCTCGAGGGCATGGATCTCGACCTGACGGGCGAGGCCTTCGAGCCGATCGAAGTCACCCTCACCGAAGGCGGCGAGTAACCCGTAGCGAGAGCAACCTGGTCCCTTCGGGGTCGGGTCCGGAAGGGGCCAGGTTCAGTCTGCGAGTGTGAGGGCTTCGTCGAGGATGGCGAGGCCCTCACGCACCAGGTCGTCGGGGGCGTTGCACGGCGGCACGACGTGGATGCGGTTGGCGGCCATCATCGGCCACATGCCCTTCGACTTGCAGGCGGCAACGACCTTGCCCATCGTGGCGGCGTCCATCGGCTCCCGGGTTGCGCGGTCCTTCACCAGCTCGACCGCCCAGAAGACCCCGAGGCCACGAACCTCGCCGATGCACGCATGGCGTGACTGCATGTCGCGTAGCGCGGGCCCGATGATGTCGTCGCCGAGGTGGCGGGCCTGTTCGAGCACGCCTTCGTCTTCGAAGATGCCGATGCTCGCGACCGCCGTCGAGCATGCGAGCGGATGGCCCGAGTAGGTCAACCCGCCCGGATAGACCCGATCGTCGTAGGAGGCGGCGATCGCCTCGGAGATGACGACGCCGCCGAGTGGGATGTAGCCCGAGTTGGCACCCTTCGCGAACGCGATGAGATCCGGCTGAGCGTTCCAGTTCTGCCAGGCGAACCACTGCCCGGTGCGACCGAAGCCCGCCATCACCTCGTCGGCGATCATGACGATCCCGAACTCGTCACACAGCGCCCGGACACCTTCGAGGTAGCCGTCCGGCGGCACGAGGATGCCGTTCGTCCCGACGACCGACTCCAGGATGATCGCGGCGATCTTGCTGCCGCCTTCGAACGTGATCGTGTCGCGGAGGTGCTGCAGCGCCCGCTCGCATTCCTGAGCCTCGGAGTCGGCGTGGAACGCCGAGCGATATGCGTACGGTCCCCAGAACTTGACGAGGCCGGGGATGGAGGGCTCGTTGTCGAGGCGGCGACCCTCGCCGGTGAGTCCGATCGCTGCGGCGGTGCCGCCGTGGTAGCTGCGGTAGGCCGAGAGCACCTTCAGGCGGCCGGTGTACCCCTTCGCCAGTCGGATCGCGTTCTCGACCGCTTCCGCGCCGGCGTTGGTGAAGAACACCTTCTGGAAGTGACCGTCCGCGCGAGCGGCACCGTCCTTGCCGAGGTTGGCCTTCTCGACGATCAGCCGGCCGGCCTCGCTGCGCTGGGCGTTGGCGAAGCTCGGTGCGACCATGCACAGCTTGTCGGCCTGATCCTTGATCGCCTGGATCATTCTCGGATGCTGATGACCGAGGTTCATGTTCACCAGCTGGCTCGTGAAGTCGATCCAGGTCGTGCCGTGCTCGTCCCAGAACTTGGCGCCGAGCGCGCCCTCGATCACCGTCGGATCGAGCGCTCCCTGCGCCGACCACGAATGGAACACGTGCGCCCGATCGTTGACGTATGCGTCGGAAGCAACAGTCTGGGATACAGCGGTCTGGGGCCGATCGTCGACAGAGGTCATGACCTCAGGGTATGGCACATCCGAGACCATCGTCTACCGTTCGGGGCATGGGAGATTTCGCAGGACTGATGGTCGACTTTCCGAGCAACGGCACGGGTGCGCAGGGGTACCTCTCGCTTCCCGAAGGGGGCTCGGGGCCGGGCCTCATCGTCGTGCAGGAATGGTGGGGGCTCGACTCGGGTATCAAGGAGATGGCCGACCGGCTGGCGGCCGAGGGCTTCGTCGCGCTCTGCCCTGACCTCTACCACGGTGATCTCGCCGAGCACACCGAGATGGACAAGGCGGGCGCCCTGCTCCAGGCACTCCCACCCGATCGCGCCGCCCGGGACATGAGCGGCGCCGTCGACTTCCTTGCCGATCACGAAGCGACCACGGGAGAGTGGCTCGGCGTCGTCGGGTTCTGCATGGGCGGGATGCTGAGCTTCGTGCTCGCCGCCGAGCGGCCCGATCGGATCAAGGCGATCGTGCCGTTCTACGGCTTTCCCCAGGGCGACTCGCAGCCGGACTACTCGGAGATCACCGGGGTGATCCGTGGTCACATGGCCGAGAACGACGACTTCTTCGGCCCTGAGGCGGCACGCGAACTCGAGGCTCGCCTGCAGGAACTCGGCGTCGATGCCACGCTCACCGTGCACCCCAACACCGGCCACGCGTTCATGGCGCCGCACAACGCGCTCGGCACCCAGGACGAGGCCACCTACGCACGCATCTGGCCCGAGGTCGTGGCCTTCCTGCACGAGCAACTCGGCTGACCGCGCCGTTGTCATGAGTCGTTTCGATGCGTTGCTCTTCGACGCGGGCGGGGTGCTGGTGCTCCCCGATCCGACAGTGCTCGGTCCGCTGCTGGCGTACTACAGCGGTGATCCGTCGATCGAGGCCCATCGTCGTGCGCACTACGCCGGAATGGCAGCCAAGTCGACGGCTGGAGCGATGGAGGCGGACTGGGTCACCTACGACGAGGCGTACGTCCGCTCCGTCCGGGTGGACGACGTCGACGTCGCCGAGGCGACGGTGTTGCTCGGTTCGACGCGCCATGCTCCGCTGTGGCGCTGGGCGATCCCCGAGTCGCGAACAGCGCTCCAACGTCTGGCCGCGGCCGGGATTGCGATGGGCGTCGTGTCGAATGCGAGCGGCCAGATCGAGGGTGTGCTCGCGCGTGAGATCTGCCAGGTCGGAGACGGCCCGCACATCGCGATGCGCTGCGTCGTCGACAGTGACGTCGTCGGCGTCGCCAAGCCCGACCCGGCGATCTTCGACCACGCCCTACCGCACTTCGCCGAGTTCGAGCGGTCGCGGATCGCCTACATCGGCGACTCCGTCACGATGGACATCGCGTCATCGAGCGCGGCGGGACTCCACCCGATTCTCGTCGACCCGTACGACGACCATCCGACCGCACCATTCGAGCGCATCCGCTCGCTCACCGAACTCGCCGACGAACTCACACGCCGAAGTGTGAGCTGACACGCGGAAATCGACGTCTCAGGTCACAGTTCGGGTGGGCCGGCGGTGACTTTCAGCGATCTGTGACGACACGCGTCGATTTCGACGTGTCAGCTCACACTTTCGCCGGCCTTTCGCGTCAGGTCGAGGCAGTGACGAGCTGGCGGGCGATCACCTTGAGGCAGAGCGTCTCGTCGGCGCCCTCGAAGATCGACAACACCCGAGCGTCGACGAAGAGCCGGCTGACCGGGAACTCCTCGGCGTAGCCCATGCCGCCGTGGATCTGCATCGCCTCGCGGGTCACCCATTCGGCTGCCTTGCACACGTAGGCCTTGACCATCGAGGCCTCCATCGCACCCTCGCCCTTGGCCATGAGGATCGCGACGGCGTAGGAGAACTGGCGGCCCGCCTGGATCAGCACCGCCATCCGGCCGAGCTTGGCTCGCGTCAGCTGGTAGTCGATGATCGCCTCGCCGAACACCTTGCGGTTCTGGGCATAGTCGAGCGCCTGCTCGTAGGCAGCCTGCATCACGCCCACGGCGCGGGCAGCGGTCTGCAGACGGCCGTTCTCGAAGCCGGCCATCTGGAAGTAGAAGCCCTTGCCGAGGCCGTCGTCACCGCCGACCAGGTTCTCGGCAGGCACCCACCAGTCCTCGAGCGCGATCTCGTAGGAGTGCATGCCGCGGTAGCCGATCGTGTCGATCGGGCGGCCTTCCATCTTGCCGACCCGCGTCGTGCCGCCGAGATCGATCGGGTCCTGGGTCAGGTTGAACCCGTGGCTGTCGCCGCGCGGCTTGGGCACGATGAACAGCGAGAGCCCGCGATGGGTCTTCGAGCGGTCGGGATCGGTGCGGGCGAGAAGCGTCAACGCGTCGGCACGCGCGCCGAACGTGCACCAGGTCTTGACGCCGTTGATGACCCAGCCGTCTTCGCCGTCGGGGCCGGGCGCCGGCGTGGCGGTGACCGTGATCCCGGCGACATCACTGCCGAAGTCGGGTTCGGTGACGGCGACGGCCGGCATGATCTCCGCCGTCGCCAACTTCGGCAGCCAGTGGAGCTTCTGGTCCTCGGTGCCGCCCTTGACGAGGGCTCGGGTGAGGATTTCCGGTCGCGTGATCAACGATCCGCCGATGCCGAGGCTGGATCGTGACAGCTCCTCGGTGGCGACGACCATGCCCATGTACTCGGCGCTGCCACCCTCGCTGTACCCGCCGTATTCGACCGGAACGCTGAGACCGAACGCGCCCAGCTCGGCGAGCCCGGTGATGATCTCCTCGGGAACGTCGCCGTTCGTTCGATGGACGTGCTCCGCGTGGGGTGCGATCACGTTGCGGGCGAAGGAACCGAACGAATCGGCGACCATCTCCATGTCGCCGTCGAGGTGTCGCGGGCCTGCCTGGTCGGCCAGCTCTGCGAGGAACTCGGGGTCGCGGAACGCGCTGATGAACTCGTGGGCCTTGCCGAGCGGGTCACGCTCGACGCCCCATTGGGTCTCCCGCCCGACCACCTTGGCCGAGAGGTCGTGGAGCATGTCGGCCGCGAACGCGCAGGTGATCCGTGCCTCCACGTCGCCCTTGGACCCGTAGTCGAGCAGCGCCTTGGCCGTGGCGACACCGGCGGCAGCGTGCGCGATGTCGTACGCGACGACCTGATGCGCGTCGGGGCCACCATTGGCTGCCAGGGTGCGGATGGCGGTGGCGACCACCTGATCGGCCAGATCGATGGCGTCGGCTGCGGCGGGCACGTCGGGTGCAGTCATGTCGCACAGATTACTGGGCGGTAACCGGCAGCACCTTTTCGGCCGCGTTCGTTCGACGTCGGCCTGCGACGATGGCGGTGTGGCGAACGTGTGTGTCTTCTGCGGTTCGAGTTCCGGCAACGACGCGCGGTACCGGGACGCGGCCGGGGATCTCGGGCGCGTCTTGGCCGCTGAGGGCCACCGGCTCGTGTACGGCGGCGGACACGTCGGGTTGATGGGGGCGGTGGCCGATGCGGCCCTCGATGCGGGAGGCGAGGTCATCGGTGTCATCACCCAGCACCTCGTCGGGGCGGAGGTTGCTCACCAGCGGCTGTCCACGCTCGAGGTCACCGCATCGATGCACGCACGCAAGGCTCGGATGGCGGAACTGTCCGACGGTGTGGTCGTTCTCCCTGGCGGATTCGGCACACTCGACGAGGCGTTCGAACTGCTCACCTGGAATCAGCTCGGCCTGATCGGCGCCCCGGTCGTCTTTCTCGACATCGCCGGCTACTTCGAGCCGCTGTTCGAGTTCGTCGAGGTGGCCGTTCGAGCCGGATTCATCAAGGACCGACACGCGGACCTTGCTCAACGCGCTTCCACGCCTGCGGAGGCGGTTCGGCTCGCAACGTCACCACCAGCGCCGTTCTCGCCGAAGTGGATCCGCTGACCGACTCCGGTCGACCGAGGCGATGAGCGAACGGACCGGTAGTCGGGCGCTTCGCTCATCACCCGGCCGAGGTCAGCCCACGTTGCGGCGCAGGAGCGAATGGACGCGCTCCCAGTGCAGTTCCGACGCGGTGCGGTCGTAGCGCTCGCCTGAGGGAGCGAACCCGTGGACGGCGTCGGTGATCACGTCGATGGTGTAGGTCACGACTGCCGCGTCGAGCGCGTCCGACATGACGGTCATCGTGTCCATCGGCGCCGTCGGGTCGCCGTCGACCCATGCGAAGTACAGCTCGGCCCGGACCGGGTCGAGGTCGAGGTGTGGCGAGTCCGGTGTGTCGCGCACGAGCCACGCACCGTGGATCGACGCCGCAGCCGCGACCCGCTCGGGCATCGCGCGTGCGAGTGACACCACGAGACCACCGCTCATGCAGAAACCCACGGCACCGACGGCACCATCACGGGCGGCGGGATCGGCGTCGGCAACGGCGAGCAGCGCCTGGGCGTCAGGAACGATGTTCGTCGGGGTGATCGTGCCCATGAGTTCGGTGCGGGCGTGCATGTCCTCGTCGCTCTTGCCGAACTCGCGCAGCGGCCCGCCGCGGTAGAAGAGGTAAGGCAACATCACGTAGTAACCGGCGGTGGCGAGCCGTGACGCCATGTCCTTCAGTGCCGGTCGGATGCTCGGCGCGTCCATGAGGTAGAGCACCACCGGGTGAGGGCCACCGTGCTCAGGATGGAGGATGAACGTGGTCATCTCACCATCGGGTGTCGTGACGTCGATCTGGCGTTCGATCATCGAACGATTCTGCCAGCCCGCGCCTGGTGTCGACTCCTCGGCGGCCGTGCCCTGGAGACTTTGGCCACGACTCCCGCGTGCGGCAACATGCCGGAATGCAACGCCACCTCGCCGCCTCGCTGTGCGTACTGGCGATCGTCGCCACCGCCTGCTCATCGGGATCGGATGATGCCGCGGACACCACGCTCGCACCGGACGCCCCAGCGACGATTGAGCCGGTGACCACTGAGCCGGTGACCACTGAGCCGGTGACTACTGAGCCGGTGCGCACGGTGCCGGAAGACACGGTGCCGGATGACACGGCGCCGGCTGACACGGGCCCTGACGACTCGGAGACGACAGGCACAGGGGCCGTCGACGAGCCCTCCGACAGACTCGACGCACGAGGCATCGTGGAGGTGCTCGCTGCCGACGATCTCGCGGGGCGGGACAACGGCACCGACGGATCGGTCGGGTCGCAGGCGTTCCTGGTCGAGCAGCTGTCGCAGTTCGCCGAACCTGCCTACGACGCAGAAGGGATCGACGGCTACCTGCAGGAGTTCGCCGTCGGCTCCAACATCCTGGCCGTCATCCCGGGCTCCGACCTGGCCGACGAGTACGTCGTCATCGGAGCGCACTACGACCATGTGGGCACGGATTGCCCGACGAGCGATCCGGCCGACGACATCTGCAACGGTGCGACCGACAACGCCGCCGGGGCTGCGGCAGCGATCGTGGCCGCGCGAGAACTCGCCGTCTCCGGTTCGTCGCGTCGCACCGTGATCATCGCGCTCTGGGACGCGGAGGAGGATGGGTTGCTGGGCTCGGAGCACTACGCCTCCGACCCGCTCGCACCGCTCGACCAGACCATCGCGTACGTCAACTTCGACATCCAGGGCTCGAACCTCCTCCCGTCAGCGGCCAATGCCACGATCGCGGTCGGCGCGGAGACCGGCGGTCAACCGTTCGTCGATGCGGTGACGGCGGCGGCGGATGCGTCGACGCTCGACACGGCATTGTTGAGCGTGATCTTCGGTCAGGGTCGCAGCGACCATGTCAACTTCGTGGCGAACGGGGTGCCCTCGGTGTTCTTCACCGACGCGACGAATGCGTGCTACCACACGGCTCAGGACGACGTCACCGCCGTGGACTTCGGCAAGCTCGACCAGCAGGTCGTCACCGCATCGGTCCTGCTTGCCGACCTCGCATCGACGGACACCTTGCCGGTCTTCGATCCGGCGGCACCGGTGGCCACCTTCGGTGACGCAGTGGCGCTCCTCGGGATCGCGTCGGCCGCGCAACCTGACTTCGCCATGCTCGGAGCAGAGGGCGAGGCGATCAGCATGCAGCTGCTCGCCGACGTCCAAGCGCTCGTCGACGCGGGTCCCGACGCGTTCACCGAAGCGTCGGTCGGGACCCTGCTCGGCGGCGCGGCCGGGTTCGTCGAAGCGTTGACGACCGGCATTTGCGATGACCTCGATCCCTGAAGTGGGAGGGGTGCTACCGGTGGTGGTTTGGGTAGTCAGCGACTGACTTATCAGTAGTCAAAGGTTGACTATGGTACGGCGATGCGTACCTTCCTGGAGCTGCTCGTCATCGGTCCCGTGCTGCTCGTCTCGGCAGCATGTGGATCCGACTCGCCTGTAGCGGGCGACACAGCGATCACGGTGTTCGCCGCCGCTTCGCTGACCGATGCATTCACGGAGATCGGCGAGGCGTTCAGCGCGGCGAATCCAACCAGCGAGGTGACGTTCAGCTTCGCGGCGTCGACCGATCTCGTCACTCAGATCAACGAGGGCGCGCCGGCCGACGTGTTCGCGTCGGCCGACCTGAAGAACATGACGAACTTGACCGAAGCCGACGGCACGTCTGGAGCCCCCGAGGTGTTCGCGACGAACGTGTCCGAGATCATCGTCGAGGCAGGAAACCCCTTGGCGATCGACGGCATCGACGACCTCGCTGACCCGGACCTCATCGTGGTGACGTGTGCACCCGAAGTACCGTGCGGGGCGTATGCGGCCGAGATCTTCTCCAAGGCTGGTGTCACGGTCACGCCGGACTCGCTGGAGGAGAACGTGAAGGCGGTCGTCACGAAGGTGACACTGGGCGAAGCCGACGCGGGCATCGCCTACGCGACCGACGTGATCGCTGCGGGCGAGAAGGCATCAGGAGTAGAGATCCCAGCCGACATCAACGTTGTCGCCGCGTATCCGATCGCGGTCACCTCGCAAAGCGCTGAGGCCGATGGGGCACGATCGTTCGTCGACTTCGTGCTGAGCGACGCAGGCCAGTCGATCCTGGCCAGTTACGGGTTCACGGCGCCGTGATCATTCGGCCGGCCCGTGCGCGCGGACAAAGCGATCGACTGCCGGCCCCGGTCCAACTGTTGGCGCTCGTCGCAGTCGCGTTCTTCGCGCTCCCGTTCATCGGCCTTCTCTGGCGGATGCCGTGGGGGAGTGTGTGGTCGATCATCGCCGACGACGCTGTCGGCACGGCGCTCTGGCTCTCGATTCGCACGTCGCTCGCAGCGACGGCACTGGCGGTGACCTTTGGCGTCCCGCTCGCCTGGCTGCTGGCCCGAGTCGCGTTTGCCGGCCGCGGCGCGGTCCGGGCCCTGTGCCTGCTCTCGATGGTGCTCCCGCCCGTCGTCGGAGGCGTCGTGTTGTTCTTCTCGTTCGGTCGGCGCGGCCTGTTCGGGCAATACCTCGATCGCTGGTTCGACGTCCAGTTGCCGTTCACGATCTGGGGCGTCATCGTCGCCCAGACGTTCGTGTCGATGCCGTTCCTCGTGATCACCGTGGAGGCTGCGCTGCGCCAGGTCGACCAGCGCTACGAGGACGCGGCGCGCACCCTCGGCGGATCGCGTTGGTACGTTTTCCGCCGCGTCACGTTGCCGGCGATCCGCCCGGCCCTGATCGCCGGAGCCGTGCTCGCGTGGGCTCGCGCGCTCGGTGAGTTCGGCGCGACCATCACGTTCGCCGGCAACTTTCCCGGCACGACACAGACGATGCCGCTCGCCACCTACCTGGCGCTCGAGACCGATCCGCAGTCGGCGCTGGTCCTGAGCCTCGTTCTGGTGGCCATCTCCTTCGGCGTTCTCGTCAGCCTCCGCGAGCGTTGGCTCGGCGGATTCGGGCCGGTTTCGGCATGAAGGTCTCGGCGTGAGCCTGCAGGCGGCGATCGGGGTTCGGCTGCCCGGGTTCGACCTCGACGTCGAGCTGCATGTGGAGCCGGGCGAGGTCCTCGCCGTCCTCGGACCGAACGGCGCCGGCAAGACGACGCTGCTTCGTTCGATCACCGGTCTGACGCCGCTCGATCGCGGACGACTCGTCGTCGACGGCACCGCGCTCGACGATCCAGAGCTGGACCTGTTCGTCCCGGTCGACGAACGACCGATCGGCATGGTGTTCCAGTCGTACCTGCTCTTCGACCATCTGAGTGCTGCCGACAACGTCGCTTTCGGTCTACGGGCTCGTGGGATGAAGAAGGCCATCGCCAACGAGCGGTCGATCGACTGGCTCGGGCGTGTCGGCCTGGCCGAGTTAGCGAACGCTCGCCCGCGGGACCTCTCCGGTGGCCAGGCCCAACGGGTGGCGCTCGCGCGAGCACTGGCGACCGAACCGCGGGTTCTTCTGCTCGACGAGCCACTCGCGGCCCTCGACGTCCAGACACGCCGCGAGGTACGTCGCGATCTCCGCGACCATCTGGCTTCGTTCGACGGAATGCGCCTGCTCGTCACGCATGACCCGATCGATGCGTACGCACTGGCGAACCGAGTTGCGATCCTCGACGAAGGTCGACTCGTGCAGTCGGGAACCATCGCCGAGGTGACGGCCCATCCTCGTTCCCGGTACGTGGCGGAACTCGTCGGGACCAACCTCGTGTCGGGCATCGTCGAGCACGGGACCATGACGACGGACTCCGGTGCGCGAGTCGTCGCCGCAGACGCTCCGGACGGCCGATCGTTCGCCGTGATCCGGCCGCAAGCGGTCGTGCTGAGCAGCGCCCACGCAGGAGCGTCCGACGGCACGGCGTCGAGCGCGCGCAACACCTGGCCGTGCACGGTGAGCGACATCGACATCCTCGGTGACCGGGCACGCGTGAGTGTCGTCGGTGTTCTGCCGTTGACCGCGGAGGTCACCGTCGAATCGGTCGAATCGCTCGGTCTGCGCCCGGGCGACGACGTGCAGGCCACGGTGAAGGCGACCGACATCGAGACGTACCCCGCATGAATCGGACCGGCGACCAGCAACTGCTGCTCGGAGAATGGGCGTGCCTGGGAATCCTGTACCAGGCGCCGACCCACGGGTTCGCGATCGCAGCTCGTCTCCGACCGGACGGCGACATCGGGCGCGTGTGGTCGCTGACCCGGCCGTTGACCTACCGCTCGCTGGAACAGCTCGTGAGCCGGGGCCATGTCTCTCCGATCGGCGAGGAGCGCGGACGCGCCGGCCCCAACCGCACGGTGCTGGCAGCGACACGTTCCGGCCGAGCCCAGTTCCGCAGGTGGACGCGGACTCCCGTCAGTCACCTGCGTGACCTGCGCAGCGAGCTCCTCCTCAAACTCGTGCTCGCGGAGCAGTGCGGTCTCGATGTGCACTCGATGCTGGTCGAGCAGCGACGCCTCGTGCAGGACCTCGCCGACGCGCTCGGACGCCGGGCCGAACCTGGCGACCGCATCGATGCCGTGCATGCATGGCGGCACGAGACATCCGAGGCCGCGTTGCGCTTCCTCGACAGGATCACTCCGACCCGCTGAACGGCCGGACCTGCGCCCGGCCGCCGACCGGGCACCAGTAGCGTCGCGACGTGCGTCGACGTTCGATCCGTGCCCGTTCTGCAGCGATGGCGATCGGTGCCGTGGCGCTCGTCCTCGTCGGAGCGTCGTGTTCGACATCGACGGATGTCTCCTCGGTTGAGGCCAACGAGACCGACACCGAGGCCGATGGCACGACCGACGACACGACCGACGACACGGACGAGACGGGTTCGCTCGACTGGGGCACGTGTGGAGAGGCTCCGGCCGTCGACCTCGACCTCGAGTGCTCGACGCTCGCGGTGCCACTCGACCACGAGGATCCCGACGGCGAGACGATCGACATCGCACTGGCCCGCGTTCCCGCGACCGATCCCGACGAGCGCATCGGCTCGCTCGTGTTCAACCCGGGCGGTCCCGGCGGTTCCGGGATCGAGTTCCTGTCGTCGGCAGCCGTCGCCGTGCCGACCGAGATCTCCGAACGTTTCGAACTCGTCGGCTTCGACCCGCGTGGAGTCGGTGCAAGCAGCGCCGTCGAGTGCGACATCGTGATCGACGACAACATCGTCCTGCTCGAAGCGGGCGATGACGAGGGATGGAACGACCTCCTGTCGGAGGCCGAGGCGAACGCCGATGCGTGCTCCGTCGAGACGCTGGCGCTCGCCGCGTACGTCGGCACCAACAACGCGGCCCGTGACCTCGATCTGATCCGCGAGGCCCTCGGCGACGAGCAGTTGAGCTTCGTCGGGTTCTCGTATGGCACGCGCCTCGGTGCGACGTACGCCGAGCTGTTCCCCGAGAACGTCCGGGCGTTGGTGCTCGATGGCGGTGTCAAGCCGACCGATGATTCGGCCGAACTCGACGAGGAGCAAGGCGCTGGATTCGATCTGGCTCTGGAGAACTTCGCCGCGGCGTGCGATGCCGACGAGGACTGTCTCCTGCGCGAACTCGGGCCCACGCTCGACATCTATGCGGGACTGGTCGCCGAAATCGCCGAGGTCGGCAGCTTCGAGACCGACGATCCCGATCGCGTCCTCACGCCGGGGGAGCTCCAGCTCGGCGTCGCCGCCGCCCTGTACAGCAAGGACGTCTGGCCGTATCTCGCCGAGGCGCTGTACCTCGCCGAGACCGAGCAGGACGGCACGTTGCTGCAGGTGCTCGGCGACGGCCTGACCGGTCGCCAGCCCGACGGCACGTACGACAACTCCCAGGTGGCCAACCTGTTCATCAACTGCGCCGACGACCCGAACCGACCCGACTCGGACACGCAGCGCGCACTCGGGGACGCAGCGGCCGCCGGGTCGGAGTGGTTCGACGACTTCCTGCGGGCGACGACTGGCTGCATCGGCACGCCCGACCCGATCGACCCCCTGATCCTCGGCCCCGCCGATGGCGCCGCGCCGATCCTGGTGATCGGCAACACGGGTGACCCCGCGACGCCCTACGACTGGTCGGTCGCCCTCGCCGAGTCGCTCGCGTCGGCCGTGCTGTTCACCGTCGAGGCCGAAGGCCACACAGCGTTCCTGACGATCGAATGTGTCGAGCCGGTCGTGGTCGCGTACCTGGTCGATCTCGAGATTCCAGCCGCCGGGGACGGCTGCTCCGACAACGACTCGGCCGACTTCTTCGTCCCGGCAGGGGAGAGCGAGATCGATCTGGTCGTCGCGTTGTTCGACTGCCTGCGCGAGAACGGCGCCGATGTGCCCGAACTCAGCACGGCCGACGTGCTGGCCGACCCGTCGGGCGAGATCATCTTCGAGAGCCTCGACCCGACCGATCCGGCGTTCGCCGAAGCTGCGCTGCAGTGCCAGGACATCATCGCCGACCTGTGATGCGCCACGCCGGGGTCTGACCTCCGCGTTGCGCTGATCGACTGTTCCCACAGTGTCCCCACAGCGTGTCGGGTGTTGTCCACAACGAAACGGTGGAAAGTCACACCCAATCGGTACTGACGCTCCACAGGGTGCGTGCTTCATGATGGGCTGATGTTGCGTGGGAGCACCCCAGGAGTACGACGAGAGCGCCAGCACGGGGCCGTGCTCCAGCAGCATGACCGGCGGGACCTCGAACGGGCGGGTTGGCGCACGACCCTGGACTACCGCGAGAACCTGATCCGCGCTCGCGACGGGCGGTTGCTCCAGGTCGAACCGGTCTGGCACGCGGAAGCGGAACGATCCGATTCGGCTCGGCTCCCCGGCGCACCGACCGAACGGGGCATCGACTTCATCACGGCGACGGCCGAGTCGGTCGATGCCGTGTGGTCGCGGTTGCGGGTCGAAGCCGAGCTCGCCGACGTGCGGCGTCCTGCCGAACACCGCATCGAGCACCTCATCGAGGTCCGGGCGCACGCGTCGTGACACGTGAGCAACGGCTGAGCAAGGGGTGAGCATCAGTTCCATCCCACCTCGTCGGCCCGCGCGTAGCGGCTGACCAGGGGCGTCGCGATCTTCTCGGATTGGTACTTGCGCGCGGCAACCTACACTGCTGTAATTACGAGCCCGTCACCACGAGATGTGGGGGTCGGGACCGGGGCGCACCACGACATGTGGTGTTTTGCATCCCCCTGACGAACACGAACGAACACGACCAAGTGCGACACGAACAAGCGACGGCGGCACGGCGCACGACACACGACAGAACACGACTGGGAGCATCTGGTGACATTGATCGACGACAACGTTGGGACGCCGAGCACGGGAACGCTCGAGGATACGAACGAGCCGGTCGCAGCCGGCCCGACCCTCACCGACACGTCGAAATCGGTGGCCACGCCGGCGTCCTCTGCGGCCGCTCCCGGCGGGATGCGGGTGCGAAAGCGCAGCGGTGCGCTCGAACCCGTCGACGTCAACAAGATCGTCAACGCCATCGCCCGCGCGTCCGAAGGGCTGCTCGGCGTCGACCCGATGCGCGTCGCCACCCGCACCATCTCCGCGCTCGCCGACGGTGCGAGCACCCGCGAACTCGACGACCTGTCGATCCGCACCGCCGCCGGCCTCATCGTCGAGGAACCGACCTACTCCCGGCTCGCCTCCCGGCTGCTCGCCACGGTCATCGACAAGGAAGTCCGCAACCAGAACATCCCGTGGTTCTCCGAGTCGATCAAGGTCGGTCACGCCGAGGGCCTGGTGGCCGACAACGTGCTCGCCTTCGTCGAGGCCAACGCCCCCACGCTGAACGCAGCGATCAACTCCGATCGCGACCGGTCGTTCGAGTTCTTCGGCCTCCGCACGGTCTATGACCGGTACCTGCTCCGCCACCCCGAGCGCCGCGAGATCATCGAGACCCCGCAGTACTTCTTCCTCCGGGTCGCCTGCGGCCTCTGCGCAGAAGCCGACGGCACCGGCGACGTGGACGCCGCCGTCAAGTTCTACGACCTGATGTCGTCGCTCGCCTACCTCCCGTCGAGCCCGACGCTGTTCAACTCGGGCACCTCGCACTCGCAGATGTCGAGCTGCTACCTGCTCGACTCGCCCGAGGACAGCCTCGAGGGCATCTACAAGCGCTACACCGACATCGCCAAGCTGTCGAAGTTCGCCGGCGGCATCGGCGTCGCCTGGCACCGGGTGCGGGCCAAGGGCTCGCTCATCACCGGTACGAACGGCCTCTCGAACGGCATCGTCCCGTGGCTGCGCACGCTCGACTCGTCGGTCGCCGCCGTCAACCAGGGCGGCCGCCGCAAGGGCGCCGCCTGCGTGTATCTCGAGTCGTGGCACGCGGACATCGAGGACTTCCTCGAACTGCGTGACAACACCGGCGACCACGCCCGCCGTACGCACAACCTGAACATCGCCAACTGGATCCCCGACCTGTTCATGGAGCGCGTCGAGAAGGACTGGCAGTGGTCGCTGTTCGACCCGAAGCGCGTGCCGCACCTGACCGACCTGTACGGCGCCGAGTTCGAGCGGGCCTACCTGGCCGCCGAGGAAGCCGGGTTGTACGAGAAGCAGGTCCCCGCACGTCAGCTGTACTCGAAGATGATGCGCACGCTCGCCCAGACCGGCAACGGCTGGATCACGTTCAAGGACGCGTCGAACGAGAAGTGCAACCAGACCGGCGCGCTCAACGACGACGGCAGCCCACGCGTCGTGCACCTGTCGAACCTCTGCACCGAGATCCTCGAGGTGACCGACCAGGAGAACACTGCGGTGTGCAACCTCGGCTCGCT
>JANNNB010000344.1:0-25128 GCA_031398325.1 Actinomycetes bacterium
ATCCGGTCGAGCAAGTCACCGACCTCGGTGACCGCTGGCACCGGACCGCCAGCGCGGAGCACGGCCCGCAACGTCGTGCCCGGCAGGCCCGGCATGGCGACGATGCCCTCGTCGCTCCAGCCGAGACTGTCGGGTGACGGCAGCTCGCACGCGAGCCGGCGATGGGTCCGATGGAGGTGCTCGACGTGCCGGGGTCGCACCACTTTGAGATATACGGAGCGATCACCGATCGTGGCCTGGACGACGGCACGACGGCCAGGGCGGTACGCCCGCGTCGCCAACGTCGCCGGGCGATCGCCCCTGGCACGGACGCCGAGGTCGTCCAGGAGCGCGGTCACACGCTCGGGGTCGAGGGCGCTCGCCAACCCCGGGAGCGCCGGATCATCTTGCCAACGCCAGGCCGCCACGGTGGTGCCGGTCCGTTCGAGGATGGCGGCGCCGCTGGGCAGGTGGCCGCCCGTCCGTGCGACGATCGTCTCGACGGATTCACGCCCGTTCGGCCAACGAGTCGCGACCCGATACTGGACCGTGGTCGAGCGTCCTGGTTGATGGTTCACCTGGCGCGGGGTGGCCGAGATGATCGATCCGCCCGCTTCGCCGACGATCGCTCCCAGCATCTCGGTCGATCGTGCACCGAGCAGCAGCCGGAGATCGGCAGGCCAGGCGGGGTCGACGGCCGGGCGCAAGGCGGGTGGGCGCAACATGGGCCCGACCGTGCCAGCGACCGATGAACGTTCGGTGAGCGGCAGATGAGAGAACGCTCATCGTTGTCCCGGGTCGTTGCGTGTTACGGGAGCCAGGCGGGGCGGTTGGCCTCGTAGTCGGTGATCTCGGCGGCGTGGGTCATGGTGATTCCGACGTCGTCGAGGCCGTTGAGGAAACGGTGCTTCGTGGCCGGATCGATCGGGAACGACTCGACGATGCCTGCAGCGGGCACCTCGACGACGAGGCGCTCCATGTCGACGACGATCTGGGTCTCGGCGTCGGCTTCGATCGCCGCCCAGATCGCCTCGACGGTCGCCTCCGGCAACGTCGCCGGCACGAGGCCGTTCTTCGTGCAGTTGTTGAAGAAGATGTCGGAGAAGCTGGGGGCGATCACGGCGTTGAACCCGTACTGCTGGATCGCCCACACGGCGTGCTCGCGCGACGATCCGACGCCGAACGCCGGCCCCGCCACGAGGATGCTCGCCTGCGCATAGCGCTCGTCGTTGAGGACGAAACTGCGATCGTCCTTCCACGTCGAGAACAGCCCCTTCTCGAACCCGGTGCGCTCGACGCGCTTGAGCCAGTCGGCCGGGATGATCTGGTCGGTGTCGACGTCGGATCGCTTGAGCGGCACCCCGGTGCCAGTGATCACGTGGACGGCCTTCATGATGCGGCTCCGTTCGAGTCGAGTTCGGGCAGGAGTTCAGGGAGGTCGTCAGGTGTGCAGAACGTGCCGTTCACCGCAGTCGCAGCCGCGACAGCGGGCGACACCAGATGGGTGCGGCCGCCGCGCCCCTGCCGGCCCTCGAAGTTGCGGTTGCTGGTGCTCGCGGAGCGCTCACCGGGCGCGAGCTTGTCGGGGTTCATCGCCAGACACATGGAGCAGCCGGGTTCGCGCCAGTCGGCACCGGCCGCGATGAACACCTGGTCGAGGCCCTCGGCGACCGCCTCCGCCTTGACGGCGTGGCTGCCCGGCACCACCATCACCCGAGGGACCGTCACGGTGCGTCCCTTCATCACCGCAGCGGCCGCCCGCAGGTCTTCGATGCGACTGTTGGTGCACGAGCCGATGAACACGGTGTCGACCGCGACGTCGCGGATCCGTGTTCCCGCTTCGAGGCCCATGTACTCGAGGGCTCGGGCCACGGTCTCCTGCGTGGTGGGGTTGTCGAAGTCGCTCGGCGACGGGATGACGGCGTCGATCGAGGCGACCTGGCCCGGGTTCGTGCCCCAGGTGACGTGCGGGGTGATCGTCGCCGCGTCGAGCACGACCTCCTTGTCCCAGACCGCGTCGTCGTCGGTGAACAGGGTGCGCCAGTCGGCGACGGCGGCGTCCCATTGGTCGCCCGACGGCGCGTGCTCGCGGCCCTTCAGATACTCGAAGGTCGTCTCGTCGGGGGCGATCAGGCCGGCCTTGGCGCCGGCTTCGATCGACATGTTGCAGACCGTCATGCGGCCCTCCATCGACAGCGCGCGGATCGCCGAACCCCGGTACTCGATGACGTGACCGATGCCGCCACCGGTGCCGATCTCGCCGAGGATCGCGAGGATGATGTCCTTCGCCGTCGATCCATCGGGGAGTTCGCCGTCGACCGTGACCGACATCCACTTCGGACGTTCCTGCGGCAGCGTTTGGGTGGCGAGCACGTGCTCGACCTCACTCGTGCCGATGCCGAACGCGATCGAGCCGAACGCTCCGTGCGTCGCGGTGTGCGAGTCACCGCAGACGATGGTCATGCCCGGCATCGTGCGGCCCTGTTCCGGGCCGATCACGTGAACGATGCCTTGGCCGGGATCGCCCATCGGGAAGTTGACGATGCCGAACTCGGCGGTGTTCGCCCGCAGCGTGTCGATCTGCTTGGCCGAGATCGGATCGGCGATCGGCTGGTCGATGTCGGCCGTCGGGACGTTGTGGTCCTCCGTGGCGATCGTCAATTCGGGCCGGCGGACCCCGCGGCCGGAGAGTCGAAGACCGTCGAACGCCTGCGGGCTCGTGACCTCGTGGACGAGGTGCAGGTCGATGTACAGCAGGTCGGGCTCGCCCGGCGCCGCGTGCACGACGTGTCGATCCCACACCTTCTCGGGCAGGGTCTTCGGCTCGGGCAGGGTCTTCGGTTGCGGTGTCTCGACCATTCGGCGCTCCTGAATGCAGGTGCTGTCCCAATTATTGGGATAGACTTCTTGCGATATGGACATAGTAACGGGCGTCGGCGTACTCGACAAGGCCATGAGCATTCTCGATGCGATCGAGTCCGGCCCACGGTCGCTCGGTGACCTGCAAGCTGCGACCGGACTGCCGCGAGCAACCGCCCATCGGCTCGCCACCGCCCTCGAGGAACATGGGCTGTTGCGACGCGATGCTGAAGGTCGGTTCGAACTCGGACCGCACCTCGTGACGCTCGGCCGGGCTGCGACGGGCCGGTTCGCGCTGATCGCTGCCGCGACACCCGTGCTGCGCGCGTTGCGCGACTCGACGGGCGAGAGCGTCCAGTTGTTCGTGCGCGAGGGAGACGCCCGGCGCTGCGTCATCTCGCTGGAGTCGCCGCACGGCCTCCGCTGGATCGTGCCGGAGGGTTCACTGCTGCCGATCGACCTGGGGTCGTCCGGCCGCGTCCTGCTCGGTGAGACCCCGAAACAGGGATGGGTCGAGAGTGTCGGAGAACGCGAGGCGGGCGTCGCGTCGGTCAGCGCACCGATCGTCGACGGCGCACACGGGGTCGTGGCGGCGATCTCGGTGAGCGGGCCCATCGAGCGGCTCAGTCGCACCCCGGGCAAGCGCCACGGCCGAGCGGTCGCCGCTGCGGCCGCCCAGATCGTCCCGTAACGCGGTTCAGCCGGGTCGCTTCGCTGTTCAGCCGGGTCGCTTCGCTTCTCGCCACATCCACCACGCGAGCGGAGCCTGCAAGGGCAGGCGGAGCCAATTGACCGGGCCGCTCGCGGTGCCGACGTGGCGCGTGAGCTTGCCGTCGACCGGCTTCACCTCCACCTTGTTCATCGCCATGTCGACATTCGCAGGGAACACGACACCGACCAAGGCCGCGAGCCCGAGTGCGCTGACCCGGCGCGTGCGCGGAACGAGCAGTCCCAGACCGAGCGCGATCTCGGCTGCACCGCTCGCCTGATTGGCCAGCCGTCGGTTCGGGAACCAATCGGGCACGATCGACTCGAAGAAATCGGGCTTGGCGAAGTGGGCGACACCGGCGGTGGTGAACAGCACGCTGGCGGCGATGACAGAAGGGCGAGGCACCCCGTCATTATGATCGGCCGACCATGCACCGCACCTCACTGTCACGTCGCTCCCGTTTCCGCTCGGCCGTGGCGCCGCTTGTGCTCGGTGGGCTCCTGCTCGCGGTGTCGGCGTGCGGATCCGACTCCGAGTCGAGCTCCGACACCGATGTGGAGACCGCCGATTCCGTCGCTGTCGCCGACCCGCCTGTGGCCACCGCGGCGACGGTCGACACCGCCGCCGGTGTCACCGACACCGTGCCCACCGACGGTTCCGAGGGCTCCGACGGCGGCGACGACCCATCCGCCGAGTGCGGCGGACTGACCGCCGCCGACGTGGGTGCTGCGGCAGGTGCCGAGTTCGACGCAGCCGACGACATCAGCGTCGACGCCGACCTGAGCTGCCTGTTCAGCAACTCGATGTCCGTCGAGGCGGTCACGGTCTCGACCGAAGCGGTGTCGACCTACCTCGGCGGTTCGCTCGACGGGCTGTCACCGGATGAGGCCCTCGCCCAGCTCGAGACGGCGTCGACCATGTTCTTCGACGACCCGACTGTCGAACGGACCACGATCGGCGGATTCCCGGCGGTCATCGTCACGGGCACCTCGCTCGATTCGGGCGCCGGCACTGGCTCGGCCATCGTGAACGGCGTGGTCATCGACGTGAGTTCGAGCGGGAGCGGCCTCTCGCCGGACGCTGCGGGCTACGGCCCGATCATGGCGGCGGTGCTCGAACTGGCCGTTGCCGCCCAGGGCTAGCGCCGTACGCTGGGTCGCGTGAACGACGTGCAGGTGAACGTTGCGTCCGGTGCCGACTCGGCGCGGGTCGAGTTGCTCCCGAGCGACTGGCGCGAGCAAGTCCTCACGTTGGCGAAGGATCGAGACGCGGTCATCCTCGCCCACAACTACCAGCTGCCCGAGATCCAGGACATCGCCCATCACACCGGGGACTCCCTCGGACTGTCGCGCATCGCCGCAGAGGTCGATGCGTCGACGATCGTGTTCTGCGGCGTCCACTTCATGGCCGAGTCGGCCAAGATCCTCAGCTACGACAAGACGGTGCTGATCCCCGATGCCGCCGCGGGATGCAGCCTGGCCGAGACGATCACCGCCGACCAGCTGCGGGCGTGGAAGGCCGAGCACCCGGGTGCGGTCGTGGTGAGCTACGTGAACACCACCGCCGCCGTGAAAGCCGAGACCGACATCTGCTGCACCTCGTCGAACGCCGTCGAAGTCGTCGCATCGATCCCCGCCGACCGTGAGGTGCTGTTCTGTCCCGATCAGTTCCTCGGGGCGCACGTGCAACGGATCACCGGTCGCGACAACATGCACATCTGGATGGGCGAGTGCCACGTTCACGCCGGCATCAACGGTGCGGACCTCAAGGCCCGCGTCGCCGAGGAGCCGGATGCCGAGCTGTTCGTGCATCCCGAGTGTGGTTGCGCGACCAGTGCCCTCTATCTCGTCTCCTCAGGTGCGGTGCCGGAAACCCGAACCAAGATATTGAGCACCGGCGGCATGATCGATGCCGCCCGTGAAACCACCGCCAAGACGGTGCTCGTGGCCACCGAGACCGGAATGCTCCACCAGCTCCGCAAGGTCAACCCGTCCGTCGACTTCCAGGCGGTCAACCGCGCTGCTGTCTGCAAGTACATGAAGATGATCACGCCGGCCAAGCTGCTGCGGTCCCTGCGTGACGGTGTCGATGAAATCGTCCTCGATCGCGAGACCGCCGATCGGGCTCGCTTGTCCGTCGAGCGGATGATTGCCATCGGTACCCCGTCGCCGACGGCCGAGTGAGCTGCCCGTCTCGGATCTCATGAGCTTTCCGACTCAGCTCGCCGCGCCTCGCGCCACCTGGACGCGCGACGTCGATGTGGTCGTGCTGGGTTCAGGGGCAGCAGGGCTGTCGGCCGCGTTGGCGGCGCGACCTGTTCGCAGCGTCCTGGTGGTCACCAAGGACATCCTGTCGGCAGGGTCGACGCAGTGGGCACAGGGCGGTCTCGCCGGGGTGCTCGACCCGAGCGACACGCTCGAGAACCACGTGCGCGACACGCTCGAAGCCGGCGCAGGGCTGTGCGACGAAGCAGTCGTGCGTGAGTTGGTGGAGGAGGCGCCGAAATCGATCCGTTACCTGATGCGGCTCGGCGCGGCGTTCGATCCGGGCAACAACATGCTCCAAGCCGACGCCCTCGGTTCGTCGGGCACCTCGATCGCGCTCACGCGGGAGGGCGGCCACAGCCACAACCGAATCGTGCACGCGGGGGGCGACCAGTCCGGTGCGGAGGTGCAACGCACACTCGACGAGTCGGCGATCGGTGCAGGCGTCGACGTGCTGAGCCACGGATTCGCGCTCGACCTGGTGCTCGGGACCCGTCCCGATGGAACCCGGCAGGCAGCAGGGGTGCGAATCGCGATGCTCGACGAGGCGGGTCTCATCCGTTCGGTCGGCATCGTCACGGCGCGTGCTGTCGTCATCGCCTCGGGCGGCTTCGGCCAGATCTTCGCGTCGACCTCGAACCCGCCAGCAGTGACCGGTGACGGTATGGCGCTCGCCCTCCGGGCCGGGCTGTCCCTGCGTGACATCGAATTCGTCCAGTTCCATCCGACCGTGATGTGGCGTGGTCCCGATGCGACTGGGCAGCAAGCCCTCGTGTCGGAAGCCGTGCGCGGCGAGGGGGCGATCTTGTTCGACGCAGCCGGCGAGCGGGTCATGGCGGGCGTCCATCCGCTCGAGGATCTCGCTCCGCGCGACGTAGTGGCGAACGCCATCAGTCGTCGCATGTCGGAGGCGCCCGGCGGCGTCGACGACCATGTGTTCCTCGATGCGACCCACATGGGGGAGCGCTTCTACGATCGCTTCCCGTCGATCACCGCAGCGTGCCGCGACATCGGCATCGACCCCGCGGTCGACCGGATCCCGGTGGCGCCGGCCGAGCACTATGCATGCGGCGGAATCCCGGCAGAACTCGATGGCGTGACCGCACTCCCCGGTTTCTTCGCGGTCGGCGAGGTGACCTGCACGGGTGTGCACGGTGCCAACCGGCTCGCGTCGAACAGCCTGACCGAATCGGTCGTCGCCGGAACACGGCTCGGGCGGGACCTCGCCTGGGAGCTCCCGGAGCGTGTCGAGCCCGATCTTCTGCACGATTCGGCCGTCCACGGATGCCTCATCGATCCGAACCGGATCCGAGAACCGCGCGCCGTCATGTCACGCCACGTCGGTGTGCTCCGAGATGCGATGTCGCTGACGACCGCCGCCGGGGCGCTCGGAGCGATCGCCCGGGATCTGCCGTCGACCACTCCACCGTCACGTCGCTCGTGGGAAGGAACGAACGTGTTGACCGTGGCGGCCGCGGTCGTCGCTGCTGCTCGGCAGCGGACCGAGAGCCGCGGGTGCCACCGCCGGACGGACTTCCCGACACCCGACGCTCGCTGGTTGACCCATTTGGACGTCACCCTCGACCCCGTCGGGAACCTCGACGTGACAGGAGGTCCCGATGCTTGAGATCCATCCCATGGCGCCGACGACCGTTTCGGCGGTCCTCGACGCCGGGCTCGACATCGGTGCGATCGAGGCGCTCGTGCGCACCGCGCTCGCCGAGGATCTGGAAGATGGGATCGATGTGACGTCGACGGCAACGGTGCCGCTCGACCATGTCAGCACGGCCACGTTCGGCGCGCGAGCCCGCGGCGTGATCGCCGGACTCCCGGTCGCCGCGGCCGTGATCGACATGGTGTGTGGTCCAGCGGCGAGTGAGTTCGAGCAGCTCGTCGTCGACGGGACGCTCGTCGAGCCCGGTACCGAGATCGCCAGGGTGACGGCGCCGACGCGGCTGCTGCTCACCGCCGAGCGGACAGCGCTCAACCTGCTGTGTCACCTGTCCGGCGTCGCGACGCTCACCCGAAAGTGGGTCGACGCGCTGGACGGCACGGGTGCTCGAGTGCGCGACACCCGCAAGACGACACCGGGCCTACGGTCGCTCGAGAAGTACGCGGTGCGCTGCGGTGGCGGTGTCAACCATCGCATGGGTCTCTACGACATGGCGCTGGTGAAGGACAACCACGTTGCCGCGGCAGGTGGTGTCGGGGAGGCGTTCGCGCTCGTGCGCGAACTGGCGGACACGATCGCCGTCGAGATCGAGGTCGACTCGATCGATGGCCTGCGCACGGCGATCGAGTCGGGCGCGGACGAGGTGCTGATCGACAACTTCACACCAGAGCTGATGCGCGAGGCCGTCGCAGTTCGCGACGAGATGGATCAGAACGTGGTGATCGAGGCGAGCGGCGGCTTGACGCTCGAGACGGCGAGGGCGGTCGGTGAGACCGGTGTCGACTTCATCGCCGTCGGCGAACTCACGCACTCGGCGCGAGTCCTCGACATCGGGCTCGACCTGTCGGCCTGACCGGGGAGGGACTGCTGGTTCAGTACACGCCGAGCAGGTCGACGACCATCACGACGTCGGTGTTGGCCGGTAGGCCCATCTGCGGGTTGCCCTCCGGTCCGAACCCCTTGTCGGGCGGGATGACGATGGCTCGGCGGCCGCCGACCTTCATGCCCTCGAGGCCTTCGAGCAGGCCGGGGAAGGTGCCTTCGCTCATCGGCACCTGGATCGGCTCGCCGTCCCACGTGCTGTCGATCGCGACCAGGTTGTCGCCGCGGAACAGCACGAGTTGGATCACGGCGGTCTGGTCTGCTTCCACCGTCGCGCCGGTTCCCTCGGTGATGTCGACGGTCGTCACCTCGGTGGCGCCTTCCGTTACGGGCACTCCCGCCTCGGCCGGTTCGTTGGCCGGGTCGGAGGCGGCGATGACGGAGCGCACGTCGATGACGAACGTGAGGTCTTCGTTCTCGCCGATGATGTCGCTGCGGGCCTCGGCGCCGTACGCGAGGTCGGACGGGATGTCGAGTTGGATGCGCGCCCCCGCTTGGGCACCGACGAGGCCGGATTCCCAACCGGGGATGACGCTGCCGGAACCGAGCACCACCGGGAACGGCTCGAACCGGTCGTAGCTGTTGTCGAACTCGACACCGTCGGAGCTCCGCACGCCGACGTAGTCGACGATCACCGTGTCGCCGGCTGCGGCCTCGGGTCCTTCTCCCTCTTCGAGCACGGTGATGACGAGCTCGGTCGGCGGCTCGGCCGGAATCTCCACCTCTGGCTTGTCCGGATTCGTCGGCGTGGGCACCTCTTCGAACGAGTTCGACGGGTCGGAGCTGGCCGGGTCGGAGCTGGCCGGATCGGAGCTGGCCGGATCGGAGGCGGCGGTGGAATCCTCGACCGGGTCGCTCGAATCGCTCGACGAGCTGTCGCTTCCGCAGGCGGCCAGCCCGAGCACGCTGACGATCAGGATGGGGGTCCACACACGGGTCATGGTTCGACGCATCGGAGGGACGCTAGTGGTCGACTCGGCCGGTGCTACAGCACGGGCGAACGTCTCACCCTTTGCTCACCTGTCACTGTCTCGCGTGGTGGCGCGTGTGGTGGCGCGCGTGGCCAACCACTCGGCCTCCACCCGACCGAGCTCCGTCGACGGCTCGCCGTCGGCGAACGGCCACAACTCCTCGGCGATCCGCCGGTAGTTCCCGCGCGCTCGCAGTTCACCGAGCAGCGCGTACAGGCCGAGGTTGATCCTCTGGATGAACACGAATGCCCGGGGGACGGTCGCGTACTGGCTGATCGGGCTGCTGCGGTCGAACGTGTGGCGCACGATGGAGCTCGCGTAGTCGCTGGTCCAGGTCATCTCGGCGTCGTCACGAACGGCGTCGTAGAAGTGGGAGAAGTAGTCGCCGACGTCCTCGGTCGACACCGGAGCGTCCGGGCGCAGCATCCCGGCCCCTTCCAGGATCGATCGGAACTTGGCCGCGTCGTGATCGACCGCAGCGGCCTCGACCATCGACGCGAACGTGTCCATCTCCGTGCGGTCGAATCGCTTGACCAACCCGAAGTCGAGGAACGTCACCGTCCCGTCGTCGTGGAAGATGTAGTTGCCCGGGTGCGGATCACCGTTGAATGCGCCGAGTCCGTACAGGCTGCGGAAGACGAAGCGGAAGATGATCTCCCCGACGCGATCGCGGTCGGCCTGGGGGCGGGTGAGGAGCTCCTTCCAACCGAACCCGACCACCAGCTCGCTCGTCAGGACCCGGCCGGTCGACAGCTCGGGCACGATCTCCGGAATTCGGATGAACGGGTGCCCCCGATAGTCGTCGGCGAAGTGCTGCTGGTTCCGAGCCTCGAGTCGATAGTCGAGCTCTTCGGACAGCCGGATCTTGATCTCGTCGACCATCTCGTCGGGATCGAGCCCGCCGAAGCCCTGCCGGAGGATCGTCCCGAGCAGGTCGGCGTTCTTCAGATCCGCCTCGATCGCCTCCCGGACGCCCGGGTACTGCACCTTGACCGCAACCGCTCGCTCCTCACCGGTCGTGGGATCGATGATGATCGCTCGATGGACCTGCCCGATCGAGGCTGCGGCGATCGGCTCCGGGTCGAACTCGACGAAGATCTCGTCGATCGGCCCCTCGAGTTCGGCCTCGACGGTGGCCACGACCAGTTCGATCGCCATCGGGGGAGCGTTGGACTGGAGTTGGCCGAGCGCGACCCGCAGCGGCTCGGGCAGACCCTCGTCGAGGTAGCTCGCCATCTGGCCGAGCTTCATCAGCGCGCCCTTCATCTGACCCAACTCGTCGGCGACGTGCTGGGCTGTGACCATTTCGCGGCTGCGGTCGAGGTCGGCTCGGCGCGCCGACGACGCGAAGGTCTTGCGCGCCGCCGTACCTGCATAGACCCCGCCGACGCGAGCGCCGAGGCGCATCAGTCGGAGGTTGCGGGCGAGCCGTGACGTGTGAAGCCGGGTTGTCCGGAGCCGGGTCGGCCGATCGTCAGGCACGTACCTCGCCATTCGACACAGCGAGCTCCGGCGCAGTGGCGACAGCCGGAGCCGACGTCATGTGCCGTTGCCGATCGACGACCGACTCGACGGCGCGTAGGAGCACGGGGACGAACCGGTCGGCGTTGGCGACGCAGGCGTCGTGGGCGCCGTCGACCCGGAAGGCCTCCGCGTCGGGGATGAGGTCGTACAGCGCGGTCTGACGGGCGACGGAAACGACGTTGTCACGCATCGTGATCACGTTCGACACCGGCACGTCGATGGCGCCGATCCACTTCGTCGAGGAGAATCCGCCGATCGCCTTGCCCGCTTCGAGCACGGTCCGCCATTCGTGGCGCGAGGCCTCACGGATCGCCCACGGCTCCCACTTCTTCGACTTGCGTTGGAGGAAGAACTGGTCGGTGAGCCAGACCTTGGCCTGCTCGGGCGTGATGCGAGCCACGGCCGCGAGGCCGAGCAGGCCGACGCGGCCGAGGCGTTCTTCACGACGACCGGAGAATCGTGCCGCCGTCGCGCACAACACCACACCGCTCACCTGGTCGGGATGGCGGCGCCACAGCAGCTGGGCGATCGGACCACCCATCGAGTAGCCGACCGCGATGAACCGGTCGATGCCGAGCGCCGCCGCCACATCGACGACGTCGTCGGCGCAGTCCTCCAGGCGGAACGCCTTCTTCGACCGGATGCCGGTGCCGTGGCCCCGATGGTCGAACGCGATCACGCGGTAGTGCTCCCCGAGCGCCTTGTAGCAGCGGAACCAGTTCAGGTCGGCGGTTGCGGTCCACCCGTGGAGCAGCACCACGGTCGGCGCACCGGGCTTTCCGCCGAAGTCGCGAACCAACACGGTGCCGCGGTCGTCGAGTTGGACGAACCGTCCCGGTGGGAGGGGCGGGGCGATGATCGTCGTCGGCTCGGTGGCCATGCGATCAGGCCCGCTCGACGGCGAGCACCTTCACGGTCAACGGGCCCGTCGGCGCGTCGTAGGTGATGGTCTGCCCAGGGGTCGCGCCGTCGAGGGCAGCCCCGAGCGGCGACGTCGCACTGATCACGTCGGCGCCGTCGGTGTGCTCTTCGATGTTGCCGATCAGGTAGCGCTCGGCCATGTCGTCGGAGTCGCCCTCGTACACGACGGTGTAGATCGACGAGGCGTCGGCGATCTCTGCGTTCTCCAGCAGGTGTTCGAGTTGGCGGATCCGACCCTCCATGTGGCCCTGTTCGTCCTTCGCGGCGTGGTAGCCGGCGTTCTCCTTGAGATCGCCTTCTTCTCGAGCGCGCTCGATCTTGTTCGCCACTTCGATACGGCCGCGCGTGGTGAGATCGTCGAACTCGGCCTGGAGCCGGTCGAACGCTGCTTGGGACAACTGGGGTGCCTCTGCCATGGAGACGCAAGTTTAACGGACCGAGTTCGGTGACCGGCTCCGGCACACGGCCGAGTGCGATCGGTTCACTCGTAGGCTCCCCGGCCATGACGCACAAGATTGCACTGATCGGTGGGGACGGAATCGGACCCGACGTGACGGCCGAGGCGGTGAAGGTGGTGCGCGCTGCCGGTGTCGACCTCGAGACCACCGAGTTCGATCTGAGTGGCGCCCGGTACCTGCGCGACGGGGTCGTACTGACCGACGAGATCCTCGAGGAGCTCCGCGGTTTCGACGCGATCCTGCTCGGAGCGGTCGGTCATCCCGACGTGCCGCCGGGGGTCATCGAGCGGGGATTGTTGCTGCGCATGCGGTTCGAGCTCGACCTGTACATCAACCAGCGGCCGTTCGTCGGAACCGCCCCCGGAGCCACCGAACCCCACGAGTTCATCGTGATCCGCGAGAACACGGAGGGCCCGTACGTCGGCGAAGGTGGCGTGTTGCGCAAGGGCACCCCGTTCGAGGTGGCTACGCAGGGGTCGGTGAACACCCGCGCCGGTGTCGAGCGGTGCATCCGGTACTCGTTCGAACTCGCGGCGAGCCGCCCGCGCAAGCACCTGACGCTGGTGCACAAGACCAACGTGCTCACGTTCGCCGGCGGGCTCTGGGAGCGCACGTTCGACGAGGTCGCTGCGGAGTACCCGCAGGTCGCCACGGCCTACAACCACGTCGACGCGGCGTGCATCTACTTCGTGACCGACCCGCAGCGCTACGACGTCGTGGTCACCGACAACCTGTTCGGCGACATCCTCACCGACCTCGGTGGTGCGGTCTCGGGTGGCATCGGTCTGGCGTCGTCGGCCAACCTCAACCCGGCCCGTACGTCACCGTCGTTGTTCGAGCCGGTGCACGGTTCGGCGCCCGACATCGCCGGGCAGAACAAGGCCAACCCGATCGCCGCCATCCTGAGCGCGGCGCTCATGCTCGACTTCCTGGGCGAGGAGGCCGCCGCGGATCGGATCCGTGCGGCCTGTGCCGAGCCTGTCACCGGCAGCACCACCGACGTTGGTGACTCCATCGCCTCCCGCGTGAGAAACTGACGCCATGCCCATCACACCGACCCCGAAGATCTGGATGAACGGCGAACTCGTCGACTGGGACAAGGCGCAGATCCACGTGCTCACCCACACCCTCCACTACGGCACCGGTGTGTTCGAGGGCATCCGGGCGTACGAGACGTCGCAGGGTCCTGCGGTGTTCCGCCTGACCGAGCACATCGAGCGGCTCGCCAACTCGGCCAAGATCATGGGCTTCGAACTGCCGTACACGGTCGAGGAACTGATCGAGGCGACGAAGCAGACGGTTGCATCGACGGGTCTGCAGGCGTGCTACATCCGCCCGATCGCCTACTACGGCTACGGGGAGATGGGGTTGAACACGATGCCGTGCTCGGTCGACGTCGCCATCGCGTGTTGGCCGTGGGGCGCCTACCTCGGCGACGACGCCGTCACCAAGGGCGTGCGGATGAAGATCTCGTCGTGGACACGCCACGACCACAACACGATGCCCCCGGCGTCGAAGACGACCGGCAACTACGTCAACTCGTCACTCGCCAAGGTCGAGGCGCTGAAAGCCGGCTACGACGAGGCGATCATGCTCGCGCCGAACGGCCTCGTCGCCGAGTGCACGGGCGAGAACATCTTCGTGTCGCGCCAGGGCAAGTTCCTGACCCCGCCGCTGTCGGCCGGCGCACTCGAAGGCATCACCCAGAGCACCGTCACGACGATCGCCCGCGACCTCGGCATCGAGGTGCTCGTCGACAACATCGCCCGCAGCGACTTGTACATCGCCGAGGAAGCGTTCGTCTGCGGCACCGCCGCCGAGGTGAGCTCGGTCAATTCGGTCGACGACCGCTCGATCCCGTGCCCCGGCCCGAAGACCGTCGCCATCGCCGAGGTCTACCACCGCACGGTCCGCGGCGAAGAGCCCCAGTACAAGGACTGGTGCGAGCTCGTCAACTGACCGGACCGGGTCGGGGGTTGCGGGTCAGAGGGCGGCGCGGAGGCGGGCGACGTCGGCGAGTTGCTTGCGGGCGATGTCGAGTTCGGGAGCGGGAAAGAGGGCGACATCGTGGGCGCCCGCATCGGCGAGCGCTTCGATATGCGCGATGGCGTCGGCGAAGGTGCCGATCGCACCCAACTCGACCCACCAGTCGCTCGGCATGTCGGCGATGCCGGCCTCGCCTCGTGCTGCCTGGCGTTCACGGATCTCGTCGATGTGCGGATGGGCGTCGAGCGCCGGGTTCGGTGAGCCGAGCAGCCGAGCCACGAACGGCGCCATGATCGCGCGAGCTGTGGTTGCGTCGTCCTCGATGCACAGCGCGGTGAAGACCGACACGTTGAACGGACCCGACGCATTCGACGTGGCGATCGACGCCCGCACGTAGGTGGGCCCGGAGGCCTCCGCGAGCACGAGTCCATCCGCTACCCGTCCGGCCATCGCCAGTGACTTCGGACCGCGTACGCCGGCGGACACCGGGGGGACGATCGAGGGCGGCTGATCGAGCTTCACCGTGTCGAGGAACAGCGAGCGCCCGTCGAAGCTCACCTGATCGCCGGCCAGCAGCTGCTTCACGACCGTGATGACCTCTTCCAGCGTCGTGAGCGGAGACGCAGGTCGAGCGCCCATCTGCGCCATCCACGACTGCACGCCGTGGCCGATCCCGGCGATCAACCGGCCTGGCGCCAGATTGGCGAGTGTCGCGATCTCCATCGCGGTCACCGCCGGGTTGCGAGCGACCGCGGGGAGGATGCCGAGTCCGACCGTGAGACGTTCGGTACGGGCGAGCGCTGCTGCGGCCAACGTGATCCCGGACGTGTAGAAGCAGTCCTCGATGACCCACAGCTGGTCGACGCCATCCGCCTCCAGACGTTCCGCCACCTCGACCACGAACGGCACGGGGAACGTCCGGTCGAAACACATTCCGATCCGGACGTCGCTCATCTCCCGACCGTATCGGGTGCCGGGAAGTCGTCCGACCCGAAAAAGTAGAGAGCCCCGGCGGTGCTGCCGCTTTCGCAGCGCACCCTCCGGGGCATCTCAGACGGACAGATCCACCACTGGTCGAACGTCGGGCGTTAGCCTTCAACTCGATCAGTACATCGCCCGTCTCGCCTTGCGGCGTGGCGGGCGATGCCGCTTTTCGGTTCCGGTACCGGTTTCCCGCTACCGAACCCGTTGTCACCGATTCACGCTGACCCGGTTGCCCGTGCCATCGGTCCTGGTGCCAATCGGAACCGTCCTCACCGAGGCCAGTTGGGGTGGCCCCAGATCCGTCGGCTCCGTACCATTGCCCCGTTGCCCGCCTCCGACTTGCGTCGCTTGCGAACCCGGTTGCCTCTCCGTCACGCCCCGAGCGCTCCCGAAGGGTTGCCCGACACGCCACAGCGGATCCCCGTCTCCGACGGTTACCCGTCGGCTCGGTCTGACCCGACGCCGTCACAGTTGCCTGTTCCGGACGCCGACTCCCCGTTGCCCTCGGACGACGTGAGTCGCCCGGGAACCCGGTTGAGATGGCCGGTGAACCTGTCCTGTCCCGATCCCGCTTCCACGTCGTCTGCGGTGTGGGCTGGACTCCCGACCGAAGTCGAGGCCCCCTCCTCACCGCCCCGTTTCGCATGCGCTGTCCGGAACGATGCTCAGTTAAGACGGTACAAAACCCCAGGTCAAGTGGTATTTTTGAATTCACAGGGTTATCCCCGAAACTTTCCCGTTACCCCCAGGATTCGTTCCGCCGTCCACGAGATCCCCACCGTTCATGCACAGGCAACCCCACAGCTTCGAACCGGGTTCGCACCGACCCGAGGTTGATAAACGGGGCAGGATGTGGCTTCAATGGGAGGCGATGAACGACCGACACCAGTTCCTGGCCGCCATCATCATCATTTCGTAGAACACGTGGCCCACCCACGTGTTCGTCAAGCCGCCCATCCGGGCGGCTCTTTTGTTTCTCGGGAGCAGTTCATGAACACCCCAACTGGATCATCCACTCGAACGGTGGAGGTCTTCGACACCACGCTGCGCGACGGCATGCAGGTCGAGGGAGTCTCCGCAACGGTCGACGACAAGCTGCGCATCGCCGAGCAGCTGGACTACCTCGGCGTGCACTTCATCGAGGGCGGCTGGCCGGGGGCGAACCCGAAGGACATCGAGTTCTTCGCCCGCGCGAGCAGCGAGCTCGTCCTGTCCACCTCGACGTTGGTCGCCTTCGGTTCGACCCGGCGTCCCCGTGGCAAGGTCGACGACGACCCGACGCTGCGCAACCTCATCGAGGCGAACACGGCCGCCGTGTGCATCGTCGCGAAGAGCTCCGAGTACCAGGTCGTCGAGGCCCTGCAGACCACCCTCGACGAGGGTGCGCTCATGATCGCCGATTCGGTCGAATTCCTGCACGGTCAGGGCCGAATGGTGCTGGTCGACCTCGAGCACTTCTTCGACGGCTACAAGGCGAGTCCCGAGTTCTCGTTGCGGGCGATCGAGGCCGCGGTCGTCAACGGTGCGTCGCACCTCGTGCTGTGCGACACCAACGGCGGCACGTTGCCCGACGTGGTCGGCCGCATCGTCGCCGTGGTCAAGGCGCACGTCGGCAACGACGCGATCATCGGCATCCACTGCCACGACGACACGGGCTGCGCCGTCGCCAACTCCATGGCCGCAGTCGCGGCCGGCGCCGGCCACGTGCAGGGCACGCTGAACGGTCTCGGGGAGCGCACGGGCAACACGAACCTCACGACGGTGATCCCGAACCTCCAGCTGAAGCTCGGCTACACCTGCCTGCCCGACGGCCGGATCGAGCGGCTCACCGCCGTCAGCCATCACGTCGCCGAGACCCTCAACCGGGCCGTCAACCCGCAGGCGCCATACGTGGGTTCGTCGGCGTTCGCTCACAAGGCGGGGCTGCACGTGTCGGCGATCGTCCGGGCCAAGGATGCCTACGAGCACGTCAATCCGGAGCTGGTCGGCAACGGCACCCGTTTCGTCGTGTCGGAGATGGCCGGCCGGGCGACCATCCAGATGAAGGCCGACGAACTCGGCATCGAGATGGACGGCGCCGTGATCAACGAAGTGATCGACGAACTGAAGCGCCTCGAACACGAGGGCTACCACTTCGAGGCCGCAGACGCTTCGCTCGAGTTGCTCATGCGCCGCGCCGCCGGCGTCGTGCCGGAGTTCTTCCGCGTCGAATCGATGCGGGTCATCACCGACGAGCTGCCCGGTGGCGAGTTCACGACCGAGGCCACCGTCAAGGTGTGGGTGGGTGAGGGTGACGACGCCGAACGTGGCGTGTGGGTCGCCGAAGGCAACGGTCCGGTCAACGCGATCGACTCAGCGCTCCGCAAGGCCATCGGTTCGGTGCTGCCGGCACTGGACCGAATCCACCTCACCGACTACAAGGTGAGGATCCTCGACGGCGGCACGGCGACCGGGGCCACCACCCGCGTGCTGCTCTCCGCCACCGACGGCGAGCGCGACTGGACGACGATCGGGGTCAGCCCCAACATCATCGAGGCCTCGTGGCGGGCCCTCGAAGACAGCCTGGTCTTCGGTCTCCTGCACAGCGCTGCCCCCGTGCCCACGTGAACCGCTAGAAAGGGAGCGATGGCAGCACCGAAGTTCAGTCCGGTCGGCACGACGGAGACCGCTCCCTACTACTCGTCGCCCGATCACGTCCCGGCGCCGTGGATGCCAGACCGTCCTGGTGAGATCCACGGCTTCCAGCCCGAGGGTCAGCGGCTCGGCACGCAAGGCCCCGACCAGGGCTTCGCCCTGAGGATCGCCGCGCAGCTCCGTCCGAAGCTGCTGGTGCAGCACGACGAGAACGTCGACGACACCATTCGAGGCTGTCTCGAGGTGGCGTTGCGGCGGGCCTCGATCTTCTCCCGGGCACCCGTCGTCCACGACCTCAACATCGCGTTCACGATCTGGGGCTTCTACGACCCGACCCCGCCGGGCGAACTCGTCGAGCTGCGGCGCGGGATGTTCGAGGGCCTTCGTCTCGTCGGCCACCACTACGCGGAGTCGCGGGCCGTCGCCGATCAGGTACCGGAAGCCACACTGCGCATGACCCCCGGCCAGGTCGACGCGGCCTACCCGGCGTCCTGGCGCACGCTGCTCGGCTGTTGAACCCGGCCGGCTGACCGTTCCGCTGGTCTGGACGAATGGCTCCGATCACCGCTGTTCGGCAGCTCCGCGCCGACGGCGTCCCCGTTCGAACGACACTCAGGCCGCTCGGTCTGTTCCGATCCGACCCGACCCATCGATGGTCATCGAACGGCTTTGCCAAGTCGTTGCTGACCCCCGACGGTCCGGCCTCGATGCGCTTGACCTGGACGTCGTCGGGGCACGTCAGTGCGCAGGCCTGGGGTCCGGGGAGTGCGTGGGCACTGGAACGGGCACCGCAGTGGCTCGGGCTCCACGACGACCTGACCGGCTTCGATCCCGGCGTCAACCCGCGGGTCGGGGAACTGTGGCGCCGACGCGGTCCGATCAGGCTGGCGTCGACGGGGCTGATCTGGCAGGAGCTCGTGTTCGTGATTCTCGGCCAGCGGGTGACGACCGAGGAGGCGATGCGCAGTTGGCGCCGACTCGTCTCGGCCCGCAGCGAGCCGGCTCCCGGTCCTGACGCGCTGCGGTTGCCGCCGTCGCCGGCAGCCGTTGCCTCGATGACGTACGTCGACTTCCACCGGATGAACGTCGAACGGCGACGTGCCGACGCGATCGTGTTGGCAGCGAAGCGGGTGAATCGCCTCGAGGAGGCCGCCTCGATGAGCGCCGCGGATGCCCTTGTGCGGTTGTCGGCCCTCCCGGGCCTCGGGGTGTGGACGGCGACGTCGACCATCACGACGAGCCACGGCGATCCCGACACGATCGTGCTGCGCGACTATCACCTGCCGACCATGGTGAACTACGCGTTCACCGGCGACGCCCGCCGGATCTCGGCCGACGAGGGCGGCGACGAGCGCATGTGCGAACACCTCGCACCGTGGGCGGGGCATCGCCAACGAATCGTGCGACTGCTCTCCTCCGCAGGCCTCTCGCCGCCTCGCCGTGCGCCACGCGCCGTCAATCCCGACATCCGACGGCTGTGACCGGGTCGCGCGCCGGAGCGGCACCTCCGGCCCGAGGTGAACAGCCGTGATCCACCAGGTGAACCTTCGGCGTCATCGGCGGTCGCGATGTTGGGCTTCGGGAGGGCAGAATATGGCCGTGAGGGGGTGGACATGACGGAGACGACGGCGGTCGACCAGATCGACGCGAGCGCGGCCCCCTTCACCCCTGCGCTTGCGACCGACTGGAAGCACCTTCCCGCACTCGACGGACTCCGAGCCGCGGCGGTGATCGCGGTGCTCATCTTCCACGGTGGCTACCTCCAGGGCGGCTTCCTCGGTGTCGACCTGTTCTTCGCGCTGTCAGGCTTCCTGATCACCTCGCTGCTGATCCGCGATGCGACGGGAACGGACACCGACGGCATCGCGCTCGGAACGTTCTGGGGTCGCCGGTTCCGCCGCTTGCTCCCTGCGGTCTTCACGATGATCGCCGTCGTCGCGCTGTGGGCGTGGATCTTCGGCAGCGGCGCCGACCTCGCCGGCGTGAAGGACGACGGGCCATGGGCGGTCGCATATCTCGCGAACTGGCACTTCATCGCCGAGTCGGGTGGCTATTGGCAGTCGTTCGCCGAGCCCTCGATGTTCGATCATCTGTGGAGCCTGGCGATCGAGGAGCAGTTCTACCTGCTCTGGCCGATCGTGCTGGTGGCGATCTGGAAGTGGTCCAAACGGCCCGCTCGCACGCTCCTGATCCTCACGGTGGCCGGCGTCACGATGTCGTTCCTCTCGATGCTGCTGCTGTACGACGGCATCGAACCAACCCGTGTGTACATGGGCACCGACACTCGGGCGGCGTCGTTGCTCGTCGGAGCCCTCGCCGCGACCGAACCGGCTCGTAGGCTCGCGCGGCGGACGGTCGGGTGGCTGGGCGAGCGGACGGGGCTCGCGATCGCAGCGTTGGTGGTGTTCATCGGCTGGTCGTGGGTGGCTGTCGACGGTGCCAGCTCCGGCCTGCTGTACCGCGGCGGGCTGCTCGCCCACTCGATTGCGTGCGCCGTGATCATCTCCCTGGTGGTCGCGCTCGATCGTGGATGGTTGGTCCGAGGCTTCGCGCTGCGGCCCCTCGTGTGGGTGGGCGTGCTGTCCTACGGGCTGTACCTGTGGCACTGGCCGGTCTACATCGTGTTGTCGCCAGAGCGCACGGGCCTCGACGGCCCGACGCTGCTCGCGGTCCGGCTTGCCGCGTCGGTCGTGATCGCGTACGCGTCGTTCCGTCTGGTCGAGGACCCGATACGCCGCCGGGCCCCGTGGGCCCACGGACGACGGGGCATCGCCGTGCTCGTCGCCTCGGTGGTGGCGATCTTCGCGCTGCTGTTCCTCTTGCCGGATCCGCCGGTGGAGATCGCCGAGTTCGATGCGGCGTCGATCGCCGTTCCCCTCGCCGCCCCCGTGATCGCAGGCGAACCTGCGAGTGTCGACCAGGCCCCGCAGACCACTCGACCGCCGAACGACCCGGCAGCGGTGGCCGCCGCACAGGCGGTCGCCGCAGTGATCGATCCCGGTGTGAGCCTCGATCCCGACCTGGCTCCCTCGGCCGACACCGCTCCGGGTGTCTCATCGCAGACCACGGTCGTCACGGAAGCGACGACCGCAGTGGCGCTCACGCCGATCGGGTCGGTGTTGTGGGCGGGAGATTCGGTTGCCCATGAGCTGGCGCCGGCGGTACGGGCCTCCCTGGTGGCAGCCGGCCTCGAGGTCGACGACCTCGAGGCGTTTCCCGGATTCCGACTGATCTCACCCGAGCGAGCGGACATCGACCTGTCGAGGCTTATTCCGAGGCGTGCGGCCGAGGTCGCGCCCGATCTCGCGCTCGTCCAGATCTCGAACTGGGACACCACCGCAGACTCGGAGCAGTATCGAGCCGCACTGATCGCCCTGGCCGAGGAGCTGGAGCCGCTCGGCACGAAGCTGGTGATGGTCTCGACGCCGATCACCTGGGACAACGGTCTGAACGCTGAGCATGCTCGTCTGTTCGCCGTGGCCGCCGAACTCGCGCACGACGGCCAGGATCGCAACATCGGCGTGCTCGACGCGAGCGTCGTGTGGGGTGACGAACCGGGAGTGCGAGACCTGAACGGTGACGGCACACCTGAACGCAAGCGCGACGGCATCCACGTCTGCCCATCGGGCGCAGCGAGCTTCGGGGCCTGGCTCGCGAATGCGTTGGAGATCAGGTACGAAGGCGTCACGCCGGGCGACCCGGCGGTGTGGGCCGACGCGCTCTGGGTGGTCGACAAGCGATACGACGAGCCGGTGGGGACCTGCGCGCCGATCTGACGGCCACGTCCCCTTTGATCGGCGCGAGGATGGTCGGCATGCAGACCCAATTGCTCATCGGTGGTGAATGGCTCGACGGCTCCGGCGGCGACCGGATCGATGTCGAGAATCCGGCGACCGAGACGGTGGTCACCACCGTCGCCGCCGGAACCGCGAAGGATGCGACGGCAGCATGCGACGCAGCAGCATCGGCACAGCCGGGCTGGGCTGCCGCCGCGCCCCGTGAGCGCAGCGAGATCCTCCGCTCGTGCTGGCAGACCCTGATCGATCACACGGACGAACTGGCCACCCTCATCACCACCGAGCACGGCAAGCCGCTGGCCGACGCCCGTGCCGAGGTCGCGTACTCGGCGGAGTTCTTTCGTTGGAACGCGGAAGAGGCGGTGCGGATCCACGGCTCGCTCGGCCATGCCCCGTCGGGTGCGAACCGGATCATCGTGCACCACCCGCCGGTGGGCGTCGTCGCCATCGTGACGCCGTGGAACTTCCCCGCAGCCATGATCACCCGCAAGCTCGCGCCTGCACTGGCGGCCGGCAATGCAGCCGTGATCAAGCCGCCGGCGCTGACGCCGCTGACCGCGCTGCGCATCGGCGAACTGCTGCACGAGGCCGGCGTGCCGGCCGGGGTGGTGAACATCGTGCCGACGTCGTCGTCGGGAGCGTGGTTCGACGCGGCGGTCGACCATCCGGCCACGCGCATGGTGTCGTTCACCGGCTCGACCGAGGTCGGGATCACGCTCCTCAAGCGGGCGGCCGACCGGGTCTTGAAGAGCGTGATGGAGCTCGGGGGCAACGCGCCGTTCATCGTGTTCGACGATGCCGACATCGACGCCGCGGTGGAGGGTGCGATGGTCGCCAAGATGCGCCACTCTGCGGAGACCTGCACGGCGGCCAACCGGTTCTTCGTGCACGCCGCCGTCGCTGCGGAGTTCACCCAGAAGCTGGCCGGCGCGATGGGTGCGATCAAGATCGGCAACGGGATGGATGCCGGCGTCACCTGTGGCCCGATGATCAATGCGAAGGCGATCGACACGATCGACGCGCTGGTCGGCGGCGCCGTCGACGGGGGCGCGACGGTCGCGGTCGGTGGCAAGCGCGGCTCCGGGACGGGCTACTTCTACGAGCCGACCGTCCTGGGCGGCGTCGCGCCAGATGCGTCGATCACCGGCCACGAGATCTTCGGCCCCGTCGCGCCGGTCATCTCCTTCGACGACATCGACACGATGATCGACCAGGCGAACAACACCGAGATGGGGCTGACCGCGTACGTGTACACCAGCGACATCGGCCGTGGTCTGAGCGTGAGCGAGCGCATCCAGGCCGGCATGGTCGGCCTCAACCGTGGTGCGGTGTCGGACCCGGCGGCCCCGTTCGGCGGGATGAAGCAATCCGGCCTCGGCCGGGAAGGTGCGAGCGAGGGCATCTACGAGTTCTGCGAGACCCAGTACATCGCCACCAACTGGTGACCCGGAGTCGGTTCGGAATCCGGACCGACTTGGTTCGCGCGACGAACTGACTCTACGATCACCCGATGCACGACGATCCGGCCGTTCGGCCGTGTTCGATCCAACGAAGCCTCGACATCCTGGGCGACCGCTGGACGATCCTGATCATGCGCGATGCGTTTCGCGGCGTTCGCCGATTCGACGACTTCCGCAACGACCTCGAGATCGCCCGGCCGGTCCTCACCGACCGTCTCAAGCGGCTCGTCGAGGCCGGTGTGCTCGAACGCCGTATCTACTGCGAGCGGCCGCCCCGCTTCGAGTACCGCCTGACACCCATGGGTGCCGCGCTCTCGCCGGCACTGGTCGCGCTCATGCGTTGGGGAGACGAGTGGCTCTCGGTCGACGGGCCGCCCACCGTGCTCGTGCACGACGCGTGCGGCCATCCGCTCGACCAGGCGTTCGTCTGTTGGCACTGCAACGAGACGTTCACCCAGTCGGGCATCGCCAGCCGTCCCGGCGGTCACTTCGCCGACACCACCTGACCACCCGCACCCGACCTGCCCGCACCCGACCTGCCCGCACCAGACCTGCCCACCGAAGTCGCAGACCCGACGGACCCACGATGTCATCCACCGATCATCCCCTGCTCAAGGCGACCCTGCCCGGCATCATGGCGCTCGCCGCGGCACGCCGCGACGAGTCGTTCGGCAAGCGGGTCACGTACAGCCCGAAGGTGTTCATCCCGCTCACGTTCCTGTGTAACGACACGTGCGGCTATTGCACGTTCGCGCAGCCGCCGGCTCGTGTCGAGTCGCCGTACCTGGAACCCGAACAGGTGCTCAAGATCGCCCGCCAGGGAGCACGGGCCGGTTGCCACGAGGCGCTCTTCACGCTCGGTGAGCGACCCGAGGACCGGTACGAGGTCGCCCGCGACTGGCTGCGCGAACGGGGCTACGACTCGACCGTCCACTACGTGGCCGCGATGGCCGCGCTCGTGCTCGCCGAGACCGGATTGCTCCCGCACGCCAACGCTGGTGCACTCCACGCCCGCGAACTCGCCCTCCTCCGCCCGGTGAGCCCGAGCCAGGGGATGATGATCGAATCGGTCGCCGAAGGTCTCGACGCCCATCGGGGAGCGCCCGACAAGGCGCCGGCACGCCGGCTCGCGACGCTGGAGGCAGCGGGCGAACTCTCGATCCCGTTCACCACCGGCATCCTCGTCGGCATCGGTGACTCGCGTGCCGACCAGCTGGCCGGGCTCGAAGCGATTGCCGCCAGCCACCGGCGTCACGGCCACGTGCAGGAGGTGATCGTGCAGAACTTCCTGCCGAAGGAACGAACCGCGATGCGCGGCGTGCGGGAATGCCCGAGCGACGACTACCTGTGGGCGGTTGCCGCCGCACGTCTGATCCTGCCGAGCGACGTGCATCTCCAGGCACCGCCGAATCTGACCGACGACTTCGGTGTGCTGCTCGACGCAGGCATCGACGACTGGGGTGGCGTCTCGCCGGTCACCGCCGATCACGTGAACCCCGAACGCCCCTGGCCCGATCTCGACCTCCTGAGCGAGGTCACCGAGGGCAAGGGCCACGTGCTCGCTCCGCGACTCACGATCTATCCCGAGTTCGTCGCTGGCCGGGCGCGTTGGGTCGATCCGGCCCTGCACTTCCCGGTGATGGATCGCGCCGACGCCGAGTGGCTCGGCCGTGACGATCCCGGTCAGGTCTGGCCTGAGCAGACCACCGCGGCCGACACCGTGGCCGACGGTGCCGAGTTCGTGCTCGTCGGCCACCGCTCGACCGCCTGGTACTCGGGTTCCGACAACGCCCCGCCCAGCTTGATCCATGACCAGGCGAACCCGCCGGAGTTGGTGCGCGGGGTCAGGCACCGCGCACCAACCGGCGGAGGAGGCGGAGGCGCGGTCCGGGACGTCCTCGCCGGCATCGAGGCGGGAGAGGAGCCAGGCATCGACGAGATCGTCACCTTGTTCGAGGCGCGGGGCCCGGACGTCCTCGCCGTCGCCGAGGCTGCGGATCGGATGCGTCAGGAACTCGTCGGCGACAC
>JANNNB010000346.1:0-4058 GCA_031398325.1 Actinomycetes bacterium
GACGCTCGCCGCGGTGCGTGCCCTCGACGAGATCGCCAAGGGTCGTGGCCAGACGCTCGCCCAGCTCGCCATCTCGTGGGCGCTCCGCGACGGTCGCGTCACCTCCGCGCTGATCGGGGCCTCGTCGGTGGAACAACTCAAAGCCAATCTCCAGGCGGCCGAGCACTTGGACTTCGACGACGACGAACTCGCCCGCATCGACGAGTACGCGATCGATCGCGACATCAACCTGTGGGCCGCCTCGAGCGAGGTCGGCGCGGACTGAAGGCTCCTCCGACGGGCGGCTGGCCGTCAGGGGTGCTCGCTACGATCGTCGAGTTCGTTCACGAGTCGTGCGGGCCGGGCCGGGACGGAATCGTCGTGGCGACCGATCTGGATTTCGCGCATTCGAACTAGGCGTAGGTTGGGCAGATGCCGACCGACCGGGTCACGCTGCGCGAGGAGTGTCGGCCGATCGCCGCGGAGTGGAAGTCGCAGCGAGCCGAGCGTCCGGCTCGACGCCATCTCGTGCAGCGCGACTTCGACGCGCTGCGCGACGCCGGGTTCCTGCGGAGTGTGGTGCCCGAGGACGATGGCGGATCGTGGCGCGACGCGGCGACGTCGGCGCGCGCGGTCTGCGACACGTTGCGGCTGCTCGGCTCGGCCGATCCATCGGTCGCCCTGGTGTCGGCGATGCACCCCGCGGTGGTGGCGTTCTGGTTGTTCAATCCCGATGCCACGCAGCCGGCCTGGGAGGAGCAACGCCGGGCGGTGTTCGCCAGCGCGGCGGCCGGCGAACAGTGGGGCACCATCACGTCGGAACCCGGGAGCGGGGGCGACATCAGCCGGACCCGGTCGACGGCGGCGCCACGCTCGGTGGACGACGACGAACCGTTCCTCGTCGGGCGCACGTATTCGCTGACCGGTGACAAACACTTCGGCAGCGGGTCGGGCATCGCTGATCGGATGATCACGACCGCTCGCCCCGATGGTGAGGACGAACCCCGGTTCTTCGTGCTCGACACGAGCGGCTGGCGCCCGCCCGGGACGCCGCTGATGTCGCTGGCGGCGGAATGGGACGGCCTCGGAATGGCCGCCACGCAGAGTCATGCGATGCGATTCGACGGAGCGCCGGCGGTCCGCCTCGCGTACGACGGGCCGCTGACCGATCTCACCAGCGGTGCTGGTGCGTTCGTCGCGACCACGTTCACCGCCGTGATCCTCGGCGTCGTCGACGAGGCGATGGCGACCGCCAAGCAGCAACTCGCCGGCAAGTCGTCGACGATGCGGGCCTACGAGCAGGTCGAGTGGACCCGTGCGGTCAACGAGCACTGGCTGGCGGTGCAGGCGCACGAGGGAGCGCTGCGGGCGATCGAGGCCGGAGATTCGACTGCCCTGTTCGCCGCACTTCTCGCCAAGGAGGGTGTGGCCGAATTGGCACAGTCGGCGGTGGGCCGGTTGGCCCGCGTGATCGGCGGCGGGGCGTTCTCCCGCCGGAGTCCGTTCGCCCACTGGTGCGAAGACGTCCGCGCCCTGGGGTTCCTGCGTCCGCCGTGGGGACTCGCCTACGACAACCTGTTCGCGCTGTCGTTCGCCAACTGACCCGTCGGCTGGGACGCGACGACCTCGGGCGCCGGATTGGCGTGCCGATGGGTCACACTGGACCCACATGGCCGAACGACTCCTGACCCCTTCGAAGATCACGGCGTGGCTCGACTGCGCGCACTACCTCACCCTGCAGCACGAGGTGGACGCCGGGACGCTGGTGGTCGAGCGGAGCCCGTTCGGCGAGATGGCCCAGCTGTTGCTCGACAAGGGGTTGGAGCACGAGGCCGCGGTGCTCGCGGCGTATCGCGAGGCGGGCATGTCCGTGTTCGAGGTGCCGCCGCAGGAAAAGGACGGCGGCGAGACGTTCGAGGCGTGGGTCGAGCGGGTGGGCAATCCGATGGCCGACGGCCACGACGTGGTGTTCCAGATGCCGTTCGTCCACGACGGGATCCGCGGGATCGCCGACTTCCTCGTGCGCACCGTCGATCCTGACAGCGGGGCGGTGAGCTACGAACCCGTCGACGCCAAGCTGGCGCGCAACGCGGCGAAGTCCGGCCACGTGCTCCAGCTCTGTTTCTACGCCGAGGCGCTCGGTGTGCTGACGGGTGCCCGGCCGACGAACGTGCGCATCGCACTGGGCTCCGGCGAGGTCGAGACGATCCGGGTGTCGGACGTGCTGCCGTACTGGCGTCGGCTTCGCGACCAGCTGGCCCGGCTGGTCGATGCCCCGCCAGTCGAGTCAACGTTCCCCGAGCCGTGCGACCACTGCCAGTTCTGCCAGTTCGAAGTGTTGTGCGAGGAGCAGTGGCGGGCTGCCGACTCGCTCGTGCACGTCGCCGGTGTGCGCCCCGCCGATCGGGTCACGCTGCGGGCGGGCCATGTCGGCACGATCGCCCTGCTCGCAGCGCTCGACACGGACCTCGATGGTCTGGACGCCCGCCGTCGCGAGCGGTTCGTTCGTCAGGCCAAGCTCCAGGTCGCCGCCCGGGAGAACCCGGACGATCCGCCGCCGTTCGAGCTCGTCGCCGACTCGTCGGGCGCGCTCAACGCGGCGTCCGAGGCCGAGGCGGCCGGCTTCGCGGCGATGCCCGAGCCGGATGACGGCGACGTGTTCCTCGACTTCGAAGGTCACCCGTTCTGGCGGGCCGACGTCGGCCTGTTCTTCCTCTTCGGCTGGATCGACCGATCCCACCCGGTCAACGGATCCGAACCGACCGATCCGAGCTTCGCGCCCCCCGATCCACGTTTGCGACAAGAAGTTGGAGAACCGGGTCTCCAACTTCTTGTAACAAAAGACGATTTCGGGGCGGGAGCGACCGGGAGTGGCTGGGAGTTCAAGGCGTTGTGGGCGCACGATCTGGCGGAAGAGGCGGCGGCGACGAAGCAGCTGGTCGACTATCTCGACGCCCGCCGGCAGCGGTTCCCGAACATGCACGTGTACCACTACAACCACACCGAGCGATCGGCGTTGCAGCGGTTGACGCTCGACCACGGCGTCGCCGAACTCGAGTTGGAGCGGCTGATCGAGACGGGATTGTTCGTCGATCTGTATCCGATCATCACGGCGTCGCTGCAGGCCGGCACCGAGAGCTACGGCCTCAAGCAGATGGAACGACTGGCCGGGTACGAGCGTGGACACGAGATCGACCGGGGTGCCGGCGCGGTCGTCGAGTACGAGCACTACACGAGGGATCGGGCGCCGGCCCACCTCACGGCGATCGCCGCCTACAACGAAGACGACGTGCGGGCGACCCGAGCCGTGCGCGACTGGCTCGTCGAACAGCGACCGACGGCGACGCCGTGGCGTCCGGCGGTGCTCGACAAGTACGCCCCCGACCCGGAGCTCGACGCGCGGATCGAGGCGCTCCACGCGTTCGGTCCGGGCACGGATGAACACCTGATGGGTGATCTGCTCGGCTACTGGCGGCGGGAGAACAGCGCGGTGGCGGCCGACGCACTCCGACTGTCGACCGCGCCCGACACGGAGCAGATGGAGGCGCTGGGCGTGATCGCCCGCCTGAGGCACCTGCGCCGGGAGCCGCAGTTCAACGCCAAGGGCAAGGAGATGAAGTGGCCGGTCGCCGTGTTCTCGTTCCCGCCCCAACCGGTCGACGCCGACGTCACAGCGGGCGAGACGATGATCCTCGCGCTGAGCGTGCAGGAGTGGGCGTTCTTCAAGGTCGCTGCCATCGACCGTCGCAAAGGCGAGCTGCGGGTGAACTGGACCGCCGACATCGCAGCGAGCGGGGTGATCCCGACTTCCCTCGTGCTCTTCAAGCGATTCGACCATTCGGCGAAGCTGGTGGCGCTCCAGCAGCTCGCTGATGACATGCTCGCCGGCGACGCCGAGCGGGTCGGTCACTCGATGCTGCGCCGCGAGCTGCCGCGGGTCGCGAGCGGCGGAGGTCCCGCCGGGGGAGCGTTCACGGGCTCGATCGACGACATCTGTTCGTGGGTGACGCAGCTCGATGGCACGTGCGTCCCGATCCAGGGGCCGCCGGGCACGGGGAAGACGTTCGCGGGCGCGCACA
>JANNNB010000353.1:0-3287 GCA_031398325.1 Actinomycetes bacterium
CAAGAAGGTCTACGACCCGACTTGGAAGATCGACCACCTGATCGGGAGTGGCGACGAAGTGGTCAGCGAGTGGAGTTGCGCGTACACGTTGCCGAGCACAGGAACTCGGATGATGTTCCGCGGCTGCGAGTGGTACGTCATGAAGGAAGGCCGGATCGCAGAGGTCCGCGCCTACTACGAATACGACGAGTCCAAGGATTGCCAACTTAACGGATTCCCCTACGCGGATCGCTCGTATCTCGGCAAGTAGGCCACGGCTGCCGGTCGGGTGCAAACCACCGTTGACCGGCGACGACCTTGCTCGCGCCAACGCCGTCCACAGGTGCCTCGCAGCGGCGCCGATCGGCAGATCGGTGCGGCGTATTTATGGGTCGTACGCAATCAGCTCGATCCCGTTTCCGCTGGGGTCGTGGCAGTAGACGCTGGTTCCCCACCCGCGAGCGCCGAATCGACGCATCGGCCCGGCGACAACTTCGACGCCACATGCGAGGAGGTGTTCGAGGTTCTTCTCGGCAGTTCGTGACGTGCGGAAGGCAAGGTCACCGCGCCCGATCTCGTTGAGCGGCGGCGGACAGCAGGGCGTCTCCATACCTGGCCACGGGCCATGAACGTTGATCTGTTGGTCGCCCAGCCGGTAGGCAACCGCACCGAGCGGGTTCCCCGATCCTTCGGGATTGTTCACGATCTCGACGCCGATGACCTCCGCGTAGAACCTGTTGCACGAGGCCCAGTCATCGACGTGAATCACCACGTGGTCAAACGTCGCCGACATGTTCCGAGTCTTCCATCCCCGGTGTTCCCGGTACCCGTTCAGACCACACCGAAGTGCCCGAACTGGAACGGGATTGCCAGCACCGAGCGACAGTTACGGGCCTCCGACGAACTCAGCGACGACCATCGCATGCCATGACATCCCGATCACGTCTGGGCGACTCGCCGTGAGGCGAACTAGGTCGAGCACTTCTTCGAGGACACGCGGGTTCGTGTCTCGCAGCGCGGTGAGTGCAGTCCCGTACGGTGCTGCGAGCCCGCGGAGTGACTCGATGGTCTTGACTTCGAATCGGGCGGCTTCCACGGCTCTTCGCATGTCGTCGGCATCGATGAAGTACGCCCCAGTGAACCCATGTTGCGACTGGTTGGTGAACGCTCCCGTTTCCCACGCACGCGTCAACGTCCCCGGTTGGATCTGTGCGGGGTCAACGGCGCGTGCGATGAGACCAGAGACCCCCGTGGCTCTCGGGATGAACGTCCCTAGGAAAATCCCGCGGGGACGAAGTACTCGGCCGCATGTGTCGAGCATGCGGCGCAGATCGGTGTCGTCGGAGGCGTGGTACAGCGGCCCAGCGCAGAGCACAGCGTCGTAGCCGTCATCGAGTTCCAGGGAGGCGGCGTCGCCGAGGACGATCGCGTCCGCGTCGAGACCGGCGTCCGCGACGTGCCGACGCGCCTCTTCGAGCAGGTCCGGTGAGAGGTCCACGAGGGTGACGCGATAGCCACGACGGAGTAACTCCACGCTGTGGACGCCGGTCCCACAGCCGAGGTCCAAGATGCGCGATCCCTGCGGTACGTGTACTGACACGAGTTCGATCGTGCGTTCGCGTTCCAGCCAGCCGTCGTTGGTGCCGAGTCGATCATGCTCGGGCGCTGCGGCGTAGTACCGGCGCACACCGTCACGATTCTCTTGCACGAGCCAAGAGACTAGAGAGCCCACCGGACAGCTCTTGACCGCTCCGAATGCCCGAAGTGGACTCAGATGGCCGGTACCTAGCGGCAGTTACGGCTGGGTCGTCGTAGTGGTCGTCGCGAGGACAGCGACGCTGGCACTGACAGTGGGGAGCGGCGTCGTGGAACTGGGGATGGTGGTTGGTGGTGTTGTAGATGCGGTGGATGGTGCCGTCGTAGCGGTTGTATAGATCGAGGGCGGAACGTTGGCCGCATACGTCTGTGGGCACACCTGGAATCGCCGCCCCGGAAGATTCTCGACGAGCCACGCAATGGCCTCGTCTGTCGAGAACCCCAGCGCAACGGAAATGACGCCGGTCACGGCCAGGTCGCAACCGATGCCACCGGGCCCAAGCGTCAACCACACGCCAGCCTGGGCTGGCTCGGGTCCTTGGATCAACGCCGACATCGCGGAAGGCATGATCGCTTCACCGGGGCGTCCATCCAACAGCTCACACGGTGGCGGAGTCCACGCCGGATCGGCGGGTGCGGGTGGCTCGTCGAGGACAAACACTCCGTCATCGGGGTGGCCGACCAATTGAACCGCAGTGGAACGGCTACTCGGACTCGACTCCAGCCACGTGATGTCGGCCCAATCGAACCCCGAGAGTGGCCAGCCCGAAGGACACTGCGGCGGATCGGACGGGGCAATCTCCCCGACGCACGCCAGGGCTGCTCCATCGAACGGTTCAACGACGAGACCCTGCCACCGCCACGACGCCCGGGACCCTGCGGTCGACTCGGTCGAGATGTCGACAGCCGCAGCACCCGTATCCGCTGCGCGTTCGCTTTGGGTGCCACACGACACGAACGCAAACACCCACGACAATGCCAACAAGCCGCTAGCGGTTGCGGCGCGCATTCGACCACTACGCCTGCCGATCACCACAGATGGGGGTGAATGGTCAGCTGCTTCCACCGAGGCCCCCAGCAGCGCCGAATGCGCGACGTGGACCGGCGCCTGTTGGCACCGAGCGGCATTGAGCGCTAGCGATCGGTTTCATCTTCGCCGATCGCGCAGTCAGCGACGTCCCTGCAGACCGTCACGTGAACGGCGTCGCCATACTCGGAGACGAGTTGGTCTGCCAGCACATCTTCGCCTGCGTTGAGCACCACATCGACAGGCCCGATTCCTCGGCCGATCGACTGGAATCGCCCCGCAAGATCAGCGGCCAGCGCGCCCGCCAACGCTTCACTCGCCTGGCCCGGGAGTGCAACCTGACACACAACGAGCTCGTCGGGAAACTCGACCCTGCCCCCGAGGGCAGACCGATGCTCGTTGAGTCGGCCGGTGAACGAGATGACGACGGACGCGTCGCCGTCACCGTGCCAGATCAGTCCGTACGACCCGAACTCATCAGGACGTTCGCCCCCGTAGGCGACCACGACTCCGAGCATCGGTTCCAGCCGACTCGCCTCTTCCAACATCGCCGACCCGTCGCCGGCGGGTTGGAACGGGGTCGATTGCGGGCAGGGCTCGTTGACCCGGACCGGCTCGGGCAGCACGAGCGAGCCCGAACCGACCGTCGTGCTCACGACCGATGTGGTCGCTGGAAGCACCGTAC
>JANNNB010000358.1:0-14442 GCA_031398325.1 Actinomycetes bacterium
TCCAACGATCTCGGTCGCTTTCGGTCCGGTCGGCGACCCGAATCCGCCCGAGATCGCTGGAGGCGGGCGGAATCAGGCGACGTCGGGTGGGGCGACGGCTGCCCACCGGTCGAGTGCGCCTCTCATCTGCTGAGCCACGGACCCCGGCCGTCCAGTGATCGATCGGTACGTGAAGCGAAGGATGATCCATCCAGCAGCAATCAACATGGCGTCCCGCGTCCGATCCCGCTCGAACTGCTCGCGTTGCAGACCGTGGTATGCCCATCCGTCGCATTCGACGATCACCGGTGTGCCGGTGAAACGAAAGTCGACCTCTCGGCCCTCGATGGTCGGATGGAACTCGATGTCCGGCAGACCGTATCGTTGCACGAGCTTGCGCATGGCAGGTTCGAGGACCGAATCCGCTGGCCGGCTGTCGATCGACCACTCGTCGATCGCATCACGGAGCGCCGTGATGCCTGCCCGTCCTTGGATGGAATGCGCGATCATCGTTGCCTCGAGCGCCGGGAGTGTCGCGAGTCTGTTCGTGAGTACGTGCCCGACCGCACCCCGGACGGCAAACCGGTCCACCGCTCCCAGGTCACACATCGTCCGCAACACGCTGGTGCACGGAATGCCGGCTCGGCGCTGTGGAATGAGGTGGAGGTGGTCCGTCGGGCGGTGGTATCGAACCTGTCGGAGATGGCGGAGCGCTGGACGGCGCGGCGCGATGACGTCGACCGGATCCAACGGCGGCCGGGGGATCCCGAGCAGGTACGCCGCCGACCGATGCGATGCCATGGCCTTCGGGCCCGCCGCCAGCACCGCAGCGGCGATCCGCTGCTCGATCGTGTCCGGTGTTCCCGGAAGTCGGGCTACGCCTGGATGCATGCCGATGAACCGGCCGGATCGGACGGCTCGCTTCCAGGCGGAATCGCTCATGCCCGATGCTGCCTTCGTGATCAACCCATGATGTCGTCGAGCCCAGTGGTCCACGTTCTCGTTGCGCATGTCGTGAAGGTGAGCGTCGTCGGGCGCGAAGCGGAAGGAGGTCGCACCGGCGGCCGAGCCCGGATTCGACCGCGATCGGGCAGCTCAACGATCTCGGAGACGTTCGGGTCGGATATCGACCCAGAATCGACCGAGATCGGCGGTGACCCAGAATCGACCGAGATGGGCGGTGACCCAGAATCGACCGAGAATGGCACGGGCGGGGCGGGTTGGATCCCTGGAATCGCAGCCCTAGCATTGCATGGTCGTGTTCGGGAGGCATTCCGAACGCCAGTGCATCAAAGCAATCGATGTCCGTGAAGGCCCCCCGCAACGTCGGGATCGGAACCACACGGCGAACACATGACATCGTGCTCCGCACGTCCATGCTCGTGGAACGAATCGTTCCGCGAAGAGGACGGCGGAGCATTTGCGTGGATAGCCGTCCGCCAACAGGCGTTCGGCTCGATCAACTCAACCGATTCACATAAGGGAACCGCCGCCATGGCACAACAATCGATCGTCGGCGAAAAGGTCGGCATGACACAGACGTGGGTGGACGACAAAGTCGTACCTGTCACCGTTCTCCGTGTCGAGCCGATGCGCATCGTGCAGATCATGACCACCGAACGCAACGGCTACACCGCCCTCCAGGTCACCTATGGCCACAAGGATGCGAAGAAGCTCAACCGCCCCGACGCCGGGCAGTTCTCCAAGACCGGAGTCGCTCCCGGCAAGCGCCTGATCGAACTCCGTCTCGACAATGTCGACGGCTTCTCGGTCGGCCAGGAGATCACGGTCGACCAGATTCCCGCCGGTTCGCTCGTCGACGTCACCGCCACCAGCCGTGGCAAGGGCTTCGCCGGCGTCATGAAGCGTCACAACTTCAAGGGTCAGCCGGCGTCGCACGGTAACAACAAGAGCCACCGCAAGCCCGGAGCCGTCGGCTCGTGCTCGTTCCCCGCTCGAGTCTTCAAGGGCCAGCGCATGGCCGGCCACATGGGCCACGAGCAGGTCACCACGCAGAACCTCGTCGTCGTGCAATCCGACGCCGAGCGCGGTCTGCTGCTGGTGCGTGGCTCCGTCCCCGGCCCCGCTGGTGGAGTCGTCATCGTCCGCAACGCCGTGAAGATGGCCGGACCGTTGCACGGAAAGGCAAGCTGAACATGGCAACGCTCAAAGTCAAGGACGTGTCGGGCAAAGACGCCGGCACCATCGAGCTCGACGACGACGTGTTCGCCGTCCAGCCGAACGTCCCGGTCATGCACCAGGTCGTCACGGCCCAGCTCGCCGCTCGTCGCTCGGGTACGCAGAGCACCAAGACCCGCGCCGAAGTGCGCGGCGGTGGTCGCAAGCCCTACGCCCAGAAGGGCACCGGCAACGCCCGCCAGGGTTCGATCCGCGGCCCGCACTTCAGCGGTGGTGGCGTCGCCCTCGGGCCCAAGCCCCGCAAGTACGACCAGAAGACCCCGAAGAAGATGGTGAAGCTGGCCCTCAAGTCGGCGCTGTCCGATCGTGCGAACGAAGGCAAGATCATCGTCGTCGACAGCTGGGGCATCGACACCCCGAAGACCAAGACCGCCAAGCTGGCGCTCGACGCGCTCGGCATCGACGGCACGGCCCTGGTGGTCGTCGGTCGTGACGACGCCGCTGCCGCCATGAGCTTCCGCAACCTGCCCAAGGTGCAGCTCATCGGTCCCGGCGAGCTCAACGCCTACGACGTGCTCTGCAACGAGTACATCATCTTCACCAAGGACGTCCTGCCGACCGGCACACCGGTCGCAGCGCCCGCATCAACCGAGAAAGTCGACGCCTGATGAAGGATCCTCGCGACATCATCCTTGCTCCGATCGTCTCGGAGAAGAGCTACGCCCTCATCGAGCAGGGCGTCTACACGTTCAAGGTCCTTCCGTCGGCCTCCAAGCCCGAGATCCGCGACGCCGTCGAGTCGATCTGGGGCGTCGAGGTGCTGAAGGTCAACACCCTCAACCGCAACGGCAAGCGCAAGCGCACCCGTGGCACCAACCGCATCGGACAGAAGCCCGACACCAAGCGGGCCATCGTGACCCTGGCATCGGGCGAGATCCCGCTGTTCGAGAACTGAGCGCATCATGGCTATTCGTTCACGCAAGCCCACCAGCCCCGGCCGTCGCTTCCAGACGAGCTCCGACTTCAGCGAGATCACCAAGACCACGCCGGAAAAGAGCCTCCTCGTCAAGAAGTCGAAGACCGGCGGCCGCAACAGCTACGGCCGCAAGACCTCGCGTCACCGCGGCGGTGGCCACAAGCAGCAGTACCGCCTCGTCGACTTCAAGCGCGTCAAGGACGGCGTGCCAGCCAAGGTCGCAGCCATCGAGTACGACCCGAACCGCACCTGTCGCATCGCTTTGCTGCATTACGCAGACGGCGAGAAGGCCTACATCCTGGCCCCCCGTGGCCTGAGTGTCGGCGACCGCGTCGAGAGCGGCCAAGGCGCTGACATCAAGCCGGGCAACGCCCTGCCGATGCGCTACATCCCGGTCGGTACCACGCTCCACAACGTCGAGCTGCGCCCCGGCCAGGGCGGCAAGATCGGCCGTTCGGCCGGTATCGCCGTACAGCTCGTCGCCAAGGACGGCGACTACGCCACGCTCCGTATGCCCTCGACCGAGATGCGCCGTGTGCTCATCGACTGTCGTGCCACGGTCGGCGAAGTCGGCAACAGCCAGCACGAGCTGGTCAAGATCGGCAAGGCCGGTCGCAACCGCTGGAAGGGCAAGAAGCCCCAGACCCGCGGTGTGGCCATGAACCCCGTCGACCACCCACTCGGTGGTGGCGAAGGCAAGACGTCCGGTGGTCGTCCCGCCGTGTCGCCATGGGGCAAGCCGGAAGGCCGTACTCGCAACAAGAAGAAGGCCAGCCAGCAGCTCATCATCCGCCGTCGACGCACGAGCAAGGGTCGCCGCTGACGCGGCGGGAAGTAAAGGGAACGCACATGACACGCAGCCTCAAAAAGGGCCCGTTCGTCGACGATCATCTGCTGAAGAAGATCGACACACAGAACGCTGCCGGCGAACGCAAGGTCGTCAAGACCTGGTCGCGCCGCTCCACCATCATCCCCGACATGGTCGGCCACACCATCGCCGTCCACGACGGCCGCAAGCACGTCCCGGTCTACGTGACCGAGTCGATGGTCGGCCACAAGCTCGGTGAGTTCAGCCCGACCCGCACGTTCAAGTTCCACGCAGGTCAGGAACGCAACACGAAGGGCGGGCGGCGCTGATGACCGGTCCCAAGCTCAACGAGAAGTCGTTCGTCGTCGGCGAACGCTCCGGCACCAAGGCCACCGCGAAGTACGTGCGGGCCTCGGCCTCGAAGGCCCGTGTGGTCCTCGACCTGATCCGTGGCCTCGACGTCGTGTCGGCCGACCAGGTGCTCCAGTTCACCGATCGCCACATCGCCCGTGACGTCCGCAAGGTGCTCGCCAGTGCGGTCGCCAACGCCGTCAACAACGACGGCCAGGATGCCGACGAGCTCTACGTCGTCGCCTGCTTCGCCGACGAGGGTCCGACGCTCAAGCGTTTCCGCCCCCGTGCCCGCGGCCGTGCGACGCGCATCAACAAGCGTTCGAGCCACATCACCGTGATCGTGGCCCGCATGAGCGATCAGCGCATCGCCATCATCCAGGCTCGCCAGGAGCGTGCCGGTGGCACCGCCGGCCGTGGTCGCCCGCAGTCGAGCGCTGCGAGCCGCCGTGCCCGCGTCGAGCGCAGCCGTGGCAAGCAGGCTGACGTGCCCGCCGCCGAAGCGGCCGCCACGGACGAGGCAATCGCCGAAGCCGCCGATGAGCAGGACGTGGTCGACACCACCGCCGAACTCGCCGCCGACACCGAAATCGAAGCAGCCGAGAGCACCGAAGCCACCGACGTGGTCGAGACCGAATCAACCGAATCAGACACAGACGCAAGTTCAGCCAGCGAGGGAAGCGCCAGCGACGAGCTGGACGAGGCCGACCTCGCTGAAAGTGCTGAGAACGACGGAGAGGCCGAGAAAAGCTAATGGGCCAGAAGATCAACCCGTACGGTTTCCGCCTTGGAGTCACGACCGACTGGAAGTCGCGTTGGTTCTCCGAGCGTGAGTACAAGCAGTACCTCACCGAGGATTGGACCATCCGTCGCGAGATCATGACGAAGCTCGAGTCGGCGGCGATCAGCCGTATCGAGGTCGAGCGGACCCGTGACAAGCTCCGCGTCGACATCCACACCGCCCGCCCGGGCATCGTGATCGGTCGTCGCGGCATGCAGGCCGACGAGCTACGCCAGATGATCACCAAGATCACCGGCAACGCCAAGGTTCAGCTCAACATCGTCGAGATCAAGAACCCCGAGCTCGACGCAGCGCTCATCGCGCAAGGTGTCGCCGACCAGCTGGTCAACCGCATCGCCTTCCGACGTGCCATGAAGCGTGCCGTGCAGAACGCACAGCGTGCCGGTGCTCTCGGCATCCGCGTCCAGTGCTCGGGTCGCCTCGGCGGCGCCGAGATGAGCCGCACCGAGTGGTACCGCGAGGGTCGGGTTCCGTTGCACACGCTGCGCGCCGACATCGACTACGGCATGCGTGAAGCCAAGACCACCAGCGGCCGCGTCGGCGTGAAGGTCTGGATCTACAAGGGCGACATCCTGCCCTACAAGAAGCTCAACGAGGACAAGATCGCTCGTGAGGCCGCCATGGCCGTCGGGGAGACCTCCGGCCAGGGTGCAGGCCCGCGCAAGGTCGTGTCGTCAGGTGGCCCGCGTGCCATCGAGCCCGAGACGCAGCCGCTCATCAAGGACGCTGATCCTGAGCTCGAGAAGCTGCTCGACGAAGAAGAGGCAATCGCTCGGCGCACCGCGCAGGGCGAGGGCCACGAGACGCCGCACTTCCGCGGCGAGGACTGAAAGGGGACCGACTCATGCTGATGCCACGCAAGGTCGCCCATCGCAAGCACCACCGCGGTCGCACCAAAGGAATGACAAAGGGAGGCTCCGGCCTCAGCTACGGCGAGTACGGGATCCAGGCGCTCGAGCCGGGTTGGCTGACCGCACGCCAGATCGAAGCAGCCCGTATCGCCATGACCCGCGCCATCAAGCGCGGCGGCAAGGTCTGGATCTGCGTCTTCCCGGACAAGCCCGTCACCAAGAAGCCGGCCGAGACCCGCATGGGTTCCGGCAAGGGCAACCCCGAGTTCTGGGTTGCCGTCGTCAAGCCGGGTCGCACGCTCTTCGAGCTGTCGTTCCCCGACGAAGCGACCGCCAAGATCGCCCTCGAGAAGGCGATCCAGAAGCTGCCGATCAAGGCCCGCATCATCACCCGAGACGAGGCGATCTGACATGGCCGGCAAGAAGAACGACCTGGCCGAGCTCAGCCTCGGTGAATTGATCGACGAGCTCCGGGCGACGAAGCAGGAGGCGCTCAACCTGCGCTTCCGCAACGCCACCGGCCAACTCGAGAACACCGCGGAGATCAGCAAGGTTCGCAAGCAGATCGCCCGCATCAACACCCTCATCCGCGATCGCGAGATCGTCGCGGCCGAGGCCGGACAGTGACGGAAGCAGTCATGCCAGAAACAACTGACACAACAAGCGCGACGGACACTGCGCAAGCCGCACCCTCGGACGAAGTCCGAGCACGTAGAAAGGTGCGCGAAGGCACAGTCGTGTCGAACAAGATGGACAAGACCGCCGTCGTGGCAGTCGTCGATCGTGTGCGCCACGCCAAGTACAACAAGTTCGTCCTTCGCACGAAGAAGCTCTACGCCCACGACGAGACCAACGACGTCAACATCGGCGACAAGGTCCGCGTCATGGAGACCCGCCCGCTCAGCAAGAACAAGCGCTGGCGCGTCACCGAAGTGCTGGAGCGAGCAAAGTGAGCGAGCGCAGCGACCGAACCATCATTACGGCGATTCAGCAAGCATTCGGTGCTGCTGTCGAGTCGCCCGCAAACATGTTGGGAGTCCAACGATGATTCAACAGGAATCACGTCTCCGGGTCGCCGACAACTCCGGCGCCAAGGAAGTCCTCTGCATCAAGGTGCTCGGCGGAACACGCCGGCGCTACGCCTCGATCGGCGACATCTTCGTCGCCACGGTCAAGGACGCGATGCCGGGCGCCGCAGTGAAGAAGGGCGACGTCGTCAAGTGCGTCGTCGTTCGGACCAAGAAAGAAAAGCGCCGTCCCGACGGCAGCTACATCCGATTCGACGAGAACGCCGCCGTGCTGATCAAGGACGATCTCACACCCCGTGGCACCCGCATCTTCGGCCCCGTCGGCCGTGAGCTGCGTGAGCGCAAGTTCATGCGCATCGTCTCACTCGCCCCGGAGGTGTTGTGATGAAACTCAGGAAGGGTGACACCGTCGAGGTGATCACCGGCAAGGACAAGGGAAAGCAGGGCGAGATCGCCTTCGTCTTCCCGAAGACCAACAAGATCATCGTGAACGGCATCAACGTCGCCTCGAAGCATCAGAAGGCCCGCCGTGCCAACGAGCAGGGCGGCATCATCCACAAGGACCTGCCCCTCCACGCCAGCAACGTCATGCTCGTGCACAAGGGCAAGAAGGTCCGCGTCGGCTACACGTTCCAGGACGATGGCAAGAAAGTGCGCATCGCCCGCCCGAGCGGAGAGGTGATCAAGTGACCATCACAGAAGCAGCTCCTTCCACCGAGGCGAGCACGATCCCGCGCCTCAAGGCGCGCTACCAGGATGAGATCAAGGCCCAGCTCCAGGCGGACCTCGACATCAAGAACGTCATGCAGGTCCCGAATCTCGAGAAGATCGTCATCAACATGGGCGTCGGTCGTGCCGCGGCCCAGCCGTCGCTCATCGAAGCCGCCGTCTCTGACCTCACCGTGATCGCCGGGCAGAAGCCCGACGTCACGAAGGCCAAGAACTCGATCGCCAACTTCAAGTTGCGTGAAGGCCAGGCCATCGGTGTCAAGGTCACCCTGCGCGGCGACCGCATGTGGGAGTTCCTCGACCGCCTGATCTCGGTTGCGATCCCTCGCATCCGTGACTTCCGCGGCCTGCCCGCCCACTCGTGGGACGGCAAGGGCAACTACACGTTCGGCCTCAGCGAGCAGACCATGTTCGCCGAGATCGACCCGGACAAGGCTGACCACGCCCGTGGGATGGACATCACCATCGTCACCACGGCGCAGGACAACGAGACCGGCAAGGCGCTGCTCGACGCATACGGCTTCCCCTTCAAGAAGGGCGCCGACGCCGACAACGAGCCGAGGAAAAAGAAGAAGCGTGGCCCGCAATACGGCGGCAAGCGGAAGAAGTGAGCTGAGGCATGGCAAAGAAAGCACTCATCAACAAGGCCAACGCGAAGCCGAAGTTCAAGGTTCGTGGCTACACCCGGTGCCGCCGTTGCGGCCGCGCCCGTTCGGTTTACCGCAAGTTCGGTCTCTGTCGTCTGTGCCTGCGCGAGCTCGCACACGCCGGCGAGATTCCCGGCCTGACGAAGTCGTCCTGGTGACGACGGGCCGCTGAGGAGATACATCATGATGACCGATCCCATCGCCGACATGCTCACGCGTGTCCGTAATGCGAACACCGCCAAGCACGACGAGGTGCGCATGCCCTCGTCGAAGCAGAAGGTCGCGCTCGCCGAAGTCCTCCAGAAGGAGGGCTACATCGGCAGCTTCGAGACCAGCCCGTCGCCTCGCGGCGTCGGCGAGGTCCTGACCATCCAGCTCAAGTACTCGCCCGATCGTGACCGCACGATCTCCGGTCTGCGTCGCATCTCGACGCCGGGCCTGCGGGTCTACCGCAATGCCAACACCGTGCCCCGCGTGCTCGGTGGCCTCGGCGTCGCTGTCCTGTCCACCTCTGACGGCCTCATGACCGACCGCGAAGCGCGCAAGCGCAACGTCGGCGGCGAGGTCCTCTGTTACGTCTGGTGAAGTAGCGATGTCTCGTATCGGAAAAGCACCAATCACGGTTCCGGCCGGCGTCGACGTCAAGGTCGAGGGCCGAACGATCTCGGTCAAGGGTCCCAAGGGCACCCTCGAGCGTCAGATCCCCGGCACCATCACCGTCAGTCAGGACGGCGACACCCTCACGGTGGAGCGTCCCAACGACGAGAACAAGGTCAAGGCCATGCACGGGCTCACCCGCAGCCTCGTGAACAACATGGTGATCGGCGTCACCGAAGGGTTCAAGAAGAACCTCGAGATCGTCGGCGTCGGCTATCGAGCCGAAGCGCAGGGCCCTGGGGCCCTTCGTCTCAACCTCGGTTTCAGCCACCCGGTCGACGTGAAGGCGCCGGAAGGCATCACCTTCGAAGTCCCGGTGCAGACGCAGGTCGTCGTCGTCGGGATCGACAAGGAAGTCGTCGGCCAGGTGGCCGCCGACATCCGCAGCATCCGCAAGCCCGAGCCCTACAAGGGCAAGGGTGTCCGCTACGCCGGCGAGCGTGTGCTGCGAAAGGCCGGCAAAGCCGGCAAGAAGTGATCGACAGGAAGTATCGCTGATGAGCAAAGTCGCACAAGCACGCCGCACCGGACGCCTCCGTCGTCACCGTCGCGTTCGCAAGAAGATCCATGGAACCGCACTGCGCCCACGCCTCGCCGTGTTCCGCAGCAACAGGCATCTGTCGGTCCAGTTGATCGACGACGACGCCGGCGTCACGCTGGCCGCTGCGTCGACCAACGAAGCCGACCTGCGTGCCGCAGGCACCGGTGCGAGCGTCGACGCCGCAACCCGCGTCGGCACACTGATCGCTGAGCGCGCCAAGGCCGCCGGCATCGAAAAAGTCGTGTTCGACCGCGGTGGGTTCGCCTACCACGGCCGGATCGCGGCGGTCGCATCCGCTGCCCGTGAAGCTGGTCTGGAGTTCTGATGGCATTCGAAAACACCAACCCCAACGCACCGCGTACCGATGGGCCGGGAGGTCCCGGCGGTAGTCGCGATTCACGCGACAACCGTGGCGGTCGCGACGGTGGTCGAGATGGTGGTCGCGATCGCCGCGACGAGAACGATGGCGGGCTGCGCGAGTCGCGTGTCATCACCATCAACCGCGTCGCCAAGGTCGTCAAGGGCGGACGTCGCTTCTCCTTCACCGCGCTCGTCGTGGTCGGAGACGGCAACGGCCGCGTCGGCCTCGGGTACGGCAAGGCCAAGGAAGTCCCCCTCGCCATCCAGAAGGGCACCGAGGAAGCCAAGCGCAACCTCTTCGAAGTGCCGATGGCCGGCAGCACGATCATCCACCCCGTCCTCGGCACCACCGGTGGCGGCAAGGTCATGATGAAGCCGGCTGCTCCCGGTACCGGCGTCATCGCCGGTGGCGCAGCCCGTGTCATCCTGGAAGAGGCCGGCGTGCACGACGTGCTCTGCAAGTCGCTCGGCTCGGCCAACCACATCAACGTCGCTCGGGCCACCATCGCTGGTCTCAAGTCGCTGCAGCGCCCCGACGAGGTCGCCAAGCGTCGCGGCCTCGACCCGTCCGAGTTCGTCCCCAAGGGTCTGCTCAACGCGTACAACGAGCGCAAGGCCGCCGCCAGCACCGGAGCATCCCATGGCTGAATCAACCATCACCGTCACCCAGATCAAGTCGTCGATCGGCACCAAGCCGAAGCACCGTGGCACGCTGCGTGCGCTGGGCCTCGGCAAGATCGGTAACACGAACACGCTGCCCGATCGGCCCGAGATCCGCGGCATGATCGCTCGGGTTCCGCACCTGATCACCGTCTCAGAGGAGAGCTGACCATGCAGGTCCACGATCTGGCGCCGTCACCCGGCGCCACCAAGAATCGCAAGCGCGTCGGTCGCGGTACCGGCGGCAAGGGCGGCAAGACTGCCGGCCGTGGCACCAAGGGACAGCGCGCTCGCAACACGGTGGCCCGTGGCTTCGAAGGTGGCCAGATGCCACTCAAGCAACGCGTCCCGAAACTGAAGGGGTTCAACAACCCGTTCCGCGTCGAGTACACGGCGGTCAACCTCCACAAGCTCGGCGACCTCGCCGAGAAGCTCGGCGACAGCGACCTCACGATCGACGTGCTGGTGGCCAACGGTCTGGTCCGCAAGGGTGCGTACGTGAAGGTGCTCGCCCGTGGCGAGATCTCCACGAAGGTGAACGTGCACGCCCACGCAGTGTCGAAGACGGCTGAAGCCGCGATCACCGCTGCGGGCGGTACGGTCACGCTCGTCGAGCTGCCCTTCAAGGCCGAGGGCCGTGCAGGTCGCCCGGCAGTTCAGGGCAACCAGTTCGCCAACCGCTGACGTTCGCTACGCGACGTCTTCTCATCACGACCAACTGACGCGTCTCACCGAAGCAGCAAACCCAGAAAAGACTGGCAAGGAGCCCCCCGAGTGTTTTCCAGCGTGGCGAACATCTTCAAGATCTCCGATCTCCGGACCAAGATCCTGTTCGTCGTTCTCATGGTCGGTGTGTACCGGCTCGGCGTGTTCATCCGTGTTCCCGGTGTCGACTCGATCGCCATCGAGCAGCTGCGTGACACGGCGAACCAGCAGGGTGCCCTCGGATTCCTGAACCTGTTCTCCGGCGGGGCGTTCGAGAGCTTCTCGATCTTCGCGCTCGGGATCATGCCGTACATCACGGCGAGCATCATCATGCAGGTGCTCGGTGTGGTCATCCCGAAACTGGAGCAACTCCAGCAAGAGGGCGCGGTGGGACAGCGAAAGATCACCCAGTACACGCGCTACGTGACCATGGGTCTCGCGACGTTGCAGGCGACCGGTCTCGTGTTCATCTTCGGAACAGGCCGTGGTACGGCGTACTTCGGCGCCGGTGCCAACGCCCCCACCGTTCCGTTGCTGCCCGACGGCGTGTGGCCACGTGGCTACCTGATCATCCCCATCCTCGTCGCCGGCACCGCCGTGCTGATGTGGATCTCGGAGTTGATCTCGCAGCGCGGTATCGGCAACGGCATGTCGATGATCATCTTCGCTTCGGTGGTGTCGTCGCTGCCGCAGGGCTACTACAGCATCCTCGCCCTCAACAAGGCGTTCTGGTTCGTGGCGATCATCCTGCTGACGTTGGCGATCATCGTCGCGGTCGTGTACGTCGAACTCGGACAGCGGCGCATTCCGGTGCAGTTCGCGAAACGTGTGGTGGGTCGCCGGATGATGGGTGGACAGAACACCTACATCCCGCTGAAGGTGAACCAGTCGGGTGTGATCCCGATCATCTTCGCCAGCTCGATCCTGCTGCTCCCCGTGATCCTGGTGCAGTTCCTCGGGTCGGGCGAGGGGTGGCGTGGCGAGATCGTCGACTTCGTCAACACGTACATCGTCAACCCGCAGAACTTCGTGTACATCACGATCTTCGCGTTGATGATCATCGCCTTCGCCTACTTCTACAACTCGATCGCATTCGACCCGGTGCGCCAGGCCGACCAGCTCCGCCGTCAAGGCGGGTTCATCCCCGGTGTCCGTCCCGGCCCACAGACCGAGCGCTATCTCGGCAAGGCCGTCAACCGCATCACGTTGCCCGGCGCCGTGTTCATCGCGATCATCGCGATCCTGCCGTATCTGCTGCTGATCATGGCGGGAGTGAACAGCTTCGCCTTCGCCGGCACCGCAGTGCTGATCTCGGTCGGTGTGGCGCTCGAACTGATGCGCCAGATCGACAGCCAGCTCACGCTGCGCAACTACGAGGGATTCCTGAAGTAGGCCCGGCGTGATCCCCGGCGCCCGCCTCATCATTCTCGGGCGACAGGGTGCCGGCAAAGGCACGCAATGCGTGCGGCTGTCACGGCACTTCGTCGTACCGCACATCTCGACCGGAGACATGCTGCGCACCGCAGTGCGCGAAGGCACCGAGCTCGGGATGATGGCCAAGCTCGTGATGGACGCCGGCGGCCTCGTCGGCGACGACATCATGATCGGTCTCGTCGACCAGCGCCTCAGCGCGCCCGACGCGAGCACCCGGGGCTACATCCTCGACGGTTTCCCGCGCACGATCGAGCAGGCCGAGGCACTCGATCGCATCGCCGGCGAACGGCCGGTCGACGTGGTGCTCGACCTCAACGTGCCGCGCGAGATCGTCCTCGAGCGGATCTCGGCCCGGCGCGTCTGCCGCGACTGTGGCACCAACTACACCGCGTCGGGAGTCACACCGAGCCCCTGGATCTGCGAGGTGTGCGGCGGCGACGTCAAGCAGCGCGCCGACGACACGCCCGAGTCCGTGAATCGCCGTCTCGATCTCTACGAGGAGCAGACGTTCCCGCTGATCAAGCACTACAACGACCAGCGCCGTTTGGTCGTGGTGAACGGCATCGGCCACCCCGACGACGTGTTCGACCGGCTCGTGAAGACCGTCGAGTCCAATCGCAACTGATCCCGTCGAGTGGCGTGACAGGGCGGTCCACTGACGAATCGAGGCGTGACGAAGGTCATACTCGCGCGATGGGGCAGAAGATCGAGGCGGTGGCGAAGCGCCGTGGGCGGCCGCCCGCAACCGATTCGGCCGAGACGTGGCTGACGATCCTGGCGTGCGGGCGACAGTTGTTCGCCGAGCGCGGGTACGGGTCGGTGACGAACAAGGACATCGCTGCGGCGGCCGGGATCACGACCGGTGCGCTGTACCACTACGTCGAATCGAAACTCGATCTCTACGTGGCTGTGCACCGCGACGTGCAAGGCCTGATGTACGCCCGTTTCGAAGCGGCGGTCGCAAAGGCCTCGAAGACGTTCATCGGCACGTTCGAGGCGATCTTGGAGGCCTCGTACGAACTGAACCGTGAGGATCACTCCTACGCCATGTTCATCGGGACGGTGAACATCGACATGCGCCGGTTCCCCGACATCGCCGAACGGCTGTCCCGTCACGTCGCCCGCACCGACCGCTACTTCCTCGACATGATCGACCTCGGCATCGCGACCGGAGAGATCCGCGAGGTCGATCGTGCACTTGCCGCCGAGTTCCTCCGGATCGTGTTGACGGGGCTCACCGACGCAGGCTCGTGGAGCGCGAACCGCCGCTCGATCGACGCGCTCGACGCGCTGATGCACGGTCGGCTGATCCGCCCGGTCGGCACCGCCTGAACGGGGGATTCCCGGCCCTCGAGACGGAACGGTCGCTCCGGGTCGCTCTAGTCTGACCGACGTGTCCGACCGTTCCGTCGATGTGGTGGTGGTCGGGTGCGGAGCTGCCGGACTCGCCGTCGCCGCTGAGCTCGCGAGCCGCGGCGTCTCCGTGGTCGGCGTCGATCGGTTCGAGTTCGGCCACAGCAGCGGGTCGTCGCACGGCGCCGAACGCATCGTGCGGGTCGCGTACGCCGACGCGGTGCACGCCGAGATGGCAATTCGTTCGATGGACGGTTGGCGGCGGCTCGAACGCGAGTCCGACATAGCGCTGCTGACGGCGACCGGCGGACTCGACGTCGGCGACGACGCGGAGATCGAGCTGCTGGCGGCGCAGTGTGAGCGCGTCGGCGTCTGCGTCGAGCGGCTCTCGTCCTCCGAGGTCACCCACCGATTCCCGATGT
>JANNNB010000363.1:0-9272 GCA_031398325.1 Actinomycetes bacterium
CCGGCGCGACAGGTCCTTCGTCGCGCCGGCCTTGGTTGCACCTGAATCGCCCTCTGTCGGGTCGGCCGTGGGCTTCACGAGCGGCCGCAGGCCCGCCCACACGCCCGTGATGTCGCCGCTCGTGATCTCTCGGTCGGTCGACGTGTCGAGCGCCTGGTTCAGGGCCTCGAGGATGTAGTTGATGTCGTCACGCGTGGCCTGGGGGTCGTCCATCGAACCGTCGAAGTCGGTGTCGGTCGTGCCGACGTACACGTGCTGGAACGTCCCGCCGTCGAGGGCACCCCACGGGACGAGGAACAGGCTGCGTTTGTCGCGCCGGACCGGGATGATCACGGCGATGTCGTTGCGCACGAGCGACCACGGCAGGGTGATGTGAACGCCCTTGGCGGGCCGGATCGAGTCGGGATTGGTCCCTTCGTCGAGGGCCCGCACGTCGTCCGCCCAGACGCCGGTCGCATTGACGACCGATCTCGTCGCGATCTCGAACGCCTCGCCGTCGGCTTCGACGATCGCGCCGGTCACGCGCCCCGCACCTGCGCCCTCGTCGTGGAGGAGCTCGACGAGACGGCAACGGTTGGCCACCACGGCGCCGTGGGCCGCGGCTGTCCGAGCGATCGTGAGCGTGAGACGGGCGTCGTCGGCGGTGGCGTCGTAGTACACGTACCCCCCACTCAGCTTGTCGAGATGCGTCGACGGGAAGTGGGCGGCGGCCTGCTCCGCCGAAAGCCGGCGATGCAGCTTCCCGATTCGCCATCCCCCGGTCAGGTCGTACATCCAGAGCGCCGACCCGAGCGCCTTGGCCACCTTGCGCGAGATCACCCCGTCCTTCGTCAGGATCGGGAGCAGGAAGGGCAGCACCTCGACCATGTGCGGTGCGTTGCGCATGAGCCGGCGGCGCTCGTGGAGCGCTTCGTACACGAGCCGCACGTCGCCGTTCTGGAGGTAGCGCAAGCCACCGTGCACGAGCTTCGAACTCTTCGACGAGGTGCCACTCCCGAAGTCGTCTCGTTCGATCAGTGCCGTTCGCAGGCCCCGGTTCGCTGCGTCGAGCGCGACGCCCACGCCGGTGATGCCGCCACCGACGACGAGTACGTCGAAGGGTTCACCGCCGCCTCGCCCGCTGGCGCGCAGCTCGGCGAGCATCGCGGCCCGGTCGAACGGCACCGCCCGCTGCTTGCTGCTCCCCATCTGGACGATGATAGGGGTGGCCATGACCACGACGTACCTCCCCACGCATCCGGATTATCTCGACGAGGCCGACGTTCGTGGCGAGCTCACGCGGGTGTTCGACATCTGCGGCGGATGTCGTTCGTGCGCCGAGCTGTGCGACACGTTCCCGATGCTGTTCGATCTGCTCGACCGGCGGGCTGCCCCGGGAGTTCCACCCGATGCCGGCCGCCTCACCCCGGCCGAACAGGACGGGGTCGTCGACTCGTGCATCCAGTGCAAGGCGTGCGTGGCGCAGTGCCCGTACACACCCGGCGCGCATCCGTGGAGCGTCGACATACCCCGGCTCGTGCTGCGAGGCAGAGCGATGCAGCACGATGCCGGGATCCGGTCGTTGCGATCGCGGCTGCTGGGTCAGGTCGCCGGACGGCCGGCGCTCGTCGCGAAACTGGCCGCCGTCCTACCGGGGACCGCGGCGCGGATCGGAGGGGCGCCGTTCGTCGCACCACGCTTCTCGAAGTGGTTCGCCCGGCGGGCGCTGGGCTCGACGACCGAGCGCCCTCTCACGGTCACGCTCGTCCCCACGTGCGTCGTCGAGTACCACGAGCCGAGCATCGGGACCGAATTCATCGAGCTCGCCGACGCGAACGGCATCGGATGTTCCCTGTCGTCAGCCCGGTGCTGTGGCGCACCCTGGCTCCACTCCGGCGACATCGAACACTTCGCGAAGACGGCCCGGAAGAACGTGGCCAGACTGGCCGCCGAAGTCCGCCGGGGCACCGACATCGTCGTACTCGACCCGACGTGCCGTGACGTCGTCCGGGTCGGCTTCGTCGACCACGTCGGGAACGGGGACGCCGATCTCGTCGCCGCCCACACGCTCGACGCCGCCGACCACGCCGCGCTCGTCGAGCAGATCCGGCGCGGCCGGACGCCCTGACGGGTTTTTCGGGATTCCTCTGGCATTCGGTTCCGGGCCGATCTACATTCGTTTTCTCGATCGGTCCGGTTCGACGGGCCGACGGGACGACAGCCGAAAGGCTTTGGGGAGTCGGTCAACTGTGTCAGCGCAGGAAATGAAGTGGTGGGATCTCGGGGCGTGTCGGGGACTTGACGCGTCGATGTTCTACCCCGAAGACGACGAGGGTGCTGAGGCCGCCAAATCGGTGTGCGAGGGCTGTGCCGTGCGGGTGGCCTGCCTCGAGCACGCGCTGTCGGTGCGCGAGAAGGCCGGAGTCTGGGGTGGCGCGACCGAACGGGACCGCCGTCGACTGATTCGTCAACGCCGCCGCACCGCTTGATCGCAACGCTGGCCGGATCGACGGCCGGAACGCTGAGCGCGACGCAACGGTCGAACGGCCTGAAACCTGCGGTGACTCACCGCATACGATCCGCCCGATGAACGCGTCCGCTGTCAACCCCTCACGCACATGGTCCGAGCTGATCGGTGATCTGATCGCAGGGCGAGACCTCACCGGTGCCGACGCATCGGCCGCGATGCGGATGATCCTCACCGACGAGGCGACGTCAGCGCAGATCGCCGGATTCGTGGTGGCATTGCGGGCCAAGGGAGAGAACGCCGCGGAGCTGTCCGGCCTGCTCGACGCCGTGCTCGAACAGGCCAAGATCGTGCCGCTGACCGACGACGAGCGGGCCAACGCCATCGACATCGTGGGCACGGGTGGCGACGGTGCCCACTCGATCAACGTGTCGACGATGGCGGCCATCGTCGCGGCCGGCGCCGGTGTGCCGGTGGTCAAGCACGGCGCCCGCTCGGCATCGTCGAAATGCGGCACCGCCGACGTCCTCGAACAGCTCGGCGTCGTCATCGAGCAGACCCCCGAGGGCGTCGCGTTCTGCCTCCGCGAGGCGGGGATCGGATTCTGCTTCGCGCCTGCGTTCCACGGTGCGTTCAAGGCATCGGCCCAACCCCGTCGTGAACTCGGCGTGCCGACGGCGTTCAACCTGATCGGGCCGATGGCGAACCCGGGACGTGTTCGGCGTCAACTGATCGGGGTCGCCGAGCCGAGATTCGCGTCCGCCATGGTGGAGGCACTGCAGCAGCACGGGTTGATCTCGGCGTGGGTCGTGCACGGCGGCGGACTCGACGAACTCACCACGACAGGTACGTCGAATGTGATCGCGCTCCGCGACGGATCGATCGAGGAGTTCACCGTCGACCCGACGAAGTTCGGTCTCGCCATCGCCGACACTGACGATCTGCGCGGTGGTGGGCCCGAAGAGAACGCCGAGGTGGTCCGGCGTGTCCTCGCTGGCGATCGGGGGGCCCATCGCGACATCGTCGTACTCAACGCCGGCGCTGCCCTGGTGGTGGCCGGCACGGTGGACGACCTCGGCGACGGTATCGAACTCGCGGGCGCTGCGATCGACGACGGGCGGGCGGCCGCCTCGCTCGAGGCGATGGCACTCGCCTCGCAGACCAGCGCCCCGCCCGGATGAGCAACGTGGTGATTCGGAACGTGGCGGTGCGGACCGTCGCGATCGACGTCATCGCGATGATCGTTGCGGTGTGCACGTCGGTGCTGACGCCGGACGCGTCACGAAACCTGGTTTCATGACGGCCATGGCGATCACGAGGTGGCGGTACGTGTTGGCAGCGTCGTTGGCATTGGGGACCTTCGCGTCGGCCTGTTCGAGCGGCGACGGCGACTCGTCCTCCGGATCGACCGCTGGATCGGTTGCCGACTCGGTAGTGGACTCGGTCGCGGACACGGTCGCCGACTCGGTACCCGACACGTCGGCCGTTCCGACGGGGTCGTCGCCGGTCGTCGAGGAAGACGGAACCGCACTGTTGCAGGCGGCACTCGACGAACTCGTCGGCTCGTCCTACCACTTCCTGACCGTGGTGAGTGCAGGGGGCAGCGTCGCGTTGCAGGCCGAGGGGGATCACGTCGGTGACGGCACGCGGTTCGTCGTCATGCGTGACGACGCACTGGTCGAGTACGTCGTCACACCCGAAGGAACCTGGGTGATGCCCGAGGGCGAGGAGTGGCGTGCCAGCGACATCGACTCGACGACCGCCAACCCGGTGCCGGCACTGGCCGCGGCCACGTCGGTGACGGTCGAGTCGTCCGAGGGATCGACGGTGACCGTGGTGGCGAGCGTGCCCGACGTCGCCCTGGGCTACGAGGGCGATGGCGCCAAGGACGTGACCGTGACCCTCCTCGACGGCAGGATCGACAAGGTGCAGTACGACACGACCGTGCAGGGTCTGGCTGCGTCCCTGCTCACCCGTATCAGTCCGGTCACCGACGACGCGGCGGTCGTCGCTCCGATCTGACGGCTCGATCAGGCCGCAGCTACGTTCGAACCGGGTGCCGATCCGGGAGTCGAGCCAGCGGCCGATCCCGGTATCGGGTCCGGGACCGGGAGTGGAAACCCCCAGGGTCCGGCCGCGTCGACGACCAGCTCGGTGGCTCGGGAGTGGCAGAAGCGGGCGAGCAGCAATGCTTCGTCGATGGTGGTCCGACTCAGCGGCTGCCCCGCTGGTGACGGTTCGGGTGCCGAGACCGGCAATGCCCGACCGACGTGTCCGGTGACGCCGACGTCGACGAGCCGGGCGTCGTCGATGATCCACCAGGAGTCGCCGAGCACGATTCGCACGCGTCCGGCGGCGCGCAGCGATTCGACGAGGCCGCGACGCTTGAGCGCTCCCTGCAGCGCTCCCAGCCGGTCGCGGGTGACGGCGGCATCTTCGAATCGGTGCTGCGCCGCCAGTGCTCGCATGCGCACGTCGAGCCGCTCGACGACCTCGGCGCTGTCGCCCGACATCGCGCGAATCGCCACCTCGACCACCGCGGCGTACGCCACCGGGTCGGTCGTGCCGGAGCACGGGCACAGTGCGACACCGAGTTGCGCCGATGCACAGGGGCTCGCATCGAGCGGCGCCATGCCGTGGCGCGGGATGCGAGCCGAACAACGCCGCAGCGGGATGGCCGTGTGAAGTGCGTCGATCACGAGGTTGGCCATCGTGCGTGACGGCAGTGGGCCGAGGTGCAATCCGGACGCCGACGGATTCTTCGTGATCGACAGCCGCGGCCAGGCCGACCCGGTGTCCAGCCGGACGTAGCAGTACTTCTCGACACGGGTACCGGTTCGGTTGTACCTGGGGAGCAGCGAGGCGATGAGCCGGCTCTCCACCACTTCGGCCGTCAGCGGGTCAGGCAGGTCGAGATGACGCACCGACTGGGTCTCCCGCAACATCGGGCCGATCTTACGGCGATCGTCGCTGCCGAAATAGCTCCGCACCCGCTGCCGCAGGTTGGTCGCCTTGCCGACGTAGAGCACCTGATCGCGGTGGCCGCAGAACATGTAGACACCGGGCGAACGCGGCAGGTCGGAGGTCATCTTGAGTTTGGCCGCCTGCGGATGCCCGGCGAGCTTCGCCAACGCGAAGAGGTCGTCGAGGCCGAGCACGCCGAGCGCGCTCGCACGCTCGATCAACAGATGCAGCAGATCGGTCGTGGCCAGCGCATCGTCGAGCGCTCGGTGACTCGGCTTGTGGTCGAGGCGGAAGCGCGACGCCAGTGTCCCGAGGCGGCAGTCGGGAACCTCGTCGCGCACGAGCCGCCGGGCGAGCGCAACCGTGTCGATGCTCGGGTTCCTCAGCGGCGCGCGCCCGGTCCGCTCGAGTCCATGACGGAGGAACGCGAGATCGAACCCGATGTTGTGACCCACGATCACGGCATCGCCGATGAACTCCTGCAGCGACGGCAGGACGGCGCCGATCCGCGGGGCGTGGTGGACGATCGCGTCGGACAGCCCGGTCAGCATCGTGATCTGCGGCGGGATCGCCTTGCCAGGATTCACGAGTGTTTGGAACGTCCCGAGAAATGCTCCGCCGCGCACCTTGACCGCGCCGATCTCGGTGATCTGATCATCGGCGCGATGGCCGCCGGTCGTCTCGAGGTCGAGCACGCAGAAGGTGACGTCTCGCAGTGGCGTGCCCAGTTCATCGAACGAACGTTGCATCGGCGTGACGGTTCGGGTCCCAACTCCCATCGTTCGATGTGAACACGAACAGACGTACGTTGTCAAGTCGGAGCCTTCCTGCGCAGATACCAGCCAGTTGCTCGCGGTCGCTGTCGGGTAGCGTTCGTTCATGAGCGACGGTGCTCCCGCAGACGCTGCCGACGGTTCGGCGTCGGGGTCGGTGTCGGCGGTCGACCCGGCCGGATCCGTCGGCGACTCCATCGAGCACCGACATCTGCGGTCCGCGCTCGAGTACGCCGTGCTGATGGCGGAGGAGACGCAGAAGCGCAAGCCGCCGATGCCGGTGCCCAACGCGCTGCGTGCCTTCTTCGGCAAGCCCCGGATTCCATCGGGAGCGTTGGGCCGTCTTCGCCGCGCGATCGAAACCGACGACGTGTTCCGCACCCGGATCGCGGCTGGCGCACTGCCCGAGTTGGTCGACGATGTGGGCCGCCTCTGGTTGCAGCGCCCTGCGGGTTGGGTTGCAGAGGCCGAGCGTCTCATCGCCGAATCGGAGCGCACGATCGCCGAGGCCGACGCCATCACATCGCTGCGCCGGGCCGAGAAGCGGCGCCTGGCGGCCGAGGAGGCGGCGGTGCGTTCGCTCGCTGAGATCGCGAGGCTGACGGCGATCCTCGACGAGCACCAGGACGAAGTCGACCGGTTGCGCGCCGATCTGACCAAAGCCGACGACCTGCTGGCCGAGACCAGGGCGGAATTGATCGACGTGCGCAACGAGGTCCGTCACTCCCGTGATCGGGAGGCTGCGGCCGCCGCCCGGCTCGCGGCGGTCGTTTCCGAGCGCGACGCGTTGGCCGCCTCGGCGCCGAACGTGCCGGTGCCGCTCGCGACCGATGATCTGCCGTCCGACTCGGAGTTGCAGGCGCTGCGCGATCTCGCCGACGCATCGGTTCGTGCCGCTGCGGACGCGTCACGCCGGCTCACCGACATGCTCGAGCGGCGCGAGCAGCGTGCAGCGGATCGCGCCGCCGCCCCAACCGCGACCGGACCGAGCCGGTCGACGGCTCGGCGGCAGACCGGCCGCCGACAGCCGATCGCGCTGCCGGGTGGCATCATCGCCAGCTCTTCCGAGGCGGCGTCGTTCCTCGCCCGCTCCGGTGCCGCAATGATCGTCGACGGGTACAACGTCGCCCTGCTGGGGTGGCCGAACCTGGCATTGGGGGCGAGCCGTTCGGCGCTGGTCGAAGCGATGGAGAATCTGGCGCGGCGCTTCGGCACCGAGGTGACGACGGTGTTCGATGGGGCGGACGTCGTCGGGGCCCACGCCGAGCGACGACGCTTGACACGGGTCGTGTTCTCGCCACCCGGAGTGATCGCCGACGACGTCATCCGTGACGAGATGGCGAGGCTCCCTCCCGACCGTCACATCGTCGTGGTCACCAACGACGCCGAAGTCGTTCGGGATGCACGCGCCGCAGGGTGCAATGTGGTGTCGAGCAACGCGCTGCTCGCCGTTCTCTGACCCGGCTGCGATCGGGGCGTGCCGACGTCAGGCCACTCAGCGCTGCATGAACGGCGAGTCGCCAGGACGAATCTGCTCGTGTGCCCGTCGCCACGAGGCGAACGCTTCGGTGATGCGCGGCGGGTCACCGTGGATCTCGGTGAAGCCTCCCGTGACCTCGCGGGTGTCGAAGTACGCGGCGTCGACACCGTTGGCGTAGAGCCGCGTTGCGCACTCGAAACCGGCCGCCCGGAGTCGGTCGAACTCGGCCTCGAAGTCGTGCACGAGCGTGGCCACGTGGTGGAAACCGTACGAACCTGCGGGGTACATGTCGCGGTAGATCGACGGGGTGTCGTCGTGTTGCACGATGAACTGGATCATCAGGTCGCCGAGGTATCCGAACGCGTACGAGACGTCGGCCTCGTGGTCGGTGCCCCGGTAGTCGAACGTCTCTGTCTGATGGTGTTCGGTGACGACGAAGGGTCCGGCACCGAACAGCTCGTTCCACTGGACCACGGACGCGGTGAGATCCTCCACGAGGTACGCGTGTTGGAAGAGTGGGTATCGATCGAGCATCACGGATCCGTTCGTCACTGCGGATGATAGGGGGCCGTCAGATCCCAGCGTCACACCCCCTCGTCATGATGGGAAACATGTTCCAACCGAACGGATCGACCATCGAATGCGACACCTGCGTGGCGGCGAACACGTCGGCGTGCGGTGAGTGCATCGTCAGCTTCATCCTCGCCAACGACGCCGGCCCGATCGAATACGTACCCGCACCGGAGCCCGTCGAGATCCGACCCGTGGTGGGCAGCGTCGAGGCGGCGGTCGATCTGTTCGTGCGCGCCGGACTGATCGACGAGCCCGTCGAGTTCGTCTCCCTGACCGAGTTCGAGAGCGGCGTCGTTCGCGAGCCGGTCGCCGGCGCGACGAGGCAATGAAGTCGCAGCGCTGACCTGGCTCGTACGCTCTGCAGGTGCGCCGTCCCGTGCCACCGGAGCCCTTGCCGACGATCGAGCAGATCCGACGCGACCTGGGCGAGTTCGGCATCGAGCACGTCGGTGTCGCGTCGGCAGCGGTATTGCTCGAGGCTCGAGATGCGCTGCACCAGCGGATCGACGCCGACCTGCACGACGGCATGGGGTTCACGTTCCGCAATCCGGAGCGTTCGACCGACCCGATGCGAGCGGTTGCGGGCGCGCGTTCGGTCATCGTCGCCGCGCGTTCCTATCTGGCCAGCGACGATCCGGAGCGCCCGGCGGAGGGGCCACACGCCCGGGTCGGGAGGTATGCGTGGATCGACCACTACGCCCCACTGCGCGCCGGGCTGAGATCGGTCGCGAGGTCGATTCGACGGGCCGACGAACGTGCGGTCGCCTTCGCTGACGACAACTCGATGGTCGATCGCGCCATCGCCCACCGTGCGGGGCTCGGTTGGTTCGGGAAGAACGCGAACCTCCTGCTGCCCGGGCTCGGAAGCTGGTTCGTCCTGGGGTCGATCGTCACCACCGCCGAGTACGAGCCGAACACCCAACCGGTGTCCGACGGCTGCGGAACATGCACGCGCTGCATCGACGGATGCCCGACCGGGGCGATCGTCGCCCCCGGGGTGATCGACGCCGCACGCTGCCTGTCGTGGATCTTGCAG
>JANNNB010000370.1:0-45913 GCA_031398325.1 Actinomycetes bacterium
GATCTCCTGGAGGCAAACGACATCGGCATCGAGCCGGTGGAGCCACGCAAGGATCTCGTGGCGTCGCTTACGCCACCCGGGCTCGATCAGAGAGCCCGAATTCAACTGCACGACCCGCAACGCACCCACCACTCCAAGGTACGCGGCCACCACCACAGCTGACCACCGTGCTAAGGCAGCGCCGAACTGCCGCTCGGGACGGGTCGACGTGCGACATGAGACGATGTTGTCGTGGCGGCAGACCTCGACGGCGTCAGCGTGAAACTGCGCAGGGCCAAGGACCTCGTCGGCGAACTTCGTTCGATTATCGAGCCATTGGCGCTTGAAGCGACGACCTCGATCGTTGGTGCACCGGCGACAACCGATCCGTCGACGCTGATCTACCGTGCGATGCGCGTTCCTGCGATCGACCCAATTGCGGCAACCATCGCTGGCGACATCGTGCACAACCTCCGCAGTGCGCTCGATCACCTTGCATGGCAACTCGTCCTGCTCGACAACGGTCGGCCCACCGAGGACACCTCGTTCCCGCTCCACGAGTCGGCAACCAACAGCAACGGGAACCCGCGCGTATTGACCATCGCTCCCGGCATTCGGGACACTGCGATCATGTCAGCCGTCGAAGCGATGCAGCCGTACACAGAGGCGCTGTACGGCCACGACCCACGCACCGACTCTCTGAGCATCATTCGACGACTGAACAACATCGACAAGCACCGGCTCCTGCTCACGGTCGTCCACGCGCTCGATCGCGACTTGCCCGCGTATTGGGGCTCCGACGATGGCGACCCCGAGCCAAAGCTCACGTTCAATCTTCGTCCGCTCTCGACCAACGATATGGTGGCGACGTTCAACTTCGACGGTGCAACACCACCGCCATTCTTTGAGCCGCACCTGAAGCTGGCTGTGACCATCGGCGAGCCTGACGCCAGCTGGGGCGCTGGGCTCGACATCATCGACGTGCTCGACGGCCTGCGCCGCAGCGTGGCCCGCGAGATCAACCTCCACATCGTGCCGCTGATGAGCGTGTCCCCCCTGCCCTGGGACTGACACGTTAGTGCGACCCACGATCGTCGGAGCCCTCGTGCCGACCTGCCGCTCGGTACTGGCAATCAGCATCCACTTCGGGCAATCTGCTCGGATGGCTGAGCATCGGTTGGAGACACGGGCGGTTGAGGCTGGTCGGTCTACCGACATTGGTTCACCGCTGAACGCCGCTCTCGTACCAGCGTCCAACTTTCAGCTCGGCGGGGAACGTGCCTACTCCCGCGACGATGGCACACCGACATGGGAGGCATTCGAGGCGGTCGTCGGTGCACTTGAGGATGCGGAGGCGGTGGCCTTCAGTTCAGGCATGGCCGCCATCGCCGCTGTTTTCGACCAGTTGCCAGTCGGGGGCCGAATCGTTTGGCCGGAGGACTGCTACCAGGGTGTTGCTGGAATGATCGCCGACGGGGAAAGGCTCGGCCGGTGGTCGGCGACCCGACTCGCCGTCGATGACACGGACGGTTGGTGCACGGCGGCCGCATCCGCGGACTTGATCTGGATTGAGTCGCCGTCGAACCCGCTGCTGCATGTCGCCGACCTTCGACGGATTGCGTCAGCGGCACGGCCCGCCGAGTCGATCCTCGCGATCGACAACACCCTGGCGGGTCCGTTGGCCCAGCGGCCGTTGGATTTCGGTGTCGACATCGCCGTCCAATCGGCGACGAAGCATCTCGGTGGGCATTCAGATCTGCTCTGCGGCGTCGCCACGACGCGACGTGGCGACCTGGTCGCTCGATTGCGAAAGCATCGAGAGATTCGAGGCGCGACACCCGGAACACTGGAGACATTCCTTGCTACCCGGGGGATTCGGACGTACCCGCTTCGGGCAGCTGCCGCCGCCGCGTCGGCAGCAGATCTTGCACGGCGACTCGAAGCGCACGAGCGCATCGAACGGGTGCGATATCCCGGTCTCCAATCACATGCGACGCATTCGGTCGCCGTCGAGCATCTCGCGAATTTCGGCAGCGTGATCTCATTCGACGTGGCAGGTGGAGCGACCGCTGCCGACGACGTGTGCGGGCGGGTGCGACTCGTCCGTCACGCCACGAGCTTCGGAGCGGTGGAGTCAACGATCGAACGGCGGGCATCGATCCCAGGACAGCAGCACCTTCCGCCGGGCCTTCTGCGACTCAGCGTCGGTATCGAACATGTCGAGGACCTCTGGGACGATTTGAGCCAGGCACTCGCGGCCCACACATAGCTGCCGATCTGCTCGGGTGTCGAGGACCCAGCGGAGCGCTCCGCTGCCTCTGTTCGAACCGAACCGCAGCCCGATTACCGGAATAACACGGCAAGGCTTGGCGGATTACCGGAATAACCGGTCACCTGTTCGGTCGCGGATGGCCGGTCGGCGTGGCGAGTACGATCGAGTCCGTGGTTCGTACCCTCGATCTGACGAAGTGGGCCGGCCGATGGGTTGCGGTCGACCGTGATGGTCGGGTGCGTCGCGATGCTGACTCACTCGCAGATCTCATGTCGGCTCTCGCGGCTGACGGCATTGCGGACCTCGAGGTGATGCGGGCACCGTCGCCGGGCGATCCTGTGGTCTACGGGCTTGGCTGAGCCCTGGCGCTACGCGTACACCGATTTCGGAGAAGGCCGCGGACGCCTCTCGCATCCGGTGCTTCGAGCGGTGATCGGCGTATCCGTTCCGGACGCCGCGGCCACGTTCTCCGCGATCATTGACACCGGTGGTCCGATCACCGTCGTCGATCGAGAGTTGCTTGAGCTCGGCGGCGACGCCGTATCGGCGGACGAGACGATGGTGTTGCGTCTCGCCGGGTCAACGTCGGAGGTTCCGTTGTACGAGTTCACGCTGGAGGCGCGGCCGCCTCTTGAACTGACCGATGAGCGTCCGGTGCGCTGGCGCGAGGTCGTGGCCGTGCTCGATCCATGGCCCCACCAGGGAACTGCGGTGATCCTCGGTCAACGCGGATTCCTGGATGCTTTCACGGTCACCTTTGGGCCCGACGGATTCGTGTTGGAGCCTGCGACGACATTCGGTGAACGGTTCCCACTGGCTGATCGCGGATGATCGCGCCGGCCGTCTGACACCGGTCAGGAGGCGGCCCGAACGGCGAGTCTGATACATCGAAACTTGCGTCGAGCGTGTCGCGATCACCTCGGGCAGGTGGTCGCTCACGGCTCCGCGATGTATCAAAAATGTATCAATCCGACGCGCACCGACCCGTGTCAGGCCGTCCGACCGGTACCGAATCGTCCGCCTATCGCCCCAGCTAGACGGCATAATTTGGGACGATCCGGCACCTCGACAGAAATCGTCGATATCGACCAAATCCAGCTTTGCAAGTAGGGGGTCGTGGGTTCGATTCCCATCGTCTCCACCACTGTGATGTCTCGAGACATCGGCAAGTCCCGAACTTGCGTTCAGGGTTCGGGTTGCTCGTTATTCGGGGATCGTAGGGTCGTTTGGGTCCGCCTCGTTAGGCGCCGGTGGGTTGGTAGCGACACGAACAGGATGATCAGCACGACAACTGCGGTGATCAACGATGTCGCGAGGCCCTTGCCCAGAAGTGTGAGGTAGAACGCCAGGGCTCCAACGGCGATCGCGCTGCCCACGACGAGGAGCAGCATCAGCGGTGTCGGTACGCGGTTGCCGAGCGACGCCACCCGCGAGGTGTGTGTGTCGAGAGTGTTGTTCAATGTCTCGACGTACAGGCGGGGACCGGTTCGTCGATCGTGCGACGTAGCGATCCCGACGACGCGGTCCTTCTGCTGACGGGGATCTCAGGTGAGGGCCGACCACCGTGTCGGTGGACTGGATTCCGTGACGTCATAGCCGATTTCGGCTTCGTCCGCCAGCCGCTCGATGAGGACGTCGTCGACGGGGCGGCCCGACTTGGTGTGTCCGTAGGTTCGATTCCCAATCGTCTCCACGTGGTGATGTCGCGAGACATCGGCACGTCCCGAACCCGGTTTCAGCGTTCGGGTTTCGTTGCTTTCCGGGGTCCGTATGGGCGTTCGGGTCCGCCGCGTTTCGCGCCAGGTCTCGTCGGGTTGTTCGATGTCAACCCACCAAACCGGCCGAGACTTGGTGCAACGAGATTTCCTGATGGCCACCATTGGTTCGTGCTCGTCGCTGTACGCGCCATAGTGCCTCGTCGCCGCGACGGCCGACGGTCTCGGGATGACAAGTTGGGGGATGACCTAGGGGTTCGCCCGAGGGACTTGGGGCGCCGGCTTCTGCAGAGTGATGGCAACGACGACACCATTCGTTCGCCGTCATCACAACCAAGCCCAAAGCAGAAAAGCGAGCACCCAATGTCCATCCTCAAGAGCTTCATCCCCTTCATCATCTATTCGCTCGTCAACAACTGGTTCGACTGGCGCATCGGGATCGCCGTCGGGCTCGTCTCGCTCATCGCCGTCGTCCTGACGACACCGTCGCGACAACTCGGAGTGCTGGGCTGGGCGCAGCTCATCTTCCTGCTCGCAGCCGGCGCCTTGGCCGTCGTCCAGCCCGACTCGGGAATCCAGGACGACCTGAACGCGATCGGGATGGCCTGGATCGCCGTGGCCTCCGCCGTGACGATCCTGCTCGGGCGTCCGTTCACGCTCGACTACTCGGCCCCGGGCGAGGACCCTGCCGTCGTCGCATCGGAGCTCTTCCAACGGATCAACCGCACGATCGCCTGGGTGTGGACCGCATGTTTCGCCGCGTGCGCGGCGGTCGGCTTCGCCACCACGGCCATCGACCGGTCGAGCACCGGCACGATCCTGTCGGTGGTGATCCTGATCGGCGCGATCAAGTTCACGGTCGCCTACCCGGACCGGGCAGTCGCCGCGGCGACTGGTGCAAGCACGACCGACTCCGACCTCGCCACCACCCAGTGACCGGCACAGCCCACCAACGCTCAACCATCACGGAAAGACACACCCGATGACCACCACGACCACCACCACCACCAGCGCCGGCACCGGCGGCATCACGACTGGATCGCCGGAGACCGTTTCACCGAAGGGCCCCGCTCCGGTCGACATGAACGCCGAGAACTTCCTCTCCGGCCGCTTCGCACCGATCGGCACGGAGATCCACTCCGACGACCTCGACGTCCTCGGGCAGATCCCGACCGATCTCGCCGGCGCGTATCTCCGCAACGGCCCCAACCCGGAGTTCAACCCGCTCGGGTCGTACATGTACCCGCTCGAGGGTGATGGGATGATCCACGGCGTGTGGTTCGAGGACGGCCACGCCCGCTACGCGAACCGGTTCGTCAAGACTCAGGGACTGCTGGCCGAGGAGCGTGCTGGTCACGCCCTGTTCGGTGGGCTGATGACGCCGGTTCTCGTCGACATGTCGGTGCTCGGCCCCGACCCCGATCCGACGTGGCCGTTCAAGCTGAACCCGTTCATCCACGAGGTGCGTCACGGTGGACGGATGCTGGCGCTCGCCGAGGGCGACCAGCCGTACGAGATCACGCCCGCACTCGACACGGTCGGGCGGTACGACTTCGGTGGGGCCCTTCAGGGAATCTGCGCCCACCCGAAGATCGATCCGGCGACCGGTGAGATGATCGTGTTCCGATACGACATCGCCGAGCCGTATCTCACTTGGGCGACCGTCGGCGCCGACGGCGTCGTCACGCAGCCCCCGGTCGCGGTCGACGGCATCGATGCCAGCTACATGATCCACGACTTCGCGATCACCGAGCACTACGTCGTGTTGATCATTGGCCCACTCCGCCTCGACGTCGCCGCGTTCGGCGGTGACGGTGACCCGCTGAACTGGGACATCGACACGGGGACGCGCATCGCCATCATCGCCCGCGACTGCGCCACGCCGACCCGTTGGGTCCACAGCGATGCTTTCTGGGCGTGGCACTACGCCAACGCGTTCGAAGACGGCGACGACATCCAGCTCGACATGCCGTACTCGACGTCGCCGGGACTCGTGCTCCCGCCCGAGCAACGCCCGGCACCCGCCTTCGGATTCACCCGGGCGACCCTGCACCCCGACGCGGGCACGCTGGACCTGCACCACCTCGACGACATCGCCACGGAGTTCCCCCGCATCGACGACCGCCTCACCGGCCGCCGACACCGCTACCTGACCAGCGCCGGCCGCTCGACGAACACCGCCCTGAAGCCGGGCGAGCACGACGTGCTGCGCCAGTACGACATGGACGCCGGCATCAGCACCGAATACCGCGCCAACGCAGCGATCGGCGAGGTCGCCTTCGCCCCCCGGGTCGGTTCGACGGGCGAGCTCGACGGGTACTACGTGGCGTTCGGCACCGACTTCGACACCAATCGCTCGGCGCTGTACATCTGGGACGCCGCCGAATTCCCCGCCGAGCCTGTCGCCGTCATCCAGATGCCGCAACGCATACCCAACGGCCTGCACGGCAACTGGTTCCCGACGGAATCGTCCTGATGCGGGTCACGCTGCAACTCGACATCGACGACATCGTGTCCGAAAACCCGGCGACTTCGACCGCCGCCGCAGCCGCGCCGGTCACACGGTTCCGAGGAACGGCCTGCACCGGCGACGGCACACCACCGGTCGACTTCGCCGGCGCATTCGAGTTGATGACGGTGCTCGAGCGGCTCGTTCAGGAATCGGCCGACATCAGATCGCGCAGCTCTCGTCGCGACGAGAGTCCGAGCTTGCCGTAAATGTTGCTGAGGTGGTACTCGACCGCCTTGACACTGACGTACAGCGCAGCGCCCACCTCTTTGTTGGTCATTCCACGAGCGACGAGCGCCGCCACGTCCTGCTCACGCTCGGTCAGTTCGAGCGGTGATCGCCGTCCTCCGGTCTCGACCATTGCGAGACCGGCGGCGGTCAGGTCGGCGGCGATCCGTTCCACGAACGGTTCGGCGCCGACGAAGGACATCATCTGGTGGGCGGTGCGCAGCTGTTCGATCGCAGCCTGTCGTCGACCGACGGCGCGCAGCGCTCGTCCGTATTGATGGTGCAGGTTGGCACGATCGACCCACTCGAGATTGGAGCCGCTCGCTGCGGCACGGCCGAACCAGTCGATGGCAGCGTTGCCGTCGCCGGTTGCCGCGGCGAGCCGTCCGCGTAGCGTCATGAGCCGCGCCGTGTGATCCAGCTGTCGGGCCGCCCACCCGTCGGCCAACGCGTCGACTGCAGCGGCGGCGAGATCCAGCTCGCCGAGGTCGATCTGTGCCTCGATGAGAGTCGCCCACCAGACCAGGGTCGACAACATCGGGAGCGAGTCCGCTCCCGAGGCGATCATCGGAGAGAACGCCGTGACCACGCCTCCTGCATCGCCCTGCGCCCGGGCAAGTTCCGCTTGGGCCTGCTGCCCACCGAAGTACTGCTCGATCCCACCGGACTCGAGTGCGGCGTCCACCGCCCGGCCGGCGTGTCGTCGGGCCGACTCCCAGTCGCCACGCGCTGCCAGAACGGCCGTGATGGCGCGATGGGTTTGTGGGAGCTCCCAGGGATATCGCTCCTGCTCGGCGAGGTCGAGCGCGACACGGGCCGTGACGAGCGCTTCGTCCCACGCACCGAGGGCGAACTCGGCACGCGAGAGGTACATGTGCAGCCGGATCAGCTGTATCGGCGTCGTCGCCCGCCGGATCGCCTCACGCAGGTCGTCTGCTGCGTCGGCCGGGAGATTCGCGTACATGCGCAGCGTGCTGCGCGCCGTCAACAGCGGCCGATCGCGCAACGCCGTGTCACGTGCCGGTTCGGTGAGACGTTGGCGGAGGAGCGTCAAACCCGATTGCGCACCGCCGAGCGCACCCTGGCCGATCACCAGGGCGGCCCACGCCTCGGGCTCCTCGGGCGCGTCCGGTCCGACGATGTCGAGCACACGTCGACCGACCGCTACCGCCTCGGCGCCGCGCGATTGCGTCGTGTACGCAACGGACAACGCCTTCAACGCCACGAGGGATGCGGCCGGATCGTCATCCTGGTCGGCAGCGGCGATCAGCCATCGTTCCGCGGCTTCGGCATCGCCGCGTTGCCAAGCCAGCCTGCCGCAGGTGACATCGCGACGCGGGGTCGGCGCACACTGCGTCGCCCACTCACTCCAGTCGAGAGCCTTGGCATCGCCCATGTCCAACTTGGCGTCGATCGCGAGCAACATCCGGCGTTCGTACTCTGCTCGATCGCCGCTGATGTCGGCCGACCACCGCAAGTACGTGCTCGCGGTCGCGTGCTCGCCAGCGATGCGCAGGCGACCCGCTGCCACCTCCAGTTCGCCGGCGAGCGCCTCGTCGCTCTCGTCCGCGGCGGCGACTCGATGTGCGAACGCCGACGACCCACCGCTGACAGCCGCAGCGCCAAGGTGCAGGGCGCGCCGGCGCGACGGCGACAGATCGTCGTAGATGGCGGTGCGATAGAGCGGATGAGCGAACGACACGACGGTGAGCGGGCCATTCTCCTCACGCGTCCACTCGACGAACCCGGTGCCCAAGAGCGCGTCCAGCGCGTCGGCCGTGCTGTCGATACCGGCGACGAGCGCCAGCATCGACAGCGGGGCCGGTCGGTTGACGACGGCCATCGCCCCGGCGAGGTCGCGTGCCGAGCCGGGGAGTGTGGCGAGTCGTCCGAGTGTGGTCGATGCCAGCGAGCGAGGTACCGGCAGCGGCCCCGCGGTGTCACGCAGACGCTCGGGTGGCAGCTCGTTCAGCAGGGTCGCCACGTACAGGGCGTGCCCATGTGTGTGCCGATGGATTCGGGCGGCATCGATCGGGTCGAGATCGATGCCGCGCTCCGAGCCGAGCGCAACGACGTCTTCGATGGAGAGCGGGCCGATAGACAGGTCACGGCAGCGGCCCGGGTCGGTGCGGAACCGGTGCCATCCGTCGACGTCGGCATCGAAGGGTCCGCCCGGGCGGGACGTGACGAACATGACGACCGGCGCGTGGTCGAACCGGCGGGCCATGGTCAGCAGGCTCTTTCGGGAATCGGGGTCGACCCAGTGCATGTCCTCGACGACGACGAGGATGAACCGACCCGTCTCGACGGCATCGAGGCCCTCGAGCAGTGCCATGCCAGCACTGAACGGCGACTCGGGCTTGGCCTGCAGCCACTTCGTCACGGCGGCAAAGGGCTCGTGGACGGCGAGTTCGTCGCCCTCGGTCCGGTGAACGATCGCGTCCGGTCCCGCTCGCGACACCGCCTCGCGTGCCAGAGCCGACTTGCCGGCACCGGCGACACCCTCGACCCAGATCACCGTCGGCGTTCCGGCGCGAGCAGCCGTGTACACGCCGTCGATTGTCGCCAGCTCGTCCGATCGGCCAACGAAGACATTCATCGGCCGCTTCCTTCCGCGTCGAGGGCCTCACGAACAGTACGACATCGGGCCGATGGCCCATCCTCTACTGCCTCGACACGCGTGGATGTCCGGGTCGCGTGTGCCACAGATATGGGCGTGAATCGGACCGGTGGACCTCGTCAGTGTTTGCTCTCTCGTGTGTACGTCGAGTGCAAGTCGACTGGCACCAGCGTGTCACCGACCCGCATGGGCCGAATCGGTTCCATGATCCGCCGTCGATCCGGCGTCAGCCGATCGAGGTAGTCCTGTGACAGGCGGTAGCCGAAGCGAGGCTGGGCCCAGGGTGGTCCGTAACGCAGGATGATGACGCGGCGCTCGCCGGGCGTCGTCCGACTGCTGCCACCGTGGAGGCACGCGTCGACGAACATCAGCGCGTCGCCGGCCCGGGCGAAGATCGGTTCAGCGTGGGGGAGATCATCCATCCGGTCACCGCCGGCGTAGTCCCCGGCGAGCGGGTGGGGCAGATTCGATTTGTGGCTGCCCGGAACGATCATGGTGGGGCCGTCGCCTGGGCCGATGTCGGTGAGCGCGACGAGCACGTTGAGTTGCCCGCACCGGAACGCTCCGTTGCGCATCGCATACTGGGTTCGTACCGAAGCGTCGTGGCCGCCGGAGTGCACCGGGTGGTGGCCTCCCGCCCTGCGACTCGTGGCAACGTGCTCGTCGATCGTGATGCCCTCGACGTATGTGCCGGCCTCTCCCGCGTACCGTCGAGCGTGATCGACCCACGATGGATGGTCGATCAGTAGATCGAAGGTCGGGTCACCGCAGGCGAGCACGTTGTGCAACTCGAACCCGGTGTCAACGGTGTAGTCGCGCCGTTGGGCGTTGCCGTACCACTCCCCGTTCTCGAGATCGGGAAAGCGTTCGTAGGCGCCGTTCAAGGCATCGATCTCGCCCGACGTCAGCGCGCCCTTGATGACGAGGAAGCCGCGCAGATCGAACTCGTAGTCCTGCAATGGCGTCGGTGTGCTCACATCCTGCATCCTGCACCTGCGGTAGCGACTTGACAAGTAGAATCAAGTAGACGCAAGATATCGAAAGTGAACGCAAGTCGTTCCGCTCTGAGGGGGGCGTCTGTGGAGGAGTCGATGGCGAAGGGGAGCGGCGTGCTCGGATCAGCCGTCGCCGTCGGGCCGAATGAGGTCGATGAGTCGAACCTGCCAGCGGAGCTTCGCCAGCAGCTGGCGCACGAGTTCCTGCAACAGCGCGGATTCGTTCGGGTCCGAGAACTTTCTGACCGCTTCGGGGTCAGCACGGTGACAGCTCGCAACGATCTTCAGGCGCTGGAGGAACGTCACCTCGCTCAGCGGGTGCACGGCGGCGCGATGCCGGTCGATCGGGCCCGGGGTGAACGTTCGTTCGAGGAGGTGTCGAGCGAGCACGCCGCGCAGAAGCGGGCGATCGCCATTGCCGCCGTGGCGTTGATCAGTCCGGGCGAGTCGATCCTGCTCGACGTCGGAACGACCACGGCCGCCCTGGCGTCCGCACTCGTCGCGAGGACCGGGCTCAGCGACGTCAACGTCATCACCAACGGCTTGTCGATCGCGCTGACGCTCGAGGCCGCCCACCCGCGCCTGTCGATCGTGGTAACCGGCGGGACGCTTCGACCGAAGCAGCATTCGCTCGTCGACCCGCTCGCCGGCTCGGTCCTCAAGACACTCAGTGTCGACACGGTCTTCCTCGGCTGCAACGGGATCGATGCCGACGCCGGGGTGACCAACATCAACCTGCCCGAAGCCGACATCAAGCGCACCATGATCGCCGTTTCGCAGCGCTGCGTCGTGTTGGCCGACTCGACCAAGTTCGGCGTCCGAGCGCTGGCGATGGTGTGCGACATCGATGCGGTCGATGTCGTCGTCACCGATTCCGGTGTGGCACCCGACGACGTGGACTGGCTCCGAGCACGAGGGGTCGACGTCATCGTGGCGTCGTCGAAATAGATCGTGACGCCCGGCTTGGACCGGGCGTCGACGAAGACCGATCGGCGCCCGCCGGTCGTCAACATGATGCTGCGAGCAAGTCGCAGTTCGAGGGAGGGACAACGTGAACAAGGCACGAAAGGCAACGGTTGCGGTGCTCGCACTGTCGCTGATTGCCGCCGCATGCGGCAGCGACGACGACAGCGGGGCAGATGGAACCACCGCCCCTGAAGGAACGACGGCCACCGAAGGGTCGATGGCTCCCGAAGGGAGCATGGCCGACAGCGGTGGCGAAGACGGCGAGGTCGAGATTCGCTGGCGTACGCGTCCGGACAACGACGCCGAAGCCGAGCTCTACGGCGGCATCAGCGACGAGATCGACGCCGCCAACGAGGGTTTCACCCTGAGCTACGAGCCGGGCACCAACGAGGGCTCGCCCTACCAGGACCAATTGGTCACCGAGATCGCCAACGGCACAGCGCCCGACGTGTTCTGGATCCCCGGTACCGACATCGCTCGCTTCCAGTCCGAAGGACTCATCCTCGACCTCGGCGAGATGGCCGCGGCAGATGGCTTCGACACGAGCGAGTTCTATCCCGAACCGATGTACCACCTGACGTACGACCCCGAGGCCGGCGCCCCGGGCGACGCGCTCTGGGGTCTGCCGCGTGACGTTTCGACGTTCGCTCTCTACCTCAACAACGACCTCATCGCCGAGGCCGGTGCCGACGACCCGCGTGCGCTCGCCGCCGCTGGTGAGTGGGATTGGGACGCGTTCCAGGAAGTCGCCCAACAGGTGACCGATCTCGGAGGCGCCAACAAGGGCTTCGCGATGAACGGTTGGTGGGCCAACTACGGCGCCTTCATGAATGCCGCCGGCGGTGGCTTCTTCAACGAGGACCGCACCGCATGCGCGCTCGACACCCCCGAGTCGGTGGCCGGAATCCAGAAGGTCGTCGACATCTACGACGCCGATCTCGCCGTTCCGTTCGGTGAGGACGGAGAGGCCCCGTGGAAGGCCGGCACCGTCGGCATGTTCACGAATGGCCGCTGGGCGACACCCGGCGCACGCGCCGACGTCCCGTTCAACTGGGATGTCGTCGAACTGCCGACCGGCCCGGGTGGCACGCAGGGCAACTGGCTGTTCTGGGGCGCCTACGTCGTCAATGCCAACACCGAGCACCCGCAGGAAGCGTGGGAACTCGTCCAGGCACTGACGAACGCCGACACACAGGCGTCGATCAGCGAACTCGGAGCGAACATCCCGAGCCGCCAGAGCGACGAGGCCATCGATGCGTTCCTCGGCTTCACCCCGCCGGAGAACAACCAGGCATTCATCAGCGCGCTGCAGGACAGCCCGACCGCCGAAGGTCCGCTGTGGACCGGTGACTGGCCGACCTTCGACACCGCGATGAACGACGCCGTGACCGCCGTGATCAACGGCACCCGCACGGTTGACGACTACGCCGCGAAGATCTGCGACGAGACTGCCGCAGCCTTCGACAGCTGACGCTGGCGAGCAGCATCATCATCGATCCGGTCCGGGTCGGGCAGCGACGTGGCTGCTCGGCCCGGACCCGATCCGGGCAACACCCGCCGCCTCGGCGGGCATGAGCAGACAGGAGCGGTGACGATGGTCGAATCGACCATGACGGAGCGAGAGCCGTCCACCGACGAGCCAGACGGATCAGCCCGGCGAACGGGCAGAGACATCGAATCGCAACTGCGGCTGGTCGTCATCTGGCACATCGCCGGCGCAGCCGCGTCAGTGGCGATGCTGGTGCTGGCGAGCCGGACCGGCACGCAGGAATTGCCGGCCACCATCGGCGTCTTCCTGCGCGTGTTCGCCATCGCGTCCTTCGTCGCCCACGCCTCCGCGGCGTTCGGCGTCTCGCAGCGCCGTCGATGGGGTCGGACGGTGTCGCTCGTGGTGAGCTACCTCACATTCGTCGTCGCAGCCGTCGCGGCCATTCATCAACTCGGCGGTTTCACCGCCATCGGATCGCTCGGCGAAGGGCTGAGCAAGGCCGTCGTCCCGTTCCTCGTGATCGTGATCGGATTGTTGTGGGTCTTGATCGCCGGCCAGATCGCCACCGATCGGCCAACGGCGCCGGGCCCGCGACTGCTCCGTCGGGCGGGGTGGGTCGTCGCCGCCATCGGCGCCGTCGGGTTCGTCATCGCGGCCGATCCGAGCGGCCTCGTGTCGACGGTGCTCGAACGAATCGTCCAGCCGGTCACCATCGCCACGATCGTGTTTGCGTTCGCGGCACTCGCCGCAACACGCTTCATGTGGCATCGCGATGTCGGCCGGGTCTTCGGCACCACGGCCAATGTGGAGCGCACGCTGACCGGTCTCGCGTTCCTCTCCCCGAACCTGCTCGGTTTCCTCTTCTTCTTCGCCGGACCGGTCCTGTTCTCGCTCGTCGTCAGCTTCTACGACTGGAAGACGACCGGCACGGGCCGAACCTTCATCGGCATCGACAACTACATCGAGGCGCTCAGCCTCGACTTCTCCAGCGCACCAGGGCCGAATGCGGGCGTCGAGGTGCTCAAGTCCAACTACCAGGTCCTCATGCACGTCGACTGGTTCGGACAGAACTGGGTCATCGGCGCCCGAGACGTCACCTTCTGGCTCTCGCTGCGCAACATCGCCATCTTCCTGCTGCTCGCGGTTCCGCTGTCGGTGCTCCCCGCGCTCGGATTGTCGAGCATCATCGCCTCGCAACTACGCGGGATGAAGATCTTCCGCGCGATCTACTTCGTGCCATCGGTCGCCGGCGTCATCGGCGTCGCCATCATCTGGGGACAGCTGTTCCAGTCGACGGTCGGTTGGATCAACTACCTCATCAAGCGGACAGGCGATCTGCTGCCGTTCGTCGAAGCACCGGCGCAGGGCCAGGCATGGCTGAGCAGCGACGCGACCGCCTTGCTCGCGATGGTGATCGTGTTCAGCTGGATGAGCTTCGGGTTCAACACGGTCCTGTACCTCGCCGGTCATCAGGCGATCCCCAAGGAGCTGTACGAGGCGGCCGAGATCGATGGCGCCCGGACATGGAAGATCTTTCGGCGGATCACCGTCCCACAGCTGCGCAACACGACCTTCTACGTGTTGATCACCACGTCGATCCTTGCGCTGCAGCTGTTCGACATCGTGTGGATCCTGTCGACACCACAACCGGGTGGTCCCGACAACGCCACGATGACCCCGGTGATCGCCTTGTACAACGAGGCGTTCAAGGACAACAACCGGGGTTACGCGTCGGCGCTCGCGTGGGTCTTGTTCGCGATCATCTTCGTGTTCACGTTCGCCCAGTTCCGCCGTGACCGTGAGGGCGCGACCGGCGGCATGGCATGAGGGAGATGGCATGAGGGAGATGGCATGAGCGTCAAACGCAAAGGGCCGCGGGCGACCGCGACACGCGTCGCCACCTACGCCCTGTTGATCGGTGTCGCCGTGTTGGTGTTGTTCCCGTTCGTCGTCGCGGTGTCGACGTCGATGAAGCGCAACACCGACATCTACACCTACCCGCCGTCGCTCGTTCCGCGCACCGAGACCACGGTGACCGATCCCGAGCGGGGCTTCGAGAATGCCACCGTGTACTCGTTGCCCGATCGTGAGGGCCAGTACGCACTCGTCGAGGATGACGTCCCGATCGCCGAGTTCCGACTGGTCGACGACCCCGACACGGTGATTGCCCGACCACCGACGGACGGGCTCGAGACCGACCGCACGGTTGTGGTCGATGGTGAGGACGAGACCATCTACCTGCTCGAGGTCGACGGCACCGAGGTCGACGCCGTCCGGTCACGCCTCACGGTCGGCGGCCTGTTCGAGCCGCTCGAGGGCGATGGGGACCCAGTGGTCGAGTTGGTGAACAACGCGACGTCCGAGCGCGTGTTCGGGCCGCGGTTCGAGAACTTCTCCGAAGTGATCACCGACAAGAATCTCGGCCGCTCGCTGACCAACACGGTGCTGGTGACGATCATGGTGGTGGTCGGCCAGATCATCACCTCGATCCTTGGCGGATACGCATTCGCCCGCATCGACTTCAAGGGTCGTGACAAGTTGTTCTTGATCTATCTGGGTTCGGTGATGATCCCGTTCGTCGTGCTGATCATCCCGCTGTTCCAGTTGATGCTGCAGCTCGGCTGGACCGACAACCTCGTCGCCCTGATCGTGCCGTTCATGTTCACCGCGTATGGCACGTTCCTGATGCGACAGTTCTTCCTCGGGATCCCGAAGGAGATCGAAGAGGCCGCCTTGATCGACGGTGCCAGCCGGTCGACGATCTTGTGGAAGGTGATGGTGCCGCTCGCCCGACCCGCCATTGCCACCTTGGCAACGTTCGGCTTCCTGTTCGCGTGGAACTCGTTCTTCTGGCCGCTCGTGATCATCAACTCCGGCAACCCCGACAATGGATTGCTCACGCTCACCCTGGCCACGCTCGGGGGCCGATCGAGTACCGACACGAACCTGGTGTTCGCAGGTGCCGTGCTCGCCATGACGCCACCGATCCTCGTCTTCCTGTTCGCCCAGCGCTATTTCGTCGAGAACTCCGCGTCCAGCGGACTCAAGTGAGGCCCACATGTCAGCAGTTCGATTCTCCAAGGTCACCAAGCGCTACAAGGATGGTCCCAAGGCCGTCGACTCGCTCGACCTCGACATCGCCGACGGTGAGTTCATGGTGTTCGTCGGACCGTCGGGATGTGGCAAGTCGACCGCGTTGCGCATGCTCGCCGGGCTCGAGGAGATCACCGACGGCGAGTTGAGCATCGACGGCCAAGTCGTCAACGATCTGCCGCCCGGTGACCGTGACATCGCCATGGTGTTCCAGAACTACGCGCTGTATCCGCACATGACGGTGCGCGAGAACATCGGCTTCGCGCTCGAGGTCGCCAAGATGGACAAGGCCGAGGCGAAGAAGCGCGTCGACGAAGCCGCCGACATGCTCGGCCTCAACGACTATCTCGATCGGCTGCCGAAGGCGCTGTCGGGTGGTCAGCGTCAGCGTGTCGCCATGGGTCGGGCCATCGTGCGGTCACCGCGGGTGTTCCTGATGGACGAGCCGCTGTCGAACCTCGACGCCAAGCTCCGCGTGCAGATGCGTTCCGACATCATCCAACTGCAGGCTCGGCTCGGCACGACGATGGTGTACGTCACTCACGATCAGGTCGAAGCGATGACGATGGGCCATCGGGTCGCGGTCATGCGTAACGGGGTACTCCAACAGGTCGCACCGCCCCAGGAGCTCTACCTGATGCCGGCCAACCTGTTCGTCGCGTCGTTCATCGGCAGCCCGGCGATGAACCTGATCCGCGCTGCGGTGACGGTGTCCGGCGACGTCGTGTCCGTGACGATCGCCGAACAGTCGGTCCGGCTCGCCCCGGGTGCCGTCGATCGTTACCCACGACTGCGCGATCGTGACGGCGCCGAGGTGATCGTCGGAATCCGTCCCGAACACTTCGCGATGATGGGCGACATCGCTGCCGACGACGACCAGATGATCGACGTGACCGTCGGCCTGGCCGAGGCGATGGGCGCCGACGTCCACATCCACGCCGAGCTCGACGTGGTCCCCCTGCCCATCGACGGCGCAATGGTCGACCCCGACGCCGATGTCGAGGGACTACCCGTCGACAAGACACCGATCATCGCCCGTGTCGATGGGGTCCATCTCGTCGCGATGGGCCAACATGTCCGGCTGGCCGTGAAGACCCACCTGCTGCACTTCTTCGATCCGTCGAGTGGCGAACCGCTTCGCTGACCGGACCAGCGACACGTACACACACAACCGCACGCCGGCAACACCACCAACTCGATGAACTCTTCAGATCAACGATCCGACCCGTCCCTGTCGACGCGCGTTCACTACGTCGACAGTCGGCAACGCCGGCCCAACTTGCCGACGACAGGCTGCCCCTTCTGCCCGGGGGGCCTCGAGGCCCCCGATCCCTACGACGTACGGTGGTTCCCGAACCGTTGGCCGGCGATGCCGGGCGAACGCTGCGAGGTCGTGCTCTACACGTCCGATCACGATGCGACGTTCTCGTCACTCGGTGTCGAGGGTGCGCTGCGGGTCATCGACGTGTGGAGGGACCGCACGGTGGCGCTCGGAGCTCGTGACGATGTCGACTTCGTGCTCGTGTTCGAGAACCGGGGTCCGGAGGTCGGGGCCACGATCGCCCACCCCCACGGACAGATCTACGCGTTCGATCACGTTCCGACCCGTTCGCAAGCACGCCTCGACGCGTCGTGGGGTCCCGACCCCGATCCGGGAGCGCGGCTCGTCCTCGACCACGCAGGCTGGCGCGTCGTGTGCCCGTTCAGCAATCCGTTCCCGGTTGCGTTGTCGATCGCACCGATCGAGCAACGGCCCGATCTCATGTCGCTCAGCGACGCAGAGCGACGAGCGTTGGCCGAGGTGCTCGTCGATGTGTTCGGCCGACTCGACCGGCTGTTCGACCAGCCGTTGCCGTACATGATGTGGTTGAACCAACGGCCGACGACGGACGGCTGGGACGACGCGTGGTTCAACATCGAGATCGTTTCGCCCTGGCGCGCCGCCGGTGTCCACCGCTTCATCGCGGCGGCTGAGGTCGCGACCGGAGAATTCTTCAACCCGGTGCTGCCTGAAGATGTGGCGGGCCGGCTTCGGGATCTGGCGTGATGCCAACTGCGGTCGAACGTGCGATCTCCGTGCATCGCGAACGATGGGGTGAGCCGGACCTCGTCGTGCGGGCACCGGGTCGGGTCAACCTCATCGGCGAGCACACCGACTACAACGACGGGTTCACGATGCCGATGGCACTCCCGTTCGACACCGTCATCTCGATGAGCAACGCCGGTGACCCCCATGACGGGACCGTGACCGTCGTGTCCGAGGGCTTCGGTGAGTGCTCGTTCGAGCCCACCGACTCTGCAACCGCGGGCAGCGGGTGGTCGGTCCACCTTCGAGGTGTGGTCGAGTTGCTCGGAGCAGAGGGCATCGCAGCGGGGGGCTGGCGGGCGGCCATCGCGAGCGACATTCCCATCGGCGCGAGCCTGTCGTCGTCGGCAGCCCTCGAGGTGGCGGCGATCATGGCCCTGCTCGCTCGCGCCCAGGTGTCGTGGACGCCCATCGAGATCGCCCAACTCGGCCAGAGGGTGGAGAACGAAATCGTCGGCCTTCCGAGTGGCATCATGGATCAGTTCATCTCGGCGGGCGCCGTCGAGGGTCATGCGAGCGTGATGGACTGCCGGGCGCTCACACTGACACCGACACGACTGCCGCCCGATGCAGTGATCGTCGTGATGGACACGGGAACCCGTCGTGTGCTCGCCGAGGTCGCCTACGGCGATCGACGAGCGTCGTGCGCTCGTGCCGCCGCCGCACTCGGCGTCCCTGCACTTCGAGACGCCACGCTGGCCGATCTGGTTCGGATCGATGACCCCGTGGACCGTCGTCGGGCGAAGCACGTCATCGAGGAGAATTCGCGCGTGTGGGAGGCGGCAGCGGCGGCGGGACGTGGTGACGTCGCCGGCCTCGGTGCGTTGATGTCGGCGAGTCACGTGAGCTTGCGTGACGACTTCGAAGTGTCGGGGCCGAGCCTCGACCGGATCGTCGAGTTGGCGCAGGACGCACCAGGCTGTTTGGGAGCGCGAATGACCGGCGGCGGATTCGCCGGATGTGCGGTGGCGTTGGTTCGACGTGATGAGGTCGGCGACTTCACCGAGGCGATCATCGAGCGCTACGACTTCGAGGGTCGAACGGCACGGGTGTGGCTGTGCACGCCGGGCGCCGGTGCATCCGTGATCAGCTGATCATCTGGCCTCGAACGATCGATCATCCGACGGTGGGCGACGCAGCGGTGCCAGATGCAATCGAGGGTCGAGATCGGCGGACGAATCTGCGACGCAGAATTGCGTCATCCGTTGGCCGTGGGGCGAGAGTCGCTGGTGATCGGCGTGCGAGATTCCAGGGAGGATCGGCTCGCGGAACCATGGCGCGTAGAGCTCCACGTTGGGAATGGCACGCATCTCGTCGGACACGTTCGGGGTGCCGCCGTGCCACGCCCGTACATCGCGAATCTGCACCGACCCGGCCGGAGCGGGGCACACGGTGCTGAGCCGCATCCATTCGGGTTCGTCCGCAAGTGTGGGAATTCGTGCTCGCGAGTGCTGCGAGCCGGGGATCTGGCGGGTGGGCCCGTTCAGCCGGGTGACATCTCGGGGCATGAAGTTCACACAGATGTACGGGCACGGCAGGTCGCGCGTGGTGAGATGACCGCGTCGATCGGAGAATGACGAGAACGGGGTGCGTTTCGCGTCGATCCAATCCCCCATGTCGGCGTGCAGTGGCTGATAGCCGACGGCTCCCGGCAAGCAGAAGTCGCCGCTGGCAGCCCGCAAGATGTAGTCGTGCGAGCCGAAGATCGCAGCGACGATCGGTGTGACCGTCGGCAGGTCGACGAGCATCTGCCATTCGGGCCGGTGGAGCATGCTGCGGGTTGTGCTCGATCCGCCGAACGAGTACCGGTGCGACCCTCGGTTCCCGGACCGTTCCTGGTCCAACGCAACGATGTCACGGACGACCTCGTCGACCCCATTGCGCAGGAATGCCGTCTGCTCGGCATCGAGTGCGTCACGCACAACGACGAACCCATCGCGGTCGAACAGGGCGACGGCACGCTCGATCTCGTTCGGCTCGAGGATCTCCAGCCCGCGGATGCCGTTGTTCGTCGAGAGGTAGTCGCGCTGCTCGATGACGTCGGGATCGTCGCGACGGTGACTTGCCCATCCGAGCCCGGCGTCGACGGGTCGGAGTTGTGGATTCTCGGGCATGCGACGGTTCCTTTCCTGCCGGTCGTCGTGAGTGTGACCGTACTTTCCCGGGATGGCCGCATCTCGCGGATCGCTCACGGGTCGACGGCGACGACTCGATCGGCGAAGTGTTCGCTGATCCACAGCGACCCGTCAGGCCGGGCGAGAACCGTATGAGGGCCCTCGAGTTCGGCCATCACCACCTCAGGTTCGAGTGGTGGGTCGCCGTCGACCCAAGCCGCTCGGTCGAGTCGCATCAACTCACCGCTCACGAAGAGGGTGACGTAGATGTCGTTGCCAATGGCGGCTATTCCCGTCGGCGTCGAGGCGGCGGGAAAGAGTGCAAGCGGTCGCTCGATTCCGGCGCAGTCGGTGTCGCCAGGGCAGTCGGGCCATCCGAAGTCGACCGTCGACGCGCCAGCGGCGACATCGACCACGTCGACCTCCTCGACGGGAGGGTCGCCAGCACTGTCGCCGATCTCGGTGAGCACGACGCGACCATCGTCGAGCACGGCATGGGCGTACGCGTTCTTGAGCCCGACCGCAACCGGTACGGACGTGGTGTCGGACGGGTCGAACGTCCACAGGGTGCCACTGCCGGGCGCTGCGGTGCCATTGGACAACGTTCCCGTTGTCGCGTACAGGAACCGTCCGTCGCCGAGTGCCGTGAGCGTGCTCTCGCTGCGCCCGTTGAAGGCCAGATCGTCGAGCACGGCCACGGGCTCGGCAGCCGATGCCGACGGATCGGACCAGTCCGCACGCAACAGACCCCGGCGAACCATGATCCAGACGACCCCGTCGGCCCACAGGACCCCGGTCGGCTTGTCGAGGCCGTCGACGATGACACGTTGTGTGCCGCCTTCGACATCGACAGCCACGATCTCGCCCGTGGCGTCGTTCTCGCCGCCCGCGAGCTGGGCCACGAGGAGCAGACCGTCGGGTCCCTCCGTGATCTGTGTCGGCCGATCGAGCCCATCGACAACGACGGAGAGGTCGAACTCGTCGACAGTCCGTTCGTCCGCAGCATCACCGGAGCAGGCGGCGAACGCGACAGCGACGAAGCAGGCCACAACGGCAAGCGCTCGAGCGGAGCGAGGAACAAGCACCACTGCAGCCTCGCAGGCGAACGGTCCCACCTCCTCGCGCCGAGCGGCGTGATCTCGAGCCGTGCCGGCGTGTTGCAGATCAGTCGGCGGGCGTCATGAAGATCGCCGCCAGCGGAGGAATCACGGTAAGGAGCATCGCCTTCGGCTACCCGGCGGACGGCAAGTCCAAACGGCGGTGAGAGTCGGTGAGAGGCGGTGAGGGGGTGTCGCTTGCTGCGTACGTCATCCACCCGGTGGTGCCGCCGCGACGGGCCCACCGCCACCCAGTCAGGGCAGCGTCGGGGCGGGCTCGTCGGTGGCGAGCAGACCCGCACTGAGTGCGAGTGCTGCGGCGATGGTCGCGCTGCGCTCGATGACGGTCGCGAAGTGGAGCAGCACGGCCTCGGCGTCGGCCAGCGGGGGCTCACCGAGCGAGCGAATCAGCGCCGTCGGGTCGTTCGATGTACTGACGGGTTCGACGTCGGGAAGCGGCCCCGCGACTCGCCAGATGTCGGTGGGAGTGCGCCTGGCCGGTGGGCGTCGCCGCTGGGTGTTGGAGCGCTGACGCGGGGTGCTGTTCATCATTCGTCCTCGGTGAGCATCTCGTCGGGCCGCAGGCTGAACGCTCGGGCGATCTGATCGGGATTGAGGTCAGCGATCGAGCTCGATTTCGGCAGGATCAGTCCGGCGACGTGTCGCTTGCCCTGCACGACCTCCTCGACACGCTCGTCGATCGTGCCGGGGCACACGAGCCGGTGTGAGATGACCGTGCGCGTCTGCCCGATCCGCCACGCCCGGTCGCGTGCCTGATCCTCGACGGCAGGGTTCCACCACCGGTCGTACAGGATGACGTGGTTCGCCGCCGTGAGATTCAGACCCGTCCCGCCGGCCTTCAACGAGAGCACCATCGCTCCCGGTCCCTGACCGTTCTGGAACTCGGTCACCATCCGGTCGCGGGCCGACCGGGTGAGGTCCCCGTCGTAACAGGCGATGGACATGCCGGTGATCTCGCTGAGGTGTGCGGCGAGCCGCCGCCCCCAGGTGGCGAAGTGCGTGAAGATGAGCACCCGCTCGCCAGAAGCGAACACCGACTCGACGATCTCCTCGAGGCGGGTGAGCTTGCCGGACCGCCCGGTCAGTGGCAGGTCATCGGCGAGGTACGCGGCGGGGTGGTTGCAGATCTGCTTGAGCGCCGTGATCGCCGCGAGCACGGCTCCATTGCCGGTCGAGACCAACGGATCGGCGGCCTTCGCGAGGAGGTCGTCGAGTACCGCCTGGTAGAGCCCGATCTGCTCGGCAGTCATCGTGCAATGGTCGAGTTCGTCGATCTTGTCCGGGAGTTCGGCAGCGACCTCGGGCTCACTCTTCGTGCGCCGGAACAGCAACAACCCGTTGAGCGCACGCAAACCCGACTCGGCATCGCTGGCGAGCTGCGCGATGAAGCTCGCCCGTGGCCCGACGAGCCCGGGGTTGGTGAAGTCGAGAATTGCCCACAGATCGCCGACGCCGTTCTCGATCGGTGTTCCGGTCAACGCCAGCCGGGTGCGGGCGGGAATCCGACGCAACGCCTGCGATGTTTCACTCGCCGGGTTCTTGATCGCCTGCGCCTCGTCGAGCACCAATGCGGTCCACTCGGCGTCGGCCAAGGCGTCGACGTCGCGCACAGCGGTCGCGTAGGTCGTGATGATGACATCTGCGTCGGCGATCTCCTTCTCCAACTGTGAGTCGGTGGCACGCGCGGCGCCGTGGTGCACGAGCACCCGCAGCTCAGGTGCGAACCGGGCGGCTTCCGCGGCCCAGTTGCCGACCACCGCCGCCGGCGCGATGACCAGGGACGGACCTCGACCAGCGATCCGCGCGAGGTGGGCGAGCACCGTCGGCGTCTTTCCCAACCCCATGTCGAGCGCCAGACATCCGCCGAGTTCGTTGACGTCGAGAAAGTCGATCCACGCCAGTGCCTCCGCCTGGTAGGACCGCAGCGTGCCGGTGAACCGCTCGGGGGTGACATCGAGCGAGATCTCGGCATCTCGCGCACGGTTGACGAGCTGCTTGGCCCAACTGTCGCCGTGCACCACGATCCCGACGCCGTCGACCGATCCATCGAGACCGATGCTCTGGCGGAGGATCTCGGCGCCGGTCAACTCCGTGACCGATTCGCGCTCGGACAACGCAGCTGCGACACGTTCGAGATCGAGCCGATCGATCGCCACCCACCGACCATGAGATTCCACCATCGGCCGCGCTTGCCGGGCCAGGCGGGCGATCTCTGCAGCGCTCAGTTCGACGTCGTCGAAGACGACGCTCCACGAGACGTTGCTCAACTGGTTGACGCCGACGGTCGATCCGGGCCTCGCCTCGGTGAACATGTGCAACGCCGGCCTCGCTGAGCGAAGGGAGAGCTCGGGCGCACGCACGTCGAAGCCGATCGAACTGAGCATCGGGCCGAGGCGGATCATGAAGTCCCACGCCTCCTCCTGACCCAACGCGACCTGCCCGCGCTGCGCCGGACCGGATCGATCGAGCGCTGGCAGCATCCGCTGGAGGCGAGTCCAGTCGTGCGTCGCCGCACGACCGGCGTTCGATCGGAGCGCGGTGTCGATCGGCACCACCGCCGACCGGCCCACCTGTGCGTGAACCGAGAGCATCCACACGCCACGCGTTCCCGGGGGGTCCAGACGAACCACCAGTGGGCTGCGGCCAGGATCGGTCACCGACCGCGTCCACTGGTCGAGTCGCCTCGACGTCTCCTTGACCAGCACACGGTCGGCCGCGAACGCGGCGCCGTCCATCCGGGCGACGATCGTGTCGGCCAGGTCGGTGGGAGACCCCGCACGCGGTGGTTGCGCGGGCAGAGCGACTCGCTCGAGACCTTCGGACACGATCGCCTCCACGACCGCGCCGATGATCCCACGGGTGGTCACACCGCCGGCCTCGCCGGACAGCGCGACGACCGTGCCCGGCATCGCGGACGCCAAGGGGGCGATCATCGCCGAATCCGGCAGTGCCGGAATCCATCGCACCATTGCGTCGACGGATCGGCCGTTCGCCTGCGCTCCGACCTCGAGGCGCGGCACCATGGCACCGCGAGCCACCAGACGCACACCTTCCAGGGCTACCCGTGCCAGCCAACGCAGGCCGGGTCCGAGACCGTTCCCGTCTCGGTCGGCGCTGATCGAGATGAGCCATCCCAGCGCGTCCTTCACCTCGATCGACAAAGCCTCAGCCGAGGAACCGTCGCCCAACGGAACACCGGGGTGGACCGACCAACCCTGCGACGGACCGCCACACGTCTCGAGGCGTGTCGCCAACTCGTCGTTCGACTCGGGCTCCGCGCCTCGTCCGCCCGCCCAGACAACGACGAGGCCTGCCGACCACGACGCCTGGAGTACGACGTCGTCGGGCGGTCGCTCGGGTTCGGCAGGCCTCGGAGGTCGCAGGAGATCGACCGTCTTCCGCAGGCTCTTCACGGTGTCGGTGAAGTCGGCGACGACGTACTCCCGTTCGTCAGCGGGAAGATCCCGCGCCGAGGAGAGGCCATCTTCGGCCTCTCCGATCAGACGTGCCAGCAACGACAACGAGGCCGCGCCTCCGTCGCGCAACAGCGTCAGGTCGTCATCGGTGCCGCGCGCGTCGACCATTCGCCAGATCGCGCTCTCGAGTTGTGTCATGTCAACCATCGATCTCCGTCCACCACCCGCGCGCACCACCGCTCGGCAACGTCCCCACGCCCGCACGGCGTGACCGGCATCGCACGAGCAGACCCGCGATGACCGTTGCGAAACGCGTCTCCGGCGACGTGTCGTGCGCTCGAGCAAGGACTCCACCCGGCGGCAGAGTTTCCTGCAGGAGCACCAACCTACCGACACGACGCCCGTCTGCAGTTCGCCCTCCCCGGAGTCCTCGCACCGCGACCAGGTCCGTGCCTGTCACCAGGAGCCGTCGAAGTGCACCGCTGGTGCCGCTGCGATCACGAACGAATGCTCAGACCGCAGTTCGTGCGGCCGGCAGGAGTGACGGTCTCACTGGTCCGTGCGCGTTCTGCGGATCGTGACGACTGCGATGTCGTCGTCGGTGGCCGCAGGGCCGCGCCTGCGTTCGCGTTCGGACAGGAGGTGGTCGACGATCTCGTTTGTCGGCCGCTCAGTGTCGAGTGCGTGGAGGTTGCGGATGCTGTCGTCCAGGGGTTCGGTGCGCTGCTCCACGAGCCCGTCGGTGAATAGCAACAGGAGGTCGCCGGGCTCGAACGGGATGTGAGTCGTTGCCGGCCGCTCCTTGGGTTCGACACCCAGCCACGGTCGGTGGACGTGGTCCAGCAACACGATGCCGGTCGATGTGAAGCACAGGCCAGGTGGGTGTCCGGCGTTGAGGTACTCGAGTCGGTGGGTCTGCTTGTCGATGCGGGTGACGATCATCGACGCGCAGGCGTGTCGTCGTTGCAGCGTGCGGTCTGCGTGGGCGACCGCCTCGGTCACCGTCGTGCCGGTCGTGAGCAGGTGCCGCATGACGGTCTTGACCTCGGCCATGAGCGCGACGGCTCCGGGGCCGTGCCCGGCAACGTCGCCGATCACCGTGTACACGGCATCGGGGGTGTCGATGACCGAGTACCAGTCGCCTCCCATGCCGATCGCCGCCAGCGCCGACCGGTAGCCGACGGAGATCTCGAAACCGTCCACTTCAGGTGGCGGAGTGAGGAGGCTGTTCTGGAGTTGGCGGAGCACGGCGCGTTCCTCGTCGTGCAGTCGTGTTCGACTGAGTGCCCCGCCGACGAGATCCGCGACCGTCTTGGCAAGTGTCTCGTCGATCGGTGCCCACACCCGGCCGTGGTGGAGTCGCACGAGCAAGTGGTCGCTTGCTTCCTGGGCGAGGGGATACGACCGTTCCTCGGGGTGGGCCGAGGCCCCGACGTGGTCGACGAGGGCTGCCGATTCGAGATCCAGCAACGGCGGGACCATGTCGGCGACGACAGCGGCCACGCCACCCGACGACCGGACGGTGGTGAGTTCGCGGGCGAAGTCCGAGAGCAGATCGACGCGATGCTGGACGAGGTCGCGCACTCTCGCGCGGTCGAAAGCGCGGCCCGTCATCTGGCTCACGATCGTGGCTGCGGACTCGGTCTCGGTCCGGTCCGCCGGTTGGAGTGGATGGTCGAAGGCGAAGCCGATCACCCCGGCGGTCGCATCAGCACCGAGGCTGAGCGGCACGCAGCACGTTGCGTGGATGCCAGCGGCCATCACTTCCTCGATCACGCCGGGGTACGCGGCGGCGTACTCCTCACGGTTCGCGAGCCACACGATGTTGCCGGTCCTCGCCGCTCGAGTGAGGGGCAGATCGTTGTCGATGTGCTGGACGGTGGAACCGTTCGCCGGGCCGACCCGCATCGCGGTGTCGTTCACCACTCGCAGCTTCGACGGATCACGCAGATCCAGGGTCGCCACGGTCGTGGAGCAGGCGCCGACGACACGACCTGCGTGGTCGGCCGCCAACTGTGCCGTTTGACGAGTGCTGGTCGCGGTCGCGAGTGCTTCGGCGAGTCCTGCGAGCGCCTGCGACCGCTCGACCGACCGCCGCTCCCTGGCGCGCTCGGATCGCTGACGGCGAGCCGCTCGGACCGCCCCGATCGTGAGCAACAGCGTCGCCGCTGCGAGCACGGCGGGCATCAACCAGTTCGTCGGATTTCCGGCGCTGGCGGACACCGTGAACGTCCGACCCGCCAACGTGAATGCCTCGGACGCCGACGAACCGTTCCCGCCTCGATCGAGAAGGGGCGCGCCGTCCATCAGGACGCCGACGTCGGAAACATCGGCGAGGACGCTCAGCCGCTCCGCGGCGTCGTCGAGGGCGATCCCACTGCCGATGAACCCGACCGGCGCGCCGGTTTGGTCGCGAACGGCCGCGACCATGAACAACCCGGGTCGGGCACCCGAGACGGTGGCGATGGGTCCGACGAACTGCGCCCCGTCGGCACTGCCTGCGGCATCGATCCCCTCCGCTCGCACTGGATCGCTCATCAGGTCGAAACCCAGCACGCTCCGAGTCGTTTCGTTCACCGGCGCGGCGTAGCGGATCACGGCGTGCTCGTCGCGCGTCGCCGCCGGCACGAGCCCACCGCGGCCGTCGGTGTCCTGCATGGAGAGGCCGGTCGAATCCTCCCAGGCTTGCCGGTCGGCTCCGTCCACGAGTTCGAAGAAGGCCAGCGCCGGGATGCCAGCCGTCTCAGCCACGTCCGTTGCGAACGCTTCGAACTCGTCGGCATCGACGACGCCGTCGACCGCCAGAGCATCCACGCCGGCCACAGCGCTCGTCGCTGCGGTGAGGCTGGTTTCGAACCGGTCCGCAGCAACGCGCGCTGCCGACCGGTCGGCAGCACCTCCGTCGGAACGTGCAGCGGCAGCGACGAACACCGTCGAGATCGCTGCGACGACGGTGAGAACGACGAGGCCGAGCGGCGACCACGTCGCCGTCGAGAACCGCCCACGGTCCACCACGGACGTGATTGTAGGCGCTCTCGGCATCAGCTCGAGCACGACTGACCACAGCCGACATCAGACCGGGCCCTTCGACGGTCGTCTGTTCGGTCAAGACCGACCTCCGGCGGCACTGCCCGGGCCCGACGCCCAGCATCAGCGCACCATCACGCGCGGAGTACCCGAGTGAATTAGCTTCGGGTCTTCACCGCTGTCGGAGGGACCACACACCGTGTTGCATGCGAAGAACAACGTTCGTGACGCACTCGAGGACGACATCTTCGCCTCGAGTGACCTGTCGGTGTCACTGCCGAAGTACCGGATGCCGGACGAGGAACAGGAACCGCGCCACGTTCTGCAGGTCGTCAGGGACGAACTGATGCTCGACGGGAACTCGCGTCAGAACCTGGCGACGTTCTGCCAGACATGGGCCGAGCCGGAGGTCCGCGAGATCATGGCGTCGACGCTCGACAAGAACATGGTCGACAAGGACGAGTATCCGCAGACGGCCGAGATCGAGGCGCGATGTGTCCACATCCTGGCCGATCTGTGGAACTCACCCGACGCCGAGAACACGATCGGTACGTCGACGACCGGATCGAGCGAAGCAGCGATGCTCGGGGGCATGGCGATGCTTCGCCGCTGGCGGGCTCGACAGGTCGCAGCTGGCAAGCCGACGGACAAGCCGAACCTCGTCACCGGTCCGGTGCAGATTTGTTGGCACAAGTTCGTTCGCTACTGGGACATCGAGATCCGTGAGATCCCGATGGAGGTCGACCGTCTGATCATGACGCCCGAGACCGTGCTCGAGCGTGTCGACGAGAACACCATCGGCGTGGTCCCCACGTTGGGTGTCACGTTCACCGGGCAGTACGAACCGGTGGAAGCGGTGAGCAGAGCGCTCGACGATCTCCAGGAGCGGACCGGCCTCGACGTGCCGATCCATGTCGACGGCGCGAGCGGCGGATTCCTCGCTCCGTTCGTGCAGCCGGATCTCCTGTGGGACTTCCGCCTGCCCCGGGTGAAGTCGATCAACGCCTCGGGTCACAAGTTCGGACTGTCACCGCTCGGCGTCGGATGGATCATCTGGCGCGATGTGGCCGAACTGCCCGAGGAGCTCATCTTCAACGTCAACTACCTCGGCGGCAACATGCCGTCGTTGGCGCTCAACTTCTCCCGCCCCGGTGGTCAGGTGATCGCGCAGTACTACAACTTCATGCGGCTCGGCAAGGAGGGGTACCGCAAGATCCACGAAGCGGGGTACCGGAACGCGAAGTACCTCGCCGACGAGATTGCGAAGCTCGGGCCGTTCGAGATCATCTACGACGGCAGTGGCAACGGCATCCCCGCGCTCTGCTGGAAGCTGAAGGAAGGCATCGATCACGGCTTCACCCTGTTCGACCTCGCCGACCGGCTCCGCACGACCGGGTGGCAGGTGCCCGCGTACACGTTGCCCGCGAACTGCGAAGACCTGGCGATCCAGCGCATCCTGGTTCGTCACGACTTCAGCCGCGATCTCGCAGACCTGCTCCTCGGCGACTACGAGCGGGCGATGGAGCACCTCGGAAAGCACCCGGGCTCGATGACGGCGGACGATGCCACGGGCTTCCACCACTGACAGCCCTGCAGCCCGGTCGGGAGCGTCGCGTCGGTGATCACCTCGTGAAGCGTTTGCGTCGCCGGCTCCGCTACCGCTTCGACAACGTGCTGTCGCGCGGCACCTGGGCGGTGCTGTTGTGGCTCGGCGCCGCAACGGTCGTCACGTTGCTGCTCAGCACGATGTTGCTGTGGATCTTCGACGTCGAGCTCGGGGGGAGTCAGAACGACTCGTGGTTCGAGGACTTCTGGCAGAGCACCATGCGCATCCTCGACCCCGGGACGATGGCCGGCGACGTCGGATGGGGCCGGCGCCTCCTCGCACTGCTCGTCACGTTGTTCGGGATCCTGATCGCCGGCACGTTGATCGGCATCATCGCCGCGGGCGTGGAGAATCGCCTCGAGGCCATGCAACGGGGTCGGAGCGCGGTGGTCGAGTCCGACCACGTCGTCATCCTCGGTGCTTCGCCGAGGCTGTCGGTGGTGGTCGAGCAGCTCGCACTGTCGGGACGCACCCGGCGCCGAAACGTCATCGTGATCCTGGCCAACCGCGAGCCGAGCGAGCTGAGCCACGAGATCCGCGACGCAACGACCAACCTGTACGGCGCACGGCTCGTGTTCCGCTGGGGCGACCCGACCAGCGTGAGCGATCTCGACATCGTGGCGCCACGCGACGCGCGTGCGGTCATCGTCTTGGCCGACGACGAGGTCGGTGACTCCGACGTGGTCAAGGCGGTCCTGGCGATGGGTGCGGCGCTCGGCAGTTTCGAGACGGTGCCCATCATCGCCGAGGTCGACGATCCCCACGTCGCTCGGAGCCTCGTGCACGCTTGCGGCAGCGCGGTGCACCCGATCATCCCCGATCAGGCGATCGCCCGGATCGCGGCCTACGCATTGCGCGGCCCCGGGCTGATCCAGGTCATCCGCGAGCTGCTCGACTTCAACGGACCCGATCTGTATGTGCGGAACCTCCCCGAGTTCGCTGGTCGGACGTTCGGTGACGTCGTTCTGGGATTCGACGACGCGACACCGATCGGGGTGATGTCGGACGACGGTGCGGTCGAGCTCAGTCCGGACCCCGACGTCGTCCTCGGTTCGTCGACCCGGCTCGTGTACATCGCCGAGGACGACGGACCCATCACGGCGCCCGAACGCACGGCATCATCCGTGAGTGCTCTGGTGTCCACCGTGTTTGGTGGTGATCGACCGGTCATCCGAGAACAGCATCTGCAGCACGTCCTGATCGTCGGGTGGAACAGCCTTGCTCGCCAACTCGTCGAACAATTCGACCGTGACGCAGCGCCCGGATCCACCGTCAACATCGTGTACGACCCCGGCCTCCTGGACGATGCGCCCGACGCCGCCCTCTGCTCGCGCGTCGAATTGACACTCACGTCGAGCAGCTCGCGCACGCTTCAGCTCGACAATGAGCACCATCGACCCGAGTCGTTGACGTCGATCCTGTTGCTCGCGTACCGCCATCGGCTCACGAGCGCGGAGGCGGACAGCCGAACGCTGCTCAATCTGCGAGTGGTGCGGCGCGAACTGGCCGATCGGACACTCGCCCCGAATGTGGTGGTCGAGTTGCGCGACGCCGGCAACGTCGACCTGGCGCCGGCGGGCAGTGTCGATGATTTCGTGATCAGCGACGCCATAGCGAGCGAGATGATCGCCCAGCTCGCCGAGTTGCCGGAGCGACGAGCAGTGCTGCTGCAGCTCTACACCGGCACCGGTCCCGGCATCGGGGCGATCGATCCGTCGATCCTGGGCGTCACCGGCGCAGTGGCGTTCAGCGAGGTCGCGCGGAGCGCCTACGGGCAGGGCCTGATCGCGATCGGTTGGAGCCGCTCAGCCGAGCGGGGCAACGCGTTGACGCTCTGTCCGCACGCCGATGCTCGTATCGAACTGGAACCGGGCGACCGGATCGTGGTGATCGGCTGATGGACGAGACCGGAGGGATCGGGGACGTGGGCGTCGATCCGCCCGTCGCATCGACGGTGGCGCAGGCGGAACCCGCGACGGCGCGGCGAACCGACCGGCTGGAAGTCGTGGCGACGATTCTGCTCGCGGTCGCTGCAGTCGCCACGGCCTGGTCGAGCTATCAGGCGATGCGCTGGAACGGAGAACAAGCACGCGCCGCCAGCCGCACCACGGCGCTGCGCATCGAAGCGGCCCGGGCCGACGGCCTCTCCGACAGTCAGACCGAAGTCGACGTCGCGACGTTCATCCAATGGATCGATGCGACCGCCCGTGATGACCAGGATCTGCAGACGTTCTACGAGAACCGCTTCCGACCGGAGTTCGCCGTGGCATTCGACGCCTGGATGGAGACCGAACCGTTGACCACACCCGGCGCTCCACTGTCGCCGTTCGCGATGGACGACTACCAGACGTCAGCGAGCGTGGAGACGGCTCGACTGGACGAAGAGAGCGCTGCGTCGTCTGCGATCGTCAGCCGCGACATCCAACGCGCCTCGAACTACGTGCTGGCCGTGGTCCTCATGTCGGTGTCGCTGTTCTTCGCTGGGATCAGCACCAAGTTGCGAACGGATCGGTTGCGCGTGATCACCTTGGCGATCGGTTGCATCCTGTTCGTGGGCACGGCAGGGTGGATCGCCAGCTTCCCGATCAGCATCTCGGTCTGACCGCCGGCCCCACGCCACACCGCGATCATCGGTCGGGATCTCGAACTAGGTTGGTGACATCCGACGGGCGGGATTTCTCCGAAGGGTCCCATGCGCATCAAATCATCCGTATCGAAGAGTTCGCTGATCGTTGCGGCGATCGTCGCTGCCGTCGGTTCGCTGTTCGTCGGCCCACTCACCCCTCGCGTCGAGGCACTTCCAGGCGGGTTCACCGACACGCTCGTCAGCTCGTTCTCGCAACCGACCTCGGTAAAGGTGTTGCCGGGAGGCGACCTGCTGGTGATGGAGAAGCAAGGAGCGATCAAGCGTGTTGCGGGGAACGGCACGGTGAGCACGATCGGCACGGTCGACGTCTGCGCCACGGGGGAGCGTGGCCTCCTGAGCGCTGCGCTCGACCCTTCGTTCGCGACGACGGGTGTGATCTACGTGTATGCGACGCGGCCGGTGCCGGGCGGTTGCGCCAACACGTTGTCGAAGTTCACGATCAGCGGGAACTCGATCGGATCCGAGCAGGTGCTGGTCGACAACATCATGTGGTCGGCCACGAATCACAACGGCGGGTCGGTCGAAGTGGGCCGCGACGGGTTCGTCTACCTCAGCGTCGGGGAGGGAGCCGACACTTCACGGGCGCAGAACCTCGCATCGCTCGGTGGCAAGATCCTGCGCATCACGACCACCGGCCAGCCGGCTCCAGGCAACCCGTTCCTCAGTGCAGCCGGCCACGGCCCCTGTGCGCGCATGGGACAGTCGGCCGCAGTGTGCGACGAGATCTATGCCTACGGTCTGCGCAACCCGTTCCGCCTCGCGTTCGATCCGAACTCGGCGACGACCCGGTTCCGGATCAACGACGTCGGCGCCAGCACGTGGGAGGAAGTCAACGATGGTGCCGCGGGCGCGAACTACGGCTGGCCCACCCGTGAGGGACCGTGCCCGACCGGCCAGGTTCTGCCCTGTGCACTTCCCGGCGCGGGGGTGACCGACCCGGTGACGTCATATCGGGACGGCTACATCGTGGGTGGTGCCTTCGTGCCGAACGGATGGTGGGGCGCGGCGTACGACGGCGCGTATCTCTTCGCCGACGGCGGCGTGAACGACATGTGGACGATCAACGCGCAAGGTGCGGTGAACTATGCGGCCCCCTTCACCGAGACGAACCTCAGCGTGGCGACCGAGTTCGTGTTCGGTGTGCGCAACGGCGAGCGAGCGATGTTCTACGTGAACAACGGCAACGGTCAGCTCCGCAAGATCGTCGGCCCGAACGCAGCCACGAGCGATCCCGCCGGACCCGCATATCTCGGAGCGTCGACGACGACCCCGCCGAACACGGTCCCGCCCCCGACGTCCGGCGCGTTCGTATTCGAGGCCTACCCATCGGCCCAGCGCGTGCTCGACACGCGTAACGGCATCGGCGGCCCGGTCGGCCGTGTGGTGGGCGCGCAGCCGCGCAACGTCGCGCTGGGCACACCGACCGGAGCGAGCGCCGCCTTGGTCAACATCACGCTCGACAACGGCAGCAACCCCGAGCAGCAGTGCAACGCCCCGAGCTATCTCGTTGCCTGGAAGCCCGGCACCACCCGACCGGCCACCTCCAACGCGAACGTCGGTGCCTGCGACGTCGCTGCGAACAGCACGGTCGTGCAGGTCGACGCAAGCGGGGCGATCACGATCGAGGTCTACGCCGACGTCCATGTGATCATCGACGTGCTCGGCTACTACTCGGTCGCCAACGGCCCGGTCGCGAGCGGGCGTTTCCAAGCGGTGACACCCGCGCGACTCCTCGACACCAGAGCATCGTCGTCACCGGGCAACGAGCACTCCCGAGCCGACTCGGGCAACACGTCCGTCGTCCGTTTCGCGGTGGCCGGGCGCGCTGGCGTGCCGGCCGGTGCCCGCACCGTCTCGCTCACCGTCACCGCCATCGGTCCGGGTAGCGATGCGCCGGGCTACGTCACGGCGTACGCCGGCGGAACGGCGCAACCGGCCACCTCGACGGTGAACCACGGCGGCAACGCCGACACCCGGGCGAACCTGGCCCTCGTTCCGGTCGGCGCCGACGGGACGGTCGAGTTGTTCCTGTACCAAGTCGCCGACGTTGTCGTCGACGTCGGGGGATGGGTCACCTCAGCGACCGATCCGCCCGGGACCGCTGGTCGGCTCCGGCTGACCGAGCCCACCCGCATCGCCGACAGCCGCAACGCCATCGGCGTCACTCAACTCACGCCGGGCGGTCAGGTCACCCTGGAACCGGTCGGCGTACCGGCGAGCGCCACGGCGATCGCACAGAACGTGACGATGACCAGCCGTGCTCCGGGCTGGATCTGCGCCACGCCGAACCCCTGGGCCGGCGGCGACGTCAGCATCCAGAACGCCCGAGCGGCGAACCAGGACCGGCCGGCCACGGCGTTCACGACCCTCGGCCCTGGGCCGGAGCCCCGTCTGCGCTACTGCTCGCAGGACGTCGCCGACGTGATCGTCGACGTCTTCGGCTGGTTCGAGTGACGGAGGCCGGACCCGGGACTCGTCAGGCCTCGGTGTCGGCGAGGATCTCCTTCGCCGCCTGAGCGTCGGCAGCTCGGACCTCCAACTCGATCCCGCCATCGCCGTCGACGGGGATCACGCCACCACCGTCGTTGTCGACGATCGCGCTCTCGATGCCGAAGGCGCGCAGGTTGGCCTGGCCGACCTCGGCCTCACCGACACTGGCGAACGCGCCGACGATCACCGGTTCGGGATGGGGATCTTGCTCAGTCGTCATCTCCCTTTCGTATCACGCTGCCACCGCCACCCTTGCCCCCTACCCGTCCACCCGCTCCAGCACGCCAATTCCCGTTTGCGACAAGAAATCTGCGGACCGGGTCTCCGAAATCTTGTCGCAAACGTTGATGTGAGGGGTCGGAGCGATTGCCTGGGCGGCCATGCTCGCGGTCGACTTCAGCACGCTGGACTACGTGCTGGCATCGCTCGCCGCGTTCGCCGCGGGCGCTGTCAACGCGATCGCCGGCGGTGGCACGCTGATCTCGTTCCCGGCGCTGATGGCGCTCGGGGCGACGAACGTCAACGCGAACATCACCAACACGGTCGCGCTGTGCCCTGGCTATCTCGGAGGCGCGTACGCGCAGCGCGGATCGCTCGAGGGGCAGCGCGGTCGCCTTCGCGTGCTGTCGGCGGCGGCCTGCCTCGGTGGCCTGGTGGGGTCGATCCTGCTCGTCACCACCGACGACAAGCTGTTCGAACAGCTGATCCCGTGGTTGATCCTGACTGCCTGCGCGCTGCTCGGCGGACAGAACTACATCAAGCAGGCACTGCGCATCGGCGCTGCGCCGGATGACATGCCGACCGACCGGTCGCCCGTCGTGGCAGCCGTCGGAATCTTCGCCGTGTCGATCTACGGCGGCTATTTCGGGGCCGGTCTCGGGATCATGATGCTCGCCGTGCTCGGTCTGCTGTTCACCGATTCGATCAACAAGCTCAACGCGCAGAAGTCGTTGCTGTCGCTCGTCGTCAACGTCACGGCCGCGCTGTTCTTCGTGTGGACCGGAAAGGTCTACTGGGGTCTCGCACTGGCGATGGCCCCGGCGAGCCTGCTCGGCGGCTGGTGCGGAGGTCGATTCGCCGACGTCGTCAGCGGCCCCGCCCTGCGCCGTGTCGTGGTGACCTACGGAACGGTCCTGGCGCTGTACTACCTCGTGCGCTGACCGGCCGGCGCCGACCTTGCTCTAGGGTGCGGCGCGTGGCGATTCGCGTCGAGGGGTCAGGCCAGGCATGCGGCGCACGGGTGACGGGGATCGACATCTCCACGGAGCTGGACGTCGACACGATCGCCGAGATACGTGCAGCCTGGCTCGAACATCACGTGCTCGCCTTTCCGGGACAGTCCCTGACCGACGACGACCTCGAACGATTCACCTCGTACTTCGGATCGTTCGGCCACGACCCGTTCATCGCACCGATCGCTGGGAGCGACCACGTCATCGCGATCCGGCGCGACGCGGACGAGACGTCGTCACTGTTCGCCGAGAACTGGCACACCGACTGGAGCTTCCAGGAGCGGCCACCCGACGGTACGTGTCTGTACGGGATCACGATCCCACCGCACGGCGGAGACACGCTCTACGTCGATCAACACAAGGCGCTCGACTCGATGCCGAACGATCTGCGTCAGCGCCTGACCGGCAAGATGGCGATCCACTCGGCCCGCGGCGGCTATGCACCGAGTGGCGCCTACGGCACGAACGACCAGGCGGCACGCTCGATGGACATCCGCCCGTCCGACGAGGCGCAAGCGACGCAGCTGCACCCGATCGTTCGCGAGCATCCCGAAACCGGCCGGCTCGGCCTGTTCGGATGCATCGGCTACGTCATCGGCATCGATGGGATGCCCGACGACGAAGCCAACGCGCTGCTCGGAGAGTGGTACGGGTGGCAGACCCGCGAGGAGTTCTGGTACCGCCACGAGTGGGAAGCCGGCATGCTCGTCATGTGGGACAACCGCTCGGTGTTGCATCGTGCCACCGGCGGCTACGAGGGCTACGACCGGCTCCTGCACCGCACCACCATCGGGGCCCGCTGACCGCTCCCGCGAGCCGACCTACTCCGCGAGGTCGCTGGTGTCCATCGTCGGATCCCACACCGGTCGGTCCGCGACCAACTCGTCCTGGCCGTCGGTCGGCCGGATCGCGAGAGCGATGATCGGGAAGATCACGACCGACAGCAACCCTGCGCCGACGAGGCCGGCTGCGTTGTCGGTGCGCATCTGCCCGGTCTCCACGCCGATCTGGGTGATCACCACGAGCAACGGCAACGCCGCTGCCTGGAGGAGGCCGAGCGCGAGCACGTCGCGGCGCACGAGGTCCTTCCGGTAGAGCAGCGCCGGGAATCCGCGCACGATGACGAACAGGGTGAGGAACATCGGGACCTTGACGAGTTCGACCGGGTCGAGCAACGCGTCGAGATCGAACCGCACACCACTCACCACGAAGAAGAGCGGAATGAAGAACCCGAAGCTGAGAGCCTCGATCCGATGTTGGACCTGGCGGCTCGCTGAATCGTCACGGTCGGGATCTCCGCCCGTCGAATGACCGACCAGGAACAGCCTCGCCACCATGCCGGCGGCGAACGCTCCGAGCAGGACGTCGAGCCCGAACTCCGATGCCGTCCAGACGAGGATGAGGCAGAGCATGACGCAGATCCGCACTCCCAACTGGCCGCTGGAGTGCAGGGTCTTGGTGATCAGCCCGATGGTGCGAGGCTTGGCCTGACGCGTTGCAAGCCAGGCAGCGATCCCGGCGATCAGTCCGAAGACCACGATCACGACCGTCGTCCGACCGGGGGTGTCCGACGTCAACGCCAGTGAGATCGCGATGATCGGGCCGATCTCGCCGACCGAGCCGCTGGCGAGGATGTTCGCGCCGAGCTTCGTCGGAAGGACGCCGGCGTCGCCGAGGATCGGCAACAGGGTTCCGATCGCCGTGGTGGTCAATGCGATCGCGACGAAGCGGATGCCCGTCGTGACGTCCATGGTGTGCAGCAGCGTGGCGACGACGATGCCGATCCCGAACGAGATGATCCAGCCGATGACGCCGAGCTTGATCGGCCGACCCTTGACCACCTTCGGGTCGAGTTCGAACCCGGCGAGGAAGATGAGGAACACGAGTCCGAGCTCGGCGAGGAAGTCGATGATGGTGTCGATTTCGGCCCACCCCAGCACGTATGGCCCGATGACGATGCCGAGCCCGATCTCGATGACGACGCCGGGGAGGCGCGTCCATCGTTTGGCGATGTCGGACAGGAACGGGCTCAGTGTCGCGATCGACACGATGAGCACGAGCGTCTGCAACGCCGCTGGTTCCATCGGCGCAGTGTAGGAAGGTCGTGCATGGGTGCCAGGCACCGCGGCACGACCGCAACGGTGCAGGTGTACGGCTGCGAGGTCTACGGGTGCGACGTGGAGGTGACGACCGTGACCGGCACGGTGACCTTGCGTTCGATCCGATGGGGAAGATCCTGGCGGAGCCAACGCGACAGCGTGGTCGGCAGCGTCGAGATGATCACCTCGTCGATCGTCCGCTCCTGGACGACGCGACACACGGCGTGGACGGTGTCAGCATCGGTCACCACTTCGCCCGTGGCGGCGGCGCCGAGCTCGGTGAGCCAGGCCAGCCCGTAGGCCAGCCGCTCGTCGGCCCGCTCCCGTTCGTTCGGCAGATCGAGAGCGTCCATCGGCATCGTGTCGACTGCCATGGCGCCCAGCGCGATTGACGTCGAGACCGAACTGGTCACGGGGACCAGGAGGTGGAACGTGTAGTCGTCGGTGGCGAGCCGTTCCTCGACCGCGGCAACGAGACCATCCCCGCCGACCGTTCGATTGGCCACGATCAGAGCCCTTGGCACTCGACCTCCGTGATGAGCTGACGATCCTGCGACACTATGTCACGTCCTGTCCGCTGTGACGTCGGTCTCACCCTGTGATCAGGCGGGCCAGGGGGGTCGATGTTGTCAGACTTTCTGTCTTTATGGCTCGTGAGCTTTAGGTGGGTGTCCGCGAGGCGATAGAGAACGCATGGACGGAGTGGAGGCGACCTGGGTGCTCGGCGCAGTTGCCGTCATCGCGTTGGTCGCCTTGATCGTCAACACGTTCCGGAACCGCCGCTCCAGTGAGGTCGACGGGCAGCGCGACGGCAAGGTGTGGCGGCGTGGGTACCACCTCGCTTCCGAGCTCGGATCGGGACGCAGCATCGACCAGAACAGCACGAATCTCACCGAACTGATCGAGCAGGCGCCCCAGCCGATCCTGGTCGCCGCCGCGATCGCAGTAGCGATCCGTCAGGAAGCCTACGGTGTCCACCCGGCGCTGTTCACGACGATCGGCCGAAGCCGACTCCCCGCCGTGCTGCGCACGCGACTCGGAAGCGGCGACGCGCACCAGATCGTCGAGGCGCTGGAACTCGCCGAGGTGTTGCGCCTCCACGAACTCCTCGGCGATGCAGCGGTGCTCACCCGCCATGCCAACCCAGCCGTCGTTCGCGCCGCCTGTGACGCCGTCGTCGAAATCGATCCGTCGATCGGCATCGGAGTTCTCATCGGCCTCGCTGACGGCAGTGAGAGTTGGGTGCTGGATTCGATCGGGCGAGCGATTTCGAAGCTCGAGACGCGCGGATCCTCGACGGTCCCGCTGTCGCAAGCGCAGTGGCGCAGCGCACCGATGCTTGCCCGGCGTGCACTCAACGAGAGCGCCATGTTCGATCGTGCGACAGTCGGCGACGCCATCTCGACCCTGATCGGCTCGCTCGACGATCGTTCAGCCGCGAAACGTCTGGCCGCAGTGACCGCACTCGCTGCCAGCGTCGATCACCCGGGCGCGCAGCTGGCCCTGGCCGGCGCGCTCGGCTCTGACGACCGGATGACCCGATACGCCGTGGCTGCGAGCCTGAGCGACAGCGTCGTCGGTCGGCAGATCCTCCGTCGTACGGCGGCGGAGGGCGACGGTTCGGATGCCGCACGGATGGCCGCAGAGATTCTGTGGATGGACGACGGCCACGGACGAGAGGTGCAGCTGCAAGCGGTGGCCTCGTGATCCGGGTGGCGATCGTCGGATTCGCCGCCTTCTGCTTCACCTTCACCGTTCTCCAGTACACGGTTCTGCTCGGATACGCAGGCCTGTCCCGCCGACTCCTGCGGGAGAATCGCGGCGGACGTCGACCGGTCGCTCTCGCCAAGGTCGCCACCGACAACGTGATGCCCGGCGTCTCGGTGATCATGCCGGCGTACAACGAGGCGAACGTCATCACCCACACCACCGTCAGTGCCCTCGCTCAGGAGTATCCCCACATCGAGGTCGTCGTGGTCAACGACGGCTCCAAGGACGACACCCTGCAGGTCTTGATCGATCATTTCGGGCTCGAGGTGTTCGCGTCGGATCCGGAACAGGGCCCGATTCCGACCGAACGGGTGCTCACCGTGTACCGATCGAGGATCGAACCGCGGATCACGGTCGTCGACAAGGCGCCGTCGGGGGCGAAGGCGGACGGTGCGAACGCGGGAATCAACCTCGCTCGTCACCCGTGGGTCGTCGTCATGGATGCCGACGAGTTCATGGAGCGAGATTCGATCGCCCGATGCATGGCGGAGGTCGCTGCGGCACCCGACAGGATCGCTGCCGTCGGCGGAACGCTGATGCCGGCCAACGACATCGTCATCGACGGACCCGACATCATGGAACGGCGTGCGCCGACCAACTACTGGGTCGGCTGTCAGACGATCGAGTACCTCACGGCCTTCCTCGTCGCTCGACCGGGACTCGCCCGGCTCAGCGCCATGCCGATCGTCTCGGGAGGCTTCGGTCTCTTCCGTCGCGATGCGGTGATCGACGTCGGTGGATACCGACACGGACATCTCGGCGAGGACATGGACATGTGCCTGCGGATCCAGCGCGAACTCGCGGATCGGGGTGACAACTACTCGGTCATCCAGGTTCCGGAATCGATCTGTTGGACGGAGTTCCCGTCGACGAAGGAAGTACTGCGCCGCCAACGAATCCGGTGGCACCGTGGCCTGAAGGCGATCATCAAGGACCACGGCTCGATGATCGGTCGGCAGCGATACGGGTCGGTCGGTTCGCTCGGTGTCGGTTCGTTGTTCGTGTTCGAGTGGATCGGCCCGCTGCTCGAAGCGCTGGGTTGGGTGATGATCGCCGGACTGCTCTGGGCCGGATGGGTCAACCTGGAGGGTGTCTTCGCGATGTTCTTCGCCACACAGCTCTTCGGCATGGTGATGACCATGATCGGCGTCTCGATGATGACGAAGTACCTGCACACCTTCAGTTCCCGTCGCGACCTGCTGTGGTTGGTCGGATGGTCGGTCGCTGCCAACTGGGGCTATCGACAACTGACGTTGGTGTGGCGGATCCGCTCGTTGTTCCCCGGGTCCACCGGCTGGGGCGAGATGCCGCGTGCAGGCTTCACCGTTGCCGCCACCCCCAGCGCGGCGTGACGGTCGGACCTCAGATGTCGACGCGGCGCTCGAACACGAACTCGTAGTCGAGGTAGGCGTTCAGGTGCTCGGTGCCGGGCGTGGGCGGGATCAGCTGCGCCGACTGGAGCAACATCCAACCGTCGCGCAATGCCATCTCGCCGTTCGCGTAGGGAACGTCGCCCGCTGGGAGGCTCGGCCCGGCCCCGTCGGCTCCGTCGTGGAACGCCCATCCGACCGTCGACGAGTCGAGCGCTGAGCCGGAGGCCCAGAGGTAGAGAACCTGCTGCCGCTGCGTCATGATGCGGCGACCGCGGCGTGTCCCTCGAGACGCGTGAGGTAGTGGTCGACGTCGTACTGCTCGTCACCGGTGAGGTAGCGCCAGAGGAGCGCCCGTTGCACCTGCTCGTTGCGATAGTCGGTGACGCCCATCCAGGGATGGAACGTACGGAAGATCTGGGCGACGCTGTCGGGTTGCATCCGGGCGAAGACGTGGTCCGACGGTGGGTTCTGGAGCTCGTCGAGGTCGCTGGTGTTCCAGAGGCGGACCTGTGGTGCGGTCGGATTGAGCCGGACCTTGTGCATCCAGCGCTCGGTGTCGCCCGGGTTCGGCTGGCCGGCATGCCACAGCCCGTGATGGAACACGACCACCGTGCCGGCAGGGCCGGCGAACTGCTGCTCGCCCGCGATGTGGTGGTAGCGGTCGAGGCCGGAGGCGCGGACGCGGCGGAGGTGACTGCCCGGCACGAACCGGGTGCCGCCCTCACCTGGCCCGACGTCGTGCGGGTACCAGAACAGTTGGACGTCGAACGCGAGGTCGGTCGAGTCGGTGATGGCATCGACGTGCAACGGCTGGACGTATCGGGCGTGCGGTGCGATGTAGTGCGTCCAGTCGTGATCGAACAGCGGGTCGGTGCCCACGAACGACTCGATGATCCCGGCGATCTGCGGGAGCCGCAGGTACTCACCGATCGCAGACGGCTCCGGGTAGCAGTCGGCGAGCGGGGTCCCCGTGTGCGGCGGCTTCGCGCCCTCGGGTGACATGCGCTCCGCGTTCAGTCGGCGCATTTCGTCGATCGCGCGCTCGTTGATCTCGTCCGGAACGATCGCATCGAATCGGATGAACCCGTTGGCGACGAACTGGGCCATCTGCCGAGTCGTCAACCGATGGTCGGTGGTTCCTGTTTGCTGTTCGGCCGTGCCCGATGACATGGCGCATTCGTAGCCGCCGGAGCCCATGTCGTGCGAGTTTTCGCCGCGCCAATGACCGAACGCGTGAACAAACTGCGGTGTGGCACCGCAGTTTGTTCACGCGAACGTGGCGATGCGATCAGGACTTCTGGGTGCCGACCTTGAGGTCACGGAACGGCACGTCGCGGTCGACGGCGGGTTCGCGGGGCAGGCCGAGCACGCGGTCGCCGATGATGTTGCGTTGGATCTCGTCGGTGCCGCCGGCGATGCCGGACTGGAACGAGTTGAGCACCATCCTCACGCGGTCGCCACCGGTCTCGTCGGCCGGGTCCCATGCGACGGAACCGGGACCGGCGAACTCGAGCATCATCGCCCGCACCTTCCACGCGATCACCGAACCGAACAATTTTCCGAGCGAGCCGCCAGGTCCCGGGGTCTTGCCGGCCTTCTGCTCGTCGCGGTTCTTCATCGCCACGAGTGACTTGGTGGTCTCCATCGACCAGATCTGCATCAGCTGATCACGCACGACCGGGTTCTCGATCTGACCGGACTCCTTCGCGGCCTTCAGCAGTTGCTTGAACTGCGGCTGGTTGATCTTGCCCGCGCCCGCACCACCGATGGCGACGCGCTCGTACATGAGCATGGCGGTGGCCAGCTTCCAGCCGGCGTTCAGCTCGCCGACCTGCCACGACTTCGGGATGCGGACATCGGTGAAGAACACCTCGTTGAAGTGCGAGCCACCGTCGATCTGGTGGATCGGGCGGATCTCGACACCCGGAGCCTTCATGTCGAGGATGAACATCGACAGGCCGGCGTGCTTGACCTGGTCGGGATCGGTGCGGGCGATGGCGATGCCGTAGTCGGACATGTGGGCGAACGTGGTCCAGACCTTCTGGCCGTTGATGACCCACTCGTCGCCGTCGAGTTCCGCCTTCGTCTGGAGGCTGGCGACGTCCGAGCCGGCTCCCGGCTCGGAGAACATCTGGCACCACATCGTGCGGCCCGAGATGTTGTCCGCGAGGAATTGTTCCTTCTGTTCCGGCGTGCCGTACTCGTTCAGGATCGGCAGGCACATGCCCTGGCTGATGATGAACTCGCCGTCCATCATCGTGTAGCTGCCCTTCACCTCGCGCCAGATCTTCTCGTGGGTGAGCGTCAGTCCGCCGCCCCCGTACTCGGCGGCGAAGGGCACGCCGGCGAGACCGGCTTCGGCCGCGGCCGCAAGGTAGGCCTTCTGCTCGTCATACGTCGGCACCCCCGACTTCTTGGCGTGGGCCTCCATGAAGTCGATGCACTTCTGGCGGAACGCTTCGGCCTCCGCATTGGTCAAGCCGGTGGTTCCGCTGAGTGTGTCGGTCATGGCGTCGCTCCTGATCGTGGTGTCCGGCGACGCATGCCGCCAGCGAAGATTGTATGACTCCGTACAGTATGAGTCCACACTACAGCTCGACGAATCGGGACGCCCCGGACCGCCTGCGGCCGACGAAACCTGCTGGTCGACGAATCAGGCCCGCATCGACTCGGACGTCTCGAGCGGCGCGTTCGCGTCCTCGTTCAGGGTGATCCCCATGCACACCAGTCCGCGATCGTCGAGCTGATCCCACGACTCCGACGTCGGCACGAGGGACACGAAGTCGAACTGACTCGATTCGTACTCGGTTCCCGTGTACTCGTCCAACGCCGCGATGCAGACCGGCGTCGAGCTCTCGGACATGGATTCCTCCGATGTGTACTCCTCGAGATCGGCGAAGTACTCGTCATCGACCAACACGACCTCGGCGGTGTGCGGCTCGTCGCACGGGATGGCGGCGAAGCCGTCGATCACGGTCGAGTCACCGGGCCCGACAGTGTCGAGGAAGTTGCTGGCGTCGACACAGTCGCCCAGCTGGAGCGCGAACACCCCGAGGTCGCCGCCGTGGACGACGTCCCCAGCACTGTCGCGGGTCGTCTCGTCCTCGGTCCCTGACGTGTTCGAGCAGGCCGCCGCCAGGCTGACCAGGGCGAGGCAGCTGACGGACGTGACGACGAGGGAGCGCATCCGGGCAGGCTAGGAGCGGCCGGCGGAATGGCATCTCACCCGATCGGGCGGTCGGTTTGCCAAAATACTGTATGGCGTCGTACAGTATGCACCCGGATGACCAGCCACTTGACCACCCACGAGTTGGACTCCCCACCGTGGCTGCGCGTCGAGTCGACGCTGATGGCGACGGCACGCCTCGTGCGGACCGCGTTCGACGCCCGTCTCGCCCCGCTCGGGCTGAACCTCACCCAAGCGAGCCTGCTCGGCTACATCGCCGAGTTCGGGCCGACGACCCAGACCCGTCTCGCCGACCATCTCGACATCGGCCGTGCCGCCATCGGATCCGTGGTCGATCAACTCGAGGCCAGGTCACTCATCGAACGGCAACCCAGCCCGGCCGACCGGCGCGTGTGGCTCGTCGGCACGACGGCGGCAGGTCGGGACCTCGCCGCGGAGATCAGCGAGGTCGACGCCGTCCTTCGTGCCGAACTTCGCCGGGGCATCGGCCGTGAGGAGCGCCAAGCGCTCGCGTGGGTGATGACCCGGCTCCAGCAGAACCTGCAGACGGCGATCACCAATCCACCCGCCTCGGCTCCGCCAGACGCGTCATCAAGCGCGTCACCAAATCCTTCACCCAATCCTTCACCGACCAACGATCCAACGAACAACAGGAGAGAAAAATGACCGAAGCCGTCATCGTCGACGCCGTCCGCACCGCGGGCGGAAAGCGCAACGGAAAGCTGAAGGACTGGCACCCCGCCGCCCTCGCAGCCGAAACCCTCAAGGCGCTCCAGGAGCGCAATGGCCTCGACCCCGAGATGGTCGACGACGTGATCATGGGCTGCGTCATGCAGGTCGGTGAGCAGTCGCTCAACATCGGTCGCAACGCCGTGCTCGCCGCCGGCTGGCCCGAGTCGGTTCCCTCCACCACCGTCGACCGCCAGTGCGGTTCCAGCCAGCAGTCGATGCACTTCGGCGCCCAGGGCGTCATCGCAGGCGCGTACGACGTGGTCGTCGCCGCCGGTGTCGAGGTCATGACCCGCACCCCGATGGGCGCCTCGGTCGTACCGGGTATGGGCTTCCCGTTCCCGCAGGCGCAGCTCGACCGTTACGCCGAGTCCGGCCTGCCCCCGCAGGGCATCGGTGCGGAGATGATCGCCGAGGAGTACGGCCTGACCCGTGACGACCTCGACGCCTTCGGTGCGCAGAGCCAGCAGCGTGCCGCGATCGCCCGCGACGAAGGGCGCTTCGAGAACGAGATCATCAAGATCAACGTCGAGATCGACGGCGCCACCGAGGTGTTCTCGCAGGACGAGGGCATTCGCGACGGCACGACGACCGAGACGCTCGCCAAGCTCAAGCCGGCCTTCAAGGAAGACGGTGCCATCACCGCTGGCAACTCTTCCCAGATCTCCGACGGTGCATCGGCCGTGCTCATCATGAGCAAGGAGAAGGCGGAAGAGCTCGGCATGAAGCCCCGCGCGCGCTTCCACGCCTTCGCCGTCGCCGGAACCGACCCGGTGACGATGCTCAAGGGCCCGATCCCGGCCACTCGCAAGATCCTCGAGAAGTCCGGCATGTCGATCGAGGACATCGATCTGTTCGAGGTCAACGAAGCGTTCGCCTCCGTCGTGCTCGCCTGGCAGAAGGAGTTCGACGTCGACATGAGCAAGGTCAACGTCAACGGCGGCGCCATCGCTCTCGGCCACCCGCTCGGTTGCTCCGGCACCAAGCTGATGGCGACGCTGCTCAACGAGCTCGAGCGCACCGGCGGCCGCTACGGCCTGCAGGTGATGTGTGAGGGTGGCGGCATGGCCAACGCCACCATCATCGAACGCCTCGACTGATCATCGCGTCACCACAACAGAGAACGGTCGTGGGGGGCGCGCGGGCGCAAGGG